>JANWJK010000146.1 GCA_025452005.1 Acetobacteraceae bacterium | reverse complement strand
GCTCGGCTTCTGGGTCAACAAGTCATACTCCACGGGCCGCGTGCGGCTGTCCTCGTCGCCCGACCGGCGCTCCGACATCGACTTCCGTATGCTGTCGGATCCGCGCGACATGGCGCGGCTGAAGGAGGCGTTCCGCATCGGCGTGCGCGCGATGACGGCGGCGCAGCGGGCAGGGGTCGTGCTGGACGTGTTCCCCAGCGGCTACTCGCCCCGCATTCGCGAACTGACGCGGCCGGGTAGGCGCAATGCGGCGATCACGGCGGTGGCTGCGCCGCTGATGGACCGCAGCGACGCCATCCGCAGGAAGGTCATGACCTATGCGGTCGGCACCGAGTATTCCGCCGAGGCGCTCGCTGCCGACGACACACTGCTGGAGGCGCATCTGCGCAAGCGCGTCAACGGCACCTGGCATCCGTGCGGGTCGTGTCGCATGGGCGATCCGTCAGACCGCATGGCGGTCACGGATGCCGCCGCGCGGGTGATCGGCGTCGAGGGCCTGCGCGTGTGCGACGCATCGTTGATGCCGACGGTGCCTTGCGCCAATCTGAACATCCCGGTGCTGATGATCGCCGAGAAGACCGCCGCGACGATCCGCGCGGAGCGGTGAATGGCTTGACCATCGCTTCTGACTGAAGCCGAGGAGGAATGCCGATGCCGACCAAGGTGCTGCTGGTGAACACGCTTGAGCAGACTGTGAAGGAAGCGCAGGAGATGACGCCTCCCGGCTTCGAACTCGTCGTCGGTGCCCCCGGCAGCACGGGCTACGCCGCGGCGCTCGCGGATACCGAGTACCTGATCGGCAACGTCAACCCGATGGACGATGCATTCTTCCGTGCCGCCCCGCGGCTGCGGCTGGCACAGTTGTTCAGCGCCGGCTACGACCACGTCGATCTCGATGCCGCGCGGCGTGCCGGCGTGCTGGTGGCGAACAACGGCGGCGCCAATTCGCGCGCGGTGGCCGAGCACACCATCCTGCTGATGCTCGCGGTGTACCGCAAGCTGGTGCCGCAGCATGCGATGACCTCGGGCGGCCGCTGGCGTGGCAATCAGCCGATGCCGACGTTCTACGAGATGCAGGGCAAGACACTCGGCATCATCGGCTACGGCACGATCGGCAAGCGCGTCGCGCGCATTGCCGCCGGCGGCTTCGACATGCGCATCCAGTACAACGACATCGTGCGGCTTCCGGAGCACGAGGAAGACGCGCTCGGTGTCCGCTACCGCCTGCTGCCCGAGTTGATGCGCACCTCCGACATCGTCACGCTGCACGTGCCGCTGACATCGTTGACGCGCAACATGATCAGCACGCGCGAACTGGGATATCTGCAGCCGCATGCGGTGCTGATCAATTGCAGCCGCGGGCCGGTGATCGACTTCCCGGCGCTGCACGAGGCGCTCAGCAGTGGCAAGATCGCGGGTGCCGGTCTCGACGTGTTCCCCGCCGAACCGCCATCGCCGTCGGAGCCGGTTCTGTCGCTCGACAACGTCGTGCTGACGCCGCACCTGGCCGGCGCCAGCCGCGAGACGCGAGTGAAGCAGACGCGCAATGCGTTCGACAATGTGCTGCGCGTGCATCGCGGCGAGCGGCCGCTGTGGGTGGTGCCGGAACTGCGCGACATGGCGCTGCGGACATGACCGAGCGCGGCGGACTGCCGCCGTTGAGGGTGGAGGTGACGGCGAAGTTTCTGGCCGAGGCCTCGGAGCGGCAGCGCGCCTATGAGACGCGGCGGAAGCTCTGGACATCGGCGTTCCATCCGTCCGAGCCGCGTGCGCAGGCGGCGTCGCGCTCGCGGAGGGCCGGGAAGATCAACGATCCGCGGCAAGGGAGGTTCGATCTATAGCCGTCAACATAGCGTAGCGACACTGTCATCAGCGTGTCGCGTCATGCGGCGAAACTAAACAGCGATAGGAGGGGTGACATGAGTGTGCGAGGAAGACTGCGAATTCTGATGGGCATCCTGGTGGCAATGGGCGTCGCTCTCGGAGCGTTGCAACTGTCGCCTCCAGCGGCGGCGCAGGCGCCCGCTCGAAAGCCCAACATCCTTGTCATCATGGGCGACGATGTCGGCTGGTTCAACATCGGCGCCTACCACCGTGGCATCATGTCGGGCAAGACGCCGAACCTCGACAAGCTGGCCTCCGAAGGCATGATGTTCACCGACTATTACGCGGAGGCAAGCTGCACCGCCGGTCGGGCGAACTTCATCACCGGCGAATTGCCGCTGCGCACCGGCCTCACCACGGTGGGCCAGGCCGGCGCCGACGTCGGCCTGCCCGACCAGGCGGTGACGCTCGCCACCGTACTGAAGTCGCTCGGCTACGAAACCGGGCAGTTCGGCAAGAACCATCTGGGCGATTTGAACAAGTATCTCCCGACGGTACACGGGTTCGATGAGTTCTTCGGCTACCTGTATCACCTCGATGCGATGTCCGATCCCTATTGGTTCGACTACCCGCAGGACTGGATCGACAAGTATGGCCCGCGCGACCTGATACATTCCTATGCGACCGACGTGGACGATCCCACGATGCAGCCGCGCTGGGGCAAGGTCGGCAGGCAACGGATCGTCGATGAGGGCCCGCTGGCGCCGTTCCCGGACATGGCCGGTCGGCAGAACTGGCAGGAAGGCCGCAAGGCCCGCTACGACATGGAGACGTTCGACGGCGTGCTGGTGAAGGCCAGCGAGGACTTCATGGACAAGGCGAAGCAGGACGGCAAGCCGTTCTTCGTCTGGCACAACACGACGCGCATGCACGTGTTCACCTACATCCCACCCAAGTACCAGGCGAAGATGACCTACCAGAGCAACTACGGCCTGGAAGAGGCCGGCATGGCGCAGATGGATGACAGCATCGGCGATCTGTTGAAGCATCTCCAGGACATCGGCGAGGCTGACAACACCATTGTCATTTTCACCACCGACAACGGCGCGGAGGTCTTCACCTGGCCGGACGGCGGCATGACGCCGTTCAGGGCCACCAAGGGTACCGTGTTCGAAGGCGGCTTCCGCGTGCCGGCGATCATCCGCTGGCCTGGCAAGGTCAAGCCGGGCGCGGTGGAGAACGGCATCTTCTCCGGCCTCGACTGGCTGCCGACGCTCGCCGCGGCGGCGGGCAATCCCAACATCACGACCCAATTGCTGTCGGGCGTGAAGCTCGGTGATCGGACCTACAAGAACCACCTCGACGGCTTCGACCAGACCGAACTGCTGCTGGGCAGAGGGCCGTCGGCGCGGCATGAGCTGTTCTACTTCGGCGGACCGAAGCTTGGCGCGCTGCGGATCGATGACTTCAAGTTCCAGTTCTTCCAGCAGCCGTGGGGATGGCCCGGCGAGAAGGTGACGACCGACATGCCGACGATCGTCAACATCCGCCAGGATCCGTTCGAGCGGACGCCATCGATCCGCGGCGAGAGCCTGAACAACATGGGCGGCGGCTACATGAACGAGTTCTATGCCCGTGAGTTCTGGCGTTTCGTGCTTGTGCAGCAGGAGGTCGGTACGCTGGCGCAGACGGCGATCGAGTATCCTCCGATGCAGGCGCCGGCCAGCTTCAACCTCGAGGCCGTCAAGGCGCAGGTCGACGAAATGATCAGGGCGCACGAAGGGCAATAGCTGGACGGACGGCACGGCGGGTGCGTCATCGAACGCGCCCGCCGAGTGCTGCATTGAGGGATTGCCGCCAAGGGAGACAACCTCCATGCCCATCGTTACCCGCCGCGCAGCCATCATCGGCATCGCCGCACTGGCCAGCCAGTCCGCGGTTCCGGCGCGCGGCGCGGACGATGTGCTGCCGTCGTGGCGCGACGGCCCGGCCAAACAGGCGATCGTCAGATTCGTGCAGGAGACCACGGACACCTCGAGCGCGACATTCGTGCCGCCGGCGGAGCGGATCGCCACCTTCGATCAGGATGGCACGCTATGGGTCGAGCAACCCATGTACTCGCAGGTGGTCTACTGCCTGGATCGAGTGCCGGCGGTCGTGAAGGCGAAACCCGCGCTGGCGACCAGCGAGCCGTTCAAGACCGTGTTGTCGGGCAACCGTGCGGCGATCGCGAAGCTGCCGATGGACGATCTTTTCAAGATACTCGCTGCCACGCTCACCGGCATGAGTGTCGAGGAGTTCCGGTCGCAGGCGAGGGCATGGCTCGATACCGCCAGGGATCCGCATTGGAAGCGACCGTACACCGAGCTCACCTACCAACCCATGATCGAGTTGCTGAAGTACCTGCGGGCCAGCGGCTACAAGACCTATATCGTCACCGGCGGCGGCCAGGACTTTGTGCGGGTCTATGCCGAACAGGTTTACGGCATCCCGCCAGAGCAGGTGGTCGGCACCGCCGGCGGCACGCGCTATGGCTACGACAAGAGCGGCCGGCCGGTACTTACCAAGGAACCGAAGCTGCTGCTGAACGACGACAATGCCGGCAAGCCGGAGGGCATCCACCTGATGATCGGCCGCCGGCCACGTGCCGCCTTCGGCAACTCGACCGGCGACCGGCAAATGCTGGAATACACCAAGGCCGGCGACGGTGCCCGGCTCGCGATGCTCGTGCTGCACGATGATGCGAAGCGCGAGTACGCGTATGGTCCTGCCCTGGGACTGCCCGGCACCAAGGTCGGCAGCTTCACCCAGGCGTTGCACGACGAGGCGATGAAGCAGGGCTGGGTCGTTGTCAGCATGAAGAATGACTGGAGGCGCATCTTCGCCTTCGAGGAGTAGCGACGCGCTCAGTCTCAGAACCGGCGGCTGTCATAGGCCCAGTGAAGCAGCGCCTGGCGCTGGCGCCGGCGGCAATCGAGGTTCCCCGCCTCGCAATTCACTTGGATCTGCCTGATGTGTCGTCGCATCGCCTTCCATCGCCTGATCTGGCGACGGTCTTCCTCCGGCATACGCCGGCCCATGTAGTAGCGGCAGTACCATTGGAACCAGCCGCGCGGATCGTCGGGATGGATCCAGCCCTTGGCACGCCATACCGATAGCGGCTGGCTGGCGTCGACGCCGAAGAAGTTGAGCCTGCGGTCGCGATGCAGCGGCGACAGCTTCGCGCGGCGGAACCAACCGGCGGGGAATTCGTCGCGCGTGTCCGTCAGGTATTTGCCACCGAACACGCCGAGTTCGAGCATCTGCCGCGGCGTGAGTTCGGGAGCGAACTCCGGATCGAAGTCGCGCCCGATCGGCGCGGTCAACTCGTAGCGATAGCCACGCTGCATCCGGTCATTCACGATCACTGCGCGCCTGCCCATGGCAGGCATGGTAAGGCGGCAACTCTGGCGACGTCAGCCTCGCGGCATCGGCCCGATATACGCTGACTGCGGCCGGATCAACCGCCCGCCTGCCTGCTGTTCCAGGGCGTGCGCGATCCAGCCCACGACGCGCGCAACCGCGAACGCACCGGTGAATGCGTCGCGCGGCAGTCCAAGCGCCTCCAGCAGCAGCGCCGTGTAGAACTCGAGATTGGTCTGCAGCGAGCGGTTCGGCTTGCGCTTCGCGAGCACCGCCAGCGCCGCCTGCTCCACCGCCTCTGCATAGTGGAGCCGGCCGATATCGCGGTTCAGCCGCTCGACCACCGCCTTCACCACATCGCTGCGCGGGTCCTGCACGCGATAGATACGGTGGCCGAACCCCATCAGCCGGTCGCCACGCATGACTGCTTCATCCAGCCAGGCCTCGGCGTTCTCCGCCGGCCCGATCGCATCGAGCATATCCAGCACCGGCCCCGGCGCGCCGCCATGCAACGGCCCCTTCAGTGCACACAGCGCCGCTGTCACCGCATCGGTCAGGCTCGCCTGGGTGGATGCGGCAACGCGCGCCGTGAACGTCGACGCGTTCAGTCCGTGATCGGCCGCGGTCACCAGATAGGTATCAAGTGCGGCAGCCTCGTCCGGTGTCGGCGGCGTGCCTTTCAGCATGCGCAGGAAATCCGCCGCGTGGGTTGATTGCGGATCGGGTGCCACCGGTGGCTTGCCGTCACGGATGCGGATCGCCGCTGCCAGGCCCACAGCGACGCTCGCTGTCAGCAGCAGCGGCGCGTCCGCCGCATCGTCCGGTACCGCGGCAAGCAACATGCGCACCGCTCCCAGCGGCGATAGACGGCAGGTGGCCGGCAGCAGGTCGCTCATTTGCGCGAACGCGCGTTCCCGCGCCAGGCCGAGGTCGCGGCGCAGCACCTCCCCGCCGAGCGGGCGGTCGACGAAGTCCTGCCACAGCAGTCCGGTGAGCCACTCGAAGCTGCGGCGTCCGGCAATGTCCTGCAGGAGATGGCCGCGCAGGACCAGTACGCCCGCCTCGCCATCGACCTTGCTCAGCACGGTCTCCGCCGCGACGACATTCTCCAGCCCATCGGCAACGTTGCTCGTCTCGCCACGCGGCATGTGCGCTCTCCTTGGCAGGTGGATGCCGCCATGCCATACGTTGAGCACCACTTCGTCAATCTTGATCAAGTAAATCAACATGCCAGCCGACAACGCCGCTCCGTCTGCCCGATGGCTCACCGCGGAGGAGGCCACGACAAGCCTCGGCGTGTCGCGCCAGACGCTGTACGCCTATGTCAGCCGCAACCGGATCGGCGTCACCGCCGCCCCGGACGATCCACGCCGCAGCCTGTACGACGCGACCGATGTGCAGCGTCTCGCCGAGCGCAACCGCAACGGGCGCAGCCGCCGCGCGGTCGCTGCCTCGACGATAAGCTGGGGTGAGCCGATCCTGGTCTCCGCCATCACGCGGATCGAGGACGGCCGTCTGGAATACCGCGGCCAGGACGCGGTCGTCCTGTCGGAAACCGCAACGCTGGAAGACGTGGCGGCACTGTTGTGGCAGGTGGACTCTGTGCCGCGTTCGCTGTCGCGCGGAGCCTGGCCGCGCACCCGGGCGGCAGCCGGTGTTGCCGAGCGGTGCATTGCCGCTATGGCCGATCTCGTGATGGCTGGCCGCTGGACGGGGCGCGTGGACAGCGTCCTGCCTGACGCTGCGCGCATTCTCGATCGCATGGCCTGGGCAGCCGCCGGTCTGCCGGGCACCGCTGCACGGGAATCCTCGCTGCCGGTGCACGAGCGGCTGGCGTCGGCCTGGGGGGCGGGGCCGAAGGCGGCCGACCTGATCCGCCGCGCGCTGGTGCTGACCGCGGATCACGAGCTGAACGCCTCCACCTATGCCACGCGCGTCGTGGCATCGACCCGGGCGCCGCTCGGTGCCTGCGTACTGGCAGGTCTTGCCGCGCTGGTCGGTCCGCTGCATGGCGGCATGACGAACGAGCTTCGCCACCTGCTTGCCGACCCGGCCGTGACCGCCGATCCTCCGGCTGCCGTCGCCGTCAGACTGGCGCGCGGCGAACGAATCCCGGCCTTCGGCCATCCGCTGTACCCGGACGGCGACCCGCGTGCCGCGTCGATACTGGCACGAACGCCGCCGCCGCCGCCCGCCCCTCGTCTGATCGAGGCGATGCAGGCGATGACCGGCATTGCACCGAACATCGATTTCGCGCTGCTTGTCCTGGAGCAGCGGCTGCGGCTGCCGACCGGGGCGGCTTTTGCGGTGTTCGCCGTCGGGCGC
>JANWJK010000145.1 GCA_025452005.1 Acetobacteraceae bacterium | reverse complement strand
TGCCGCCACGACCGTCGGCCTACGGCCTCCGTTCATCGCGGCACCGTCATCAGTATCGTCGTTCGGCGTCTGAACCATGGGCATGAGTGAGATCATCCTTCCATCCCGTCGGGTCTAAACTCCGAGGGGGTCTGTGTCTCACTCTTGTTGGCACGGAGGGGAACAGTCGACGGACGAACCACGCCTACACGCAACCGAGGCGCAGATGCGCCGCGCACTTGGGCTGCGCGACCTACCATCGTCAGCACCGCTGTCACCGTCCTTCAGGGGAACGCGTGCAACGTCGTCATTTCGTCCGCGATGGCGAGGTCCCGGTCACCGTTGTCCACCACAATGATGGTCCGGCACCAATTACTTGACACCGTTTGCCCGAACTTGGCTGGTAGGTGAACAACATGACCGCGCCGATGGCTGCCGTGTTGCTTGATCCGTTCTCTTCCACGGATCGCCTGCAGGGTGGATGCGCTATGAGGAGCCTCGGCGACCAGCACGATCAGCTGGGACGCGGACAATGAAGTTCTGCAAGGACTGCCGTTTCGCCGCCAAAGAGCTCGACTGGACGTGCCAGCATCCGGCCATCAGCTCGATCGTGTGGTGTTCCGCCGCCCGGGCGATCTCGAAGCCACCCTTCTCCGCCAACTGCACGAGCTCGCGCATCTGCCGGATGGCCTGGCGCGGTTCCTTATCAGGTGTGGATCGCTCCATGTTGACGGCGATCGAGAACTTCGTGCGTTGGTCAGCTCCGCAGGAAATCACGCACCAGCCGGGTGACCAGCTCGGGCGCCTCGACCAGGATGCTGTGACGCAGGCTGGGCAGAATCTCCAGCTTTGATCCCGCGATCTGCGCGTGCATGAAGCGCGCCATGCGCGTGTTCGAGCCAATATCGTGCTCGCCGGTCGCGATCAGCGTCGGCGCATGGATCGCATGCAACTGCTCGCCTAGGTCGCTGGTGGAGAACACGGTGTAGGCCGCGGCGTAGGAGGGCCCGTGGTTCTCCTGTAACTGTTGCATGCGCCGGGCCACGAGGTCGGGATTGCGCGCAATGAAGTCCTTCGTGAACCAGCGTTCCTGCGCGGCTCCGGTGATTGCGGCGACGCCTTGTTCCTGCAAGATCGCCAGCCGCGCCTCCACCCGCTCGCGCTCTTCCGCCGTACGGCCCGCCACGGCGCTGAGCAAAATCAACCGGCGCAGCCGGTGCACATGTTGCAAGGCGATGCCCTGCGCGATCATGCCGCCCAGCGAGAAACCCACGATATTCGCGGCGGGCACCGCACAGGCATCGAGCACGTCAACCACGTCCTGCACGAAGTCATCGAGCGTCAGCGCGCCGTCGACGTGTCCTGATCGTCCATGCCCGCGCAAATCCAGGCGCAATACGCGGAACTCGGGCGAGAGCGCCGGTGCTATTTGGTCCCAGCTCGTGCCATCGGCGCCGACACCGTGAACCAGCATCACCGGCGGCCGTTCGCCACCATTGTCCCAATATCGGAGCGCAGGCGCAACCGATCTCTGCAGCATCCGCTCGGTCATCGCTCGTCATCTCCGCAGGGCATCATGCGCGCTGTATAGGAACGCTCATGGGGCCACGACACAACACCAGGGCGGGTCGCAGCACGCAGACCTTGCGCGAGGCCATCCTCTCGCTGCGCCTCGTGCCGGGGACGCGGCTTGTCGAGCGCGAGATGGTCGATCGGCTCGGGGTCAGCCGCACCGGCGTGCGCGCTGCCTTGCAGTCGCTGGAGGCCGAAGGGCTTGTCGTGCGCGGGCATCGCGGCGTGTTCTCCGTCGCCGTCGTGTCGCGCGAGGAGGCGCGGCAGATCTACGAGGTTCGCGCCGCACTGGAGCCGGCGATGGCGCGGCTGTTCATTGCGCGAGCCAACGACGAGCAAGTGGCGGCTCTGGGTGAAGCGGTGGTGCGCGCTGAAGCGGCAGCGCGGGCCCTGGACGGCGCCGCCTATGTCGAGGCGTTCCGTTCCTTCTATGCCGTGCTGCTTGCCGGCAGCGGCAACGAAATCGCTCGACGCATCCTGGAGACGCTGGAAGCGCGCATCGCCTATCTGCGGCATCTGACGACACAGAAGGCCCCACAGGCTCGCCAGTTGCGTACGGCGGCGCTGCTGCGCGGCATCTTCACCGCGGTGCAGAGGCGCGCGCCCGACCTGGCCGCGCGGCGCTGTGCCGCCTTCGTCGAGCGCTCGGCGCGATTCGGGATGGAGGTGCTGAAGGGCAATGGTTGAACGGGGCACGCGCCCCTATTCCGCTGCCACAGCGCGTTGGTTCGCTCGCAGCCCGGCGCGAATCGCCGGAATCACCTCGGTCCCCAGCCGACGCACGCTTTCGCGCGCCGCCGCATGCGGCAAACCGGCCCATGAGGTCTTGAAGATCACACTGGAGATCCCGGTTTCGCGGTGCAGATGCAGGACCTGCTGCACGATCTTCTCCGGCGGGCCGAAATACACGCTGCGGTCGCGCACGAACTCGTAGGTGAGCTGCTTCTTCAACGCCGCTTCCTGCTCGGCCGGCAGTGTCTCGTTGGGATCGAGATAGACGCTCGGTCCGCGCCAGTTGGAGAAGTTGAGCGATTCCATCATCGGTCTGCCAGCGATGCGTACCGCCTCGTCCTCGCTGTCGGCCACGAAGGTGTCGCGCATGACCGCGGCCCGCGAGCCGAGTGGCAGGTCCTTGCCGGTAGCCTCGCGCAGCCTGTCGCGATACGTGCACAGCCGCTCGCGCAGTGCAGCGACCGGCGGGCGCCACATGATGATTCCGAGGTCCTGCCGCGCGGCGTTCTCGATCGAGTCGAGCGAGTTCACCATTTCCCACATCGGCAGCGGGTCCTGCCGCGCACGCGGATAGATCGACAGCTTGATCAGCTCGCCGGTCCGCGGATCGACGTATTCAGGATCCTTGACGGTATGGGCGCGGTCGGCGCGGAACCCCGGCGCAGGGAACTCGTAAACCTTGCCCTTGAACGAGAACCGTTCCTGGGTGAGTGCGGCCTTGATCACCGACACCGCCTCGTCGAACACTAGCTTATTCCTGGCCTGGTCGTTCGGGTCGGCGTCCGGATTGAGGTTGCTCGCCTCCAGCCCGTAGTTGCCCCGTCCGAACCCGATCTCAACCCGTCCTCCCGTGAGCTGGTCGAGCAGCGCGATATCCTCGGCCGCTCGCAGCGGGTGCCAGAAGGTGACGATAGCCGCCGCGAGGCCAATGCGGATGCGCTTGGTTCGCGCAGCGAGGTCCACCGCGGTCATCAGTGGATTGGGCAGCAGCTCGCGCCCCCACACGCTGAAATGGTGCTCGGGCATCCACAGCACGTCGAAATCCGTTTCGTCGCAGATTGCCGCGAGCTCGCGCAGCTCGTCGAGCAGGTCGGCGTAGTCGCGCTGCCGGGTGAGGTCGTGCAGGTTATGGAACAGTCCGAAGCGCATGCGGGGCCTCCGTTGGTTCGGCGTGTGCTTTGGTATACCAAGGCAGCTTGGTATACCATCCCCTCGCTCGGAGGACCAAGGGTCGGATCGGGCTGAACGGCAGGAGGGGGATGGTTCAGGCCGATGCTCAGGCTGATCGTGCGCCGGGTGCTGCTGATGCTGGCGACCGCGATCGCCGTCTCGGCCCTGCTGTTCTTCACCGTGACCCAGCTCCTCGGCAGCCCGGCAGAGATGATGCTGGGCCAGGATGCCAGCCCGCAGGCAATCGCCGCGCTGAACACGGCGTACGGCTTCGACCGACCGGCGGTGATCCAATACCTGCACTGGCTGGGGGGCGCTCTGAGTGGCGATCTGGGCCGCAGCTACACCACACAGCAGAGCGTTGCCGCCGCGATCGCCGAGCGCATTCCGGTGACGCTGGAGCTCACGTTCTGGTCGATCGCGTTGGCGGTGATCGCCGCCGTGGTTTGCAATACGATTCCGGTTGCGCGTGGTGTCGTGCAGCCTGCGGTGACCACCGCCAACCTGGTGGGCATCACCGTGCCGAATTTCATGCTCGGAGTGTCGCTGATCTTCGTGCTTTCGGTAAAGCTCAACTTGCTGCCCTCGACCGGCTGGGTGCCATGGTCGGATGGCATCGGCGTCCACCTGCAACACATGATTATGCCAGTGCTGACGCTGTCCGCCTACTACTTCGGCGCCTTCTCGATCGTGTACCGGGCGGAATACGCCAGCGTGATGCAGCGCCCATTCATCCGCGTGGCACAGGCCAAGGGACTGGGCGAGTGGCGCGTGGCGTTCCGTCATGCGGCGCCGAATGCCATCCTGCCGGTGATCACCTTCGTCGGCATATCCATTGGCCAGCTCACCGGCGGTGCCGTGGTCACCGAGACGATCTTCTCGATGCCCGGCACGGGTCGTCTGTTTGTGGCCGCGATCGAAGCACGCGATTTCCCGGTGATGCTCGCCATCGGCATGCTGATCGTCGTCGGCGTCGTGCTGATGAATCTGTTGGCCGATATCGGCTACGCGGTGGCCAATCCGCAGATCCGGCACGAGTCGTGACCCGTCCCGAACGCTGGTTCGGTGCCGGTCTGGTTGCGTGCATCGCTATAGTCGCGATCGCCGCGCCGCTGCTCGCGCCGCAGAACCCCTACGCGTCGGGCATTGATATGCTGGCGTTGCCGAGTGCGGCTCATGGGCTCGGCACCGATGATCTGGGCCGCGACGTGCTGAGCCGGGTGATCTATGGCGCGCGCGCTTCGCTGGCGATCGGCTTCGGCGCCGCGTTGGTGGCCATGATCATCGGCGTCCCGGTGGGACTTGTCGCCGGAACGCTGCGCGGCGCGGTGGATGTCGCGGTCGCCGCAATCATCGACCTGTTCATCGCGCTACCGGGTCTCGTACTGGCGCTGATCATCACAGTCATGGTCGGCCCCAGTCTGCGTAACCTGATCCTGGTGCTAGGCTTCGTGATGTGGCCACCGATCGCGCGGCTGGTGCGCGGACAGGCTCTGGCGATTCGCGAGATGCTGTTCGTCGAGGCAGCGCGCGCCACCGGCGGTGGACCGTTGTGGATCATCCGCCGCCATATCTGGCCCGGCGTGCTGCCAGTCGTCGCGGCGCAATTCGCCACCAGCGTGTCATTTGCGATCTTCACCTCGGCGAGCCTCAGCTTTCTTGGCCTGGGCATTCCGCCGCCTGCCGCTGATTGGGGCGGCATGGTGCG
>JANWJK010000144.1 GCA_025452005.1 Acetobacteraceae bacterium | reverse complement strand
GCCCCATCACGGTTCGCCGGATGCCGATGGAGCAGTGGGACGACTTCACCCTCTCCGTCACTAAGGTCTGGAACGAACTCGGCTATCCGATGCGTCCGGACATGAACGGTGCATTCGGCGAGGGTTATTCGCCGCTGCCGCTGTCCAACGACGGCGCCGCGCGCCGTTCCTCGGCTGTGGGTTATCTGGACGCGGCGACGCGGCGGCGCAGCAATCTGCAAATCCTCGGTGAGACGCAGGCGCGGCGTGTCCTGTTCGCAAACGGGCGTGCCAGCGGGGCGGAGGTGCGTCGCAACGGCGCGGTCGAGACAATCACCGCCGACAATGTCGTGGTCTCCGCCGGTGCGCTGCACACGCCGTGGCTGCTGATGTTGTCCGGCATCGGCCCAGGCGAGCATCTGCGCCGGCACGGCATCGCGGTACAGGTGGACCGGCCGGGCGTGGGCGGCAACCTGATGGATCATCCGGCGATCCATATCTCGGGCTATCTGCGGCCGGTGGCCCGGCACAAGATGGTACTGCGGCGGAACTATACCTACCTGCGCTGGTCCTCCGGCCTGACGGGTGTGCCGGACGCGGACATGGTGATGATGGCGGTCTGCCGCTCCGCATGGCACGCGATCGGCGTGCGCATCGGCACGCTGTCCTCTTATATCGGCCGCTCGTATTCGACCGGCGAAGTGCGGTTGGTTTCGCCCGATCCAGACGACGAACCGTACGTCGATTTCAACTGGCTGAGCGATCGGCGCGATCTGGACCGGATGGTGGATGCGTTCCGTCGCATGGCGGGCATCCTGACCAGCGATCCGGTGCCGCAATACATGTCCAACCTGTTCGCCTCGAAATTCTCCCAGCGGGTACGCAATGTCGGCCAGAAGAATCTCAGGAACGTCGTGCTGACGAATGTTGCGGCGCTGATGATGGACTCGTCGGCCAGTCTGCGGAATTTCCTGTTCGACAAGGTGATCAGCGATGCCCCGCCGCTGCCTGAGCTGCTCGCCGATCCCGCCAGGTTGGAGCAGCATGTGCGTGACAACGTGCAATCCGCCTGGCATGCCTCCTGCACCTGCCGGATGGGCGATCCCGCGGACGCGCAAACGGTGGTGGATCCTGGCGGCAAGGTTGTCGGGGCGGAGAACCTGTTCATCGCGGATGCATCGGTGATGCCGGAGGTTTCCCGCACGAACACCAATATCCCCACCATCATGATTGCCGAGCGGGTGGCCGAGATGGTCCGGCACCACTGAGAAACCTTGCAACGCGTCACCTTCACCGCCGACGACTTCGGCCTTACCCAATCGGTCAATGAGGCTGTCGAGCGTGCGCACCGCGCCGACAAACTGCATGCCGCCAGCCTGATGATGGCCGGCTCTGCCGCGGCCGACGCCGTACGCCGCGCGCGCGCCATGCCGGACCTGCATGTCGGGCTGCATCTTGTAGTGATCGAAGGTCCCGCCGTGCTGCCGCCGACTCGGATCCCCGATCTGGTGGACGCGCAAGGCTGGTTCCCTTCGGGCCAGCTTCGGCTGGGCATCAACTACGCCGCGCGTCCGCGCGTCCGCCGTCAACTCGCCGCGGAGATCCGCGCGCAGTTCGCCGCGTTCGCTGCCACCGGTCTGCGGCTGGCGCACGCGGATGCGCACAAGCACATGCATCTGCATCCGACGGTCGGGCGCCTGCTGCTCGACATCGGTCGCGAGTTCGGTCTCTCGCATGTGCGCGTCCCCGCCGAACCGCCCGCGGTGCTCGCACGCTGTGGGACACGCCTGGGGCCCTGCGCCCACGCCCTGTATCACTGGTCGCGTCTGCTGCGCCGGCAGGTTCGCGCGGCGGGGATGACGACCACCGACCATTGCTTCGGCATCGCCTGGAGCGGACACATGACGCGGGAGCGCCTGCGCCGGCTACTGGCCGAACTGCCCGATGGCGACAGCGAGATCTACTTCCATCCGGCCACTGCGCGCGACGCGACACTGCGGCGACTGATGCCGGACTACCAGCATGATGCGGAGCTGGCGGCGCTGCTGGAACAGCGCACCCCTACAATATGAACCGGCTCAGGTCGCCCTTCTGTGCCAGCGGCGCCACGCGCTCGTTCACGTAGGCGGCATCGACGGTGATTGCCTCGCCCGCCTTGTCGGTGGCGGTGAAGCTGATCTCCTCCAGCAACCGCTCCAGCACGGTGTGCAGCCGCCGCGCGCCGATGTTCTCCACCCGATCGTTGATGTCCGCCGCCAGTTCCGCCAGCGCCTCCACCGCATCGTCGGTGAAGGTCAGCGTCACCTGCTCGGTCGCCATCAGCGCGGCATACTGCTTCACCAGCGAGTGCTCCGGTTCCGTCAGGATGCGCCGCAGGTCCGCGCGCGACAGCGGTGCCAGCTCCACGCGGATCGGCAACCGCCCTTGCAGCTCCGGCAGCAGATCGGCGGGCTTCGCCAGATGGAACGCGCCCGAGGCGATGAACAGCACGTGGTCGGTCTTCACCGGGCCATACTTGGTGCTGACCGTGGTGCCTTCGATCAGCGGCAGCAGGTCGCGCTGCACGCCTTCGCGCGAGACGTCGGCGCCGCGGAAGCCGCCCTCCATGGTGCGCGCCGCCACCTTGTCGATCTCGTCGATGAACACGATGCCGTTGTTCTCGGCGTGCGACACCGCATCCTTGGTCAGCCGGTCGTTGTCCAGCAGCCGGTCGGCCTCTTCCTCCTCCAGCAGCCGGCGCGCCGCCTCCACCGTCAGCTTGCGCTTCTGTGCAGGACGCCCGCCGAACATGCCCTTCATCATCTCGCCCAGGTTGATCACCTGGCCCGGCGGCATGCCGGGGATGTCGAGCTGGCCGATTGGCGTGCCGGACGACTGCGCGACCTCGATCTCGATCTCTTTCTGCTCGAACTCGCCGTTGCGCAGCATGCGACGGAACTTCGAGCGTGTATCCGCAGCCGCACCCTCGCCCACCAGGGCAGTGATCAGCCGCTCCGCCGCTGCCAACTCGGCCTGCGCCTGCACCTCCTTGCGGGACGACTCGCGCAACATGGTGATGCTGGCCTCGACCAGGTCGCGGGCGATGCTTTCGACGTCGCGGCCGACATAGCCGACCTCGGTGAACTTGGTCGCCTCGACCTTCAGGAACGGCGCCTGCGCCAGCCTGGCCAACCGGCGCGCGATCTCGGTCTTGCCGCAGCCGGTCGGGCCGATCATCAGGATGTTCTTGGGAACGATCTCTTCGCGCATTCCCTCAGGCACATGCTGACGGCGCCAACGGTTGCGCAGTGCGATCGCCACCGCGCGCTTTGCGTCGTTCTGGCCGACGATGAAGCGGTCCAGTTCGGAGACGATTTCGCGCGGTGAATAGGTCGGAACTTCCATTTCAGATGGTCTCGAGTATGACGTTGTTGTTGGTATAGACGCAGATTTCCGCGGCGATCTTCATCGCGCGGCGGGCTATCTCGTCGGCGGACAGGCCGTCGACCGCCATCAGCGCGCGCGCCGCGGCGAGTGCGTAATTGCCGCCCGAGCCGATGCCGATGACACCGTTCTCCGGCTCCAGCACATCGCCGGTACCGGTCAGGGTAAAGCTGCGGTCCTTGTCGGCCACCGCCATCATCGCCTCCAGCCGGCGCAGGTAGCGGTCGGTGCGCCAGTCCTTCGCCAGATCGACGCAGGCGCGTTCGAGCTGGCCCGGGAAGCGCTCCAGCTTGCCCTCCAGCCGTTCCAGGAGGGTGAACGCATCGGCGGTGGCGCCGGCGAAGCCCGCCAGCACTGCGCCGCCGGCCCCGATCCGGCGCACCTTGCGGGCGTTGCCCTTCACGATGGTCTGTCCCATGGAGACCTGGCCGTCGCCGGCCATCGCCACGTGTCCATCCCGCCTGACGCACAGGATGGTGGTGCCGTGCCACCCGGTAGGGTCGGTCGCGGCGTTCATGATGTTCTGCATGACGCGCCTATGTGGGCTGGAGCGATCAGCAGAACAAGTGGGGGCCAGAGCAGCCGCCGAGCGGCTCAGTCGGCGTAGATTTCCTCGACGCTGACAGTGATCCCTGGCGGGTCAAGGCGAAGCTCGCCGCTGGTCAACACGGACGTCGCGATCGCGCTCGCGTCGTCGCGGCGATGGTGCACGATCTGTTGGCGGTCGGCCCAAACGATCAGGTAATGCCGTAGCGAAGGGCAGCCGAAAGTATTCGCGCAGCTTCCAAGCTCGGTCGGTGGCGCTGGTGCTGGGAGAAAGCACTTCCACGACGATCAGCGGCTCTGGAACCGTCATACTGCCGGGAGCCAGCCTCTCGCCGCAGTACACAACCGAATCCGGCTCATAGTCGCTGTCGCCGACCTCGACCGTCATACCGTCGCCCTGCACGTGGCACGGTGCATCGGCGTCGCGGATCGCGCGCCGCAGCGCCAACCACGCCAGCATCTTGCGGTCGTTGTGCTCGACGCGCTCAGGTGCGATCGCGACAACGACACCATCGATCCGCTCGAAACGGCCGACCGGCTGGCGCTCCACCCAGGCCCGGTACTCCTCTCGTGTCATGCTCTGCATCGCATCAGATGGATGGGCACGGTACCCGCAAGTGGCGGCCAACTACAGCTTCAGCATGACCAGCCGCGCAAAATCCTCGGCCAGACGCCACTTGCTGTCGTTGCCGACCGCAAACGTGAGCTCCCGCAAGCCGTCGCGCTCCAATTGCCGGATGCGCTCGATCAGTTCGTCGGGCTCGCCGACGAGGCAGGTGTCGCGGATCAGTTGCGCGTCGATCAGCTCCGCCTCGCCGGGATGCAGCTTTGTGTAGTGGTATTCGTGATTGCGAAAATGCCGGCGCTCGGGCGGCGTCTGCTCCACCAGCGCGCAATATGGCTGCCAGATGCGCTCCAGGAATGGCGGCAGCGGTGTGCGTCCACGTTGCACGTCGGCGTAGAAGTAGCCCACGCTCGCCATGACATTCGGGCCAAGCGCCGCTTTGATGCGTTCGGAGTCCACCGCCTCGCCCGGCTGCAGCACAGCGACGCTGGTCAGCGCCGCGCTGTGGAAGCCGGTCATGTCGCGATTCACCCGGCTTGCGCCTTGACGCGCATGACCGAGTGCCGTGGCGACCGGCACGCCGCGCGGCGGAATCGCGAACACCAGGCCGTCGCCATATTCCCCGGCCAGCCCCATCGCCCGCGGTCCGAAGCCCGAAACGTAGAGCGGGATGCGGGGCTCCAGGTTCATGTATTTCCATTCATGCATCAGCATCGCGGCCGGGCGGGAGACACCGTTGAATGCGTAGTCCACCACCTCGCCGCGCAACAGCGCCGACAGCACACGCAGATACTCCGCGAAGTCGGCGATCTTCATCGGCCTCTGGCCCATGCTGCGCATCGCGGTGTGACCGGTGCCGATGCCGAGAAACACGCGGCCCGGCGCCAGCCGGTTCAGCGTTGCCATCGCTGCCACCTGGACCGGCGGAATGCGGGTGCCGCAGATGGCGGTGCCGGGACCGATCCGCAGCCGGTTGGTCTGCCGCGCGGCAAGCGCCAGCACCGCGTAGCAGTCGGAGAACAGCATCTGGCTGTCGGTCACCCAGACGGAGTCATAGCCGAGCCCTTCAGCGTGACTGAAGAAGCCGATCTCGTCGATGTCCGCCATAACGGTAAAGCCGAATTTCATGTGCGCCGCGCGTCCCCAAGTGTTGCCTGAGCGGGCAATCTAGGCGTGGCGACGGCAGAGGACCACCGAGGATCCTCTGCGCCGTGGCTCTCGGCCTTCGCCGTGTTAAAACCCCGGTACATGCAGGCAAGGAAATCGCCATGGCGGGCAAATTGAAGGTCGCGGTCCAGATGGACCCGATCGAAACGATCAACATCGACGCCGACTCCACATTCGCCCTGATGCTGGAAGGCCAGCGCCGCGGCCACACGCTGTGGCATTATGAGGTGCGCCACATGGCATTGCGCGAAGGTGTCAAACGCCAGGGCGAGCGTCGCGAGGAACGCCTGCTCGCCCGCGTGCGCCCCGTCACCGTCGAGCGCAGGCGCGGCGCGCACTACGCGTTCGGTGAGTCCGAACCGCTCGATCTCGGCACGATGGACGTCGTGCTGATGCGCCAGGATCCGCCGTTCGACATGGCCTACATCACCGCCACGCATCTGCTCGAACATATCCATCCGCGAACCCTGGTGGTGAACGACCCCGCCGCGGTGCGCAACGCGCCGGAGAAGCTGCTGGTCACGCACTTCCCCGAACTGATGCCGCCCACCATGATCACCTGGGACCTAGAGGCCATTCGCTCGTTCCGGCTCGAACACAACGACATTATCGTCAAGCCGCTGTTCGGCAATGGCGGCGCGGGCGTGTTCCGCATCAAGCCGGACGATGAGAACCTGGCCGCGCTGCTGGAGATGCACTTTGCCCGCTCACGCGAGCCGTTGATGTTCCAGCGCTACGAACCCGCGGTGCGGCAGGGCGACAAGCGGATCATCCTGGTGGACGGCGAGCCGGTCGGCGTGGTGAACCGCGTGCCGGCGCAAGGCGAGGCACGTTCCAACATGCATGTCGGCGGCCGGCCGGAGAAATGCACCCTGTCGGCGCGCGATCGCGAAATCTGTGCGGCGATCGGCCCGACGCTGCGCCGACAGGGTTTGAGCTACGTCGGCATCGACGTGATCGGCGACTGGCTCACCGAGATCAACGTCACCTCGCCAACCGGCATCCAGGAGATCGACCGCTTCGACGGCATCAACATCGCGGCGATGATCTGGGACCGAATCGAAGCCAGGCGCGGCGCCGGCTAGTCGAGCGCGAGGCTCGCAGAGGTTACGGTTTCGCCGTGCCCACGCCGCTTTAGTTGTGCTCACTCCCCGGTGGCGGCGGAGTGAAGTTGACCCCCTTCCGGGCCGCATCGAGGCTCATCGCGTTCAGCGCGTCGATGGTCTGTGGTTCCGGGACAGGTCGCGGATGCTTCTTATAGCGTGACGGCGTTACCTGGTCGTGCGGCACGGCTGGCGCCGGCTGCGCGAGCACTGGTCCACCGGCGAGCGAGAGCCCGACCCAAGCGGCTCCCAAGATGATCATTGTACGAGTCGCCATTTCCGTTCTCCTTTTCGTTCCGTTAACTGCGTTGAAGTCGGATTAGGCTTGTCGAGATCTCTCCTACGCCCGGGCAGACGACGTGGCGTACGGGCGAACTCACGGCCGCATTGTCCCTGAATGTGCTACGGGAGACAAGGCCGCGGCCCAGTGTCTTCGGGTCGAAGCGCTCGGGCTCGTGCTGGTTGGGTCCGTTCCGGATGACGGCCACGCCGCACGCGAATTCGACTGCGACGACCGAGATCGGCGCCCCCGCCTTGCCGTACCTGGCCATCGGGACTAGTCGAAGGCCAGTCCGATATTCTCCGCCACCAGCGCAGGCCGCGACGATCCTTCGACCTCGATCTGGCTGTCGAACGTCATCCGCACGCCGCCCTCGATGTCCTCGACATTCTTCAGCGTCTGGTGCAGCCGCACGCGCGAGCCGGCCGGCACCGGCGCGGTGAAGCGTACCTTGTTCGACCCGTAGTTGATGCCGCGCGACCGCTTGCGGATATGCAGGATGTTGTGCGACAGCCGGGGCAGCAGCGACAGCGTCAGATAGCCGTGCGCGATCGTCTTGCCGCCCGGCATCTCGCGCTTCGCCCGCTCGACGTCGACATGGATCCACTGGTGGTCGCCGGTGGCCTCGGCGAACTTGTCGATCATGGCCTGATCGACCAGCACCCATTCGCTCGTGCCGATCTGTTGGCCGACATGGGCCTTCATGTCGGCCGGCTTTTCCACTTCCAGCATCGCTTCCTCTTGTCCTGCCCTGGATTTCCGTCCTATCACTGATCGAACCCGAAGGAAATCGCCGATGGACACTCGCAGGATGTCGCAGCGGCAGGCGGCGTTCCGCGCCGACTTCCGCACCCGCATCGCTCCGGCCTATTTCGGCTGGGCGCACGTCGCGCTGATCTACGCGCTGGGCTTCGCCGCCATCTGGTACTGCGCGCGGCAGATCGCCGCGCCGGCGTGGTACGAGTTCCTCGTCATCCCCGTGGCATTCTGCATCTCCAACGCGTTCGAGTGGTGGATCCACCGCTATGTCATGCACCGGCCCGTGAAGGGCTTCATGGGCATCTACAAGCGGCACACGCTCGCCCACCACCAGTTCTTTACGCACATCGAGCCGACCATCGACAACACGCGGGATTTCCGCATCGTGTTCTTCCCGCCTTACGCGCTGGTGGCGTTCATGGCGCTGTCGCTGCCGCCGGCGGCAGTGCTCGGGCTGGTGGGACTGCCGAACGCAGGCTGGCTGCTGCTGATCACCAATGTCGGGCTGTACCTGAACTACGAGCTGTTCCACTACTGCTGCCACGTGAAGGACGACAGCATCGTCCGCCACATCCCGCTGGTGAACTCGATCCGCCGCCATCACATCGCCCACCACAACACGGCGCTGATGATGGAGCGCAACTTCAACCTGACCTACCCGATCGCCGACTGGTTCTTCGGCACGTCCGATCTGGCGTGCGGTCTCTTGCAGCATGTGTTCAACGGCTACGATACCCGGTTCGTGCGGCGCGACCTCAAGCGGGTGCGGAACACCAGCGACGACCCGCGCGTCGGGCACGTGCAGGTGGCGGCGGAATGACCACCGGGACCAGCCCGGTGGCGCGCTCGCATCGGATCAAGCAGGGCAAGGTGAGCCTGGTCGGTGGCATCGCTGTGGGGATTGCCGTGCTGGTGCTTTGGATTGGGATCACCCACGAGCTGGGCGCGGATAGCGTTGTGGTGCTTGCTGCTGGCGTTTTGGTGGCGGCTGGAGTTGCGGCCTGGATCAGAAGGGCCGACCTGTAGCGCTCTCTCAAGGCATCTCGTCGCCAGGACGTGGCGCTTCACCACCGGCTCTGGTCATCAGCCGATCGAACTGCGGGCGCCACATGAAGCAGATTTCGACAGGCTCAAAATAGGCTATCACATCACCCTTGATGTGTCTCGATCGGGGTAGCCATGCCAGAAGCTGCGGGGGAAACCTACGACTTCATTGTCACCGGCGCCGGCAGTGCCGGCTGCGTAGTGGCGTCGCGCCTATCCGAGTCCGGCCGCTATCGCGTGCTGCTGCTGGAGGCCGGACCGCCCGATCGCAACCCGTGGATCCACATCCCGCTGGGTTTTGCCAGGACCTATGTCAATCCCTCGGTGAACTGGCGCTTCGAGACCGAACCACAGCCGCAGCTTGGCAACCGCAGGCTCTATCTGCCGCGCGGCAAAACGCTTGGCGGCTCCAGTTCGATCAACGGCATGGTCTATATCCGCGGCCACCACGGCGACTACGACGAATGGCGCCAGCGCGGATGCGAAGGGTGGGACTGGGACTCTGTCCTGCCATTCTTCAAGAAGGCCGAGAATCAGACGCGTGGCGCAGACGACTTCCACGGCACCGGTGGGCCGCTGCATGTCTCCAATCAGCCCGGCCGCTTCGAACTCGCCGATGCGGTGCTGGACGCCTGCGAGCAGGCCGGCATCCCGCGCAATCCCGACTTCAACGGCGCGCAGCAGGAGGGCTGCGGCTACTACCAGACCACCACGCTGAACCGTCGCCGCTGGAGCACCGCGCAGGCCTACCTGAAGCCGGCACGCAATCGCCAGAACCTGGTGATCCGCACCGGCGCGCATGCGACGCGTGTGCTGATCGAGAACAACCGAGCGGTCGGTGTGGAATTCCACACGCCGCAGGGCCGCGAGACTGCGCGCGCACGCGGCGAGATCGTCGTATCGGGCGGTGCCTATGGCTCGCCGCAGCTTCTGCTGCTGTCGGGGCTGGGGCCCGCGCAGCATCTCCTGGACATGGGCGTTCAGGTGGTTCGGGACATGCCGGCGGTCGGCGCCAACCTGCACGACCACTTCAACTCCTACGTGGCCTGGCGATGCAGCAAGGCAATCACGCTGAACGACCTGGAGAACAGCAGGTTGCGGAAGCTGTCGGCCGGCGTGCGCTACGCGCTGTTCCGCTCCGGCCCGATGGCGAGCAACGGCATCCATGCCGGCCTTTTCACCCGCAGCGATGCCCGGCTCGAACGACCCGATGTGCAGCTCAACATCTTCGAATGGAGCACGCTGGAGCGCGGCAAGAATGGCATCGTGCCGCATCCCTTCCCCGGCTTCACCATAAGCCCTGTGCATCTGCGTCCCGACGGCCGCGGCACGGTGCGGCTCGCCAGTTCCGATCCTTTGGCGCCGCCCGCCGTGCTGTTCGACTACCTGCGCACCGAGTACGACATGCAGTCTGTCATCTTCGGCATCCGGCTCGCGCGCAGGATCGCCGAGCAGCCGGCGCTGCGGCCGTATATCGCGGCGGAACTACAGCCTGGGCCGGCGGTCACGTCCGATGCCGACCTCGCCGCCTATGTGCGCCAGAGCGGTGTTTCCAATCAGCATCCCACCAGCTCCTGTGCGATGGGTCATGGCCCGAACACCGTTGTCGATCCGCGGCTGCGCGTGCACGGGATCGACGGACTGCGCGTGGCGGATGCCTCGATCATGCCGGTGGCGGTGGGCGGCAATACGAATGCGCCGACCATCATGATCGGCGAGAAGGCCGCCGCGATGATCCTGGAGGATGTGGCGATGCCGGCCCGCGCCGCGGCCTGAGCCGGGCAACGCATGACACACCGGGATCGGCTACGCGTCCTGCTGCTGTACGCGATCCCGCGGCGGATTGCGCCGGAGGACAATACGTCCGGCACGCGGCCCGACACGATCGACCAATGGCAGACGCTGTCCGAGCAAGGCATCGACATCGAGATCATGGATCCGACGCCGTTGCCGCTGAACCCGTTCGCAGGCCGGCACTCGCTTTATCAGTCGCTGGATCCGTATCGCGCATTGAAGGTGCTGCTGGCTCGCCGCCGCGTTGACCTGGTGATCGTTGCCAACGACGGAGGTGCGTTATTTCTGGTGCTGCTGCGAAGGCTGTGCCGGTTCAAGCCGCCGATCGTGATCTGGGATCTTTGTCCAACGCCGGACTGGCGCGTGCGCGATCGTCTTCAGGACTATGTCGTGCCGCGCGTCGACGGTGTCCTGGCAATCCATTCGAGTCAGGCTCCCTACATCGCCGAGCGATGGGGCAGGCAAATCCCGGTGGGAGTGACCGGTCTCAGTATCGATACCGACTTCTATCATCCGCGGCACAACGAACCGCCGCAGTATGTTCTCTCCGTCGGCGACGATGCCGAGCGGGATTTCCCCACCTTGGTTGCCGCGATGGCAGGCATTCAATCGGATCTCGTCATCAAGACCAGACGCGCGGTGTCTTTCGATCCACGCAGACACGGCTCCATCCGGCTGGTGCCGGAGCGTCTGGACTTTGCGGCGTTCCGTGCTCTCTATGCCAGCAGCCGGTTCGTGATACTACCGCTCACGCCGCATCCTTTGAACGCCAGCGGCGTGACGGCACTGGGAGAGGCGTTCGCCATGGGCAAGGCGCTCATCGTCTCTGCGTCGGATAGCGTACGCGACTATCTGGCACCTGAGGAAAATTGCCTGGTGGTGCCGCCATCCGATGCGGACGCATTGCGAGCTGCCATCGAGCGTCTGCTCCGTGAACCGGAGACCTGTGAGCGACTCGGTCGCAATGCGCGCCGCTTTGCCGAGGAGTATTTTGCCAAGCCGGCCTTTGTCCGGCGTTTCGCCGAAACGCTGCGTCTTTACTCTCGGTGCGGAAAGAGGTGACAGTCGCGCTGTCGTGTCAGGAGGAGCCGAGCCGTGGAAGGTGCCGACATCTACGACTACATCGTCACGGGCGCCGGATCGGCGGGATGCGTACTCGCCGCACGGCTGTCGGAATCCGGGCGGCATCGCGTGCTGCTGCTGGAGGCCGGCGGCAAGGACAGCAATCCCTGGATCCACGTTCCTCTTGGCTATGTGCGGACGTTCTGCAATCCGCGCGTCAACTGGATGTTCGACAGTGAGCCGGAGCCCAATCTCAACAACCGCGTCATGTACCAGCCGCGCGGCAAGGTGCTGGGTGGCACCAGCTCGATCAACGGCATGATCTACATGCGCGGCAACCACGCCGACTATGACGAGTGGCGCCAGCGCGGCTGCGAAGGCTGGGACTGGGATTCCGTCCTGCCGTATTTCCGCAAAGCCGAGGACAACGAGCGTGGGGCGAGCGAATTCCACGGCAGCGGCGGGCCGTTGCGCGTCTCCAATCAGCCGTATGAGTGGGAGATCGGCAAGCTGCTGCTCCAGGCCTGCATCGAGGCCGGCATCAAGCCAAACCGCGATTTCAACGGCGCGCAGCAGGAAGGCTGCGGCTACTACCAGACCACCACCACCAACCGCCGCCGCTGGAGTACCGCCGCTGCCTATCTGCGGCCGGCGCGCAAGCGGCCGAACCTTGTCGTGCAGACCCGCGCGCACGCCATGCGCGTGCTGATCGAGAACGGCCGGGCGGTCGGCGTCGAGTATCGCACGCCGCGCGGACCGCAAACCGCGCGCGCCTCGGGCGAGGTGATCGTCTCCGGTGGCGCCTACGGTTCGCCGCAGCTTCTGTTGCTGTCGGGCATCGGCCCCGCGGAGCACCTGCACGACATGGGCATCGGGGTGATCCACGACCTGCCCGGCGTTGGCTCGAATTTGCAGGACCACTTCAACACATATTGCACCTGGCGCATCTCGCGCTCGATCTCGCTGAACGAACTGCATCACAGCATTCCGCGCCAACTCGTCGCCGGCGCGCAGTACGTGCTATGGCGCGGCGGCCCGATGTCGGGCAATGGCCTCTATGTCGGCGCGCTGGTGCGCAGCGACCCGAGCCTCGAGCGTCCCGACCTGCAGATGAACATTTCGGCCTGGAGCACGATCGACCGCACGCGCGACGGTATCATCTCGCATCCGTTCCCGGGATTCGCCATCAGCCCGGTGCATTTGCGTCCGGAAGGTCGAGGCACGGTGCGGCTGAAGAGTCCCGATCCGTTCGCGCCACCGGAGATCCGGTTCAACTTCCTGCGCAGCGACTACGACATGCGGGCGGTCATCAAGGGCATGCGCATCGCCCGCAACATCGCGCGGCAGAACGCGCTGCAAATGCTGGTGGTGGAGGAGACCTCGCCTGGCTCGGCGGTGATGACGGACGAGCAGCTTGCCGACGATGTGCGCAAGCGCGGCGTGTCGAACCTCCATCCGGTGGGAAGCTGCGGCATGGGGCACGGGCCGGCCGCTGTGGTGGATCCGCGGCTGCGCGTGCACGGAATCGATGGGCTGCGCGTGGTGGATGCCTCGATCATGCCGTCGATCATCGCTGGCAACACCAACGCACCGACCATCATGATCGCCGAGAAGGCGTCGGACATGATCCTGGAGGATGCGGCAGCGAAGCCGGCACACCGCGCCGCGTCGTTGCAGGACGCGGCGTAACGCTACCTGACTGTCGCCACGCGTAGCGAATTGGTGGTGCCGGAATGGCCGAACGGCACGCCGGCAGCGACGACGATTTCATCGCCGTGCTGGGCGAAGCCCTCGGTCTGTGCCACCCGCACCGCCCGTGCCACGGCCTCGGTCATCGAATGGGCATCTGCCGCGACCATCGCGTGCAGCCCCCAGACCACCGCCATCCGGCGCGCGGTGGTCAGATGCGGGGTCAGGCAGATGATGGGTGCCTCCGGCCGTTCACGCGCCACGCGCAGCGCCGTGGCACCGGACGCGGTATATGCCACGACCGCCTTCGCGCCGATGGTGTGACACACCTGACGCGCGGCCGCCGCGATCGCATCCGCGGTGGCGTGCTCCGGTGCCGAACGACTTGCCTCGATCATCGCCCGCCAGCCGGTGTCCTGCTCCACGCGCGCGACGATGCGGTCCATCATGTTGACCGCCTCGAACGGGTACTGTCCCGCCGCTGTTTCCCCGGACAGCATCACCGCATCGGCGCCATCGAACACCGCGGTCGCGACATCGGACGCCTCGGCACGCGTGGGGGCGGGCGCGCTCATCATGCTTTCCAGCATCTGGGTCGCCACTACCACCGGCTTGCCCAACTGGCGGGCCAGGCGGACGATCCGCTTCTGCGCAAGCGGTACCTCCTCGGGAGGCAGTTCCACACCGAGATCGCCGCGCGCCACCATCACCGCGTCGGTGAGCTGCATGATGGCGTCCAGATTCTCCAGCGCCTGCGGCTTCTCCAGTTTGACCATCACCCAGGCGCGGCCGCGGATCAGTTCCTGCGCCTCCGCCACGTCCTCCGGGCGCTGTACGAACGACAGGCCGATGAAGTTGGCGCCATGCTCCAGCGCGAATGCCAGATCGGTGCGGTCCTTGTCGGTCAGCGCCGGGATCGGCAGCACGACGTCCGGCACGTTGACGCCCTTGTGGTCGGACAGCGGACCGCCCACGACCACCTCGGTCTCCAGTCCGTCGGCGCGCTTGCGCACCACGCGAAGCCGCAGCTTACCATCGTCCAGCAGCAGCGAGCAGCCGATCTTGGCCGCCTCGATGATCGACGGGTGCGGCAGATTCACGCGCGAGGCGCTCCCCGGCGTCGGGTTGAGATCCAGCCGGAATGGCTGGCCGGTCTGTAGGAACACGCGCCCGCCGGAGAAGTTGCCGACCCGCAGCTTAGGTCCCTGCACGTCGGCGAGAATGCCGATCGGCCGCTCGAAGCGATCCTCGAGCTGGCGGATCAGTGCGAAGCGCGCGGCGTGATCCTCGTGCGTGCCGTGGCTGAAATTGAGCCGGAACACATCTGCGCCGGCCTGGAACAGGCGCGTCAGCACCTCGGGCGACGAGCTGGCAGGGCCAAGCGTGGCGATGATCTTGGTGCGCCGCCGGCGGCGCAGCTTTGGTCGGGTGGCCATCTGGTGTCCCTCAGGCGATCAGGATGGCGCGGACATCGTTGACATTGGTCAGCGTGGGGCCGGTCCGGATGGCGTCACCGATGGCATCGAACAAGGCGTGGCCATCGTGGCCGGCCAGCATCGCGCGCGGATCGAGCCCCTTGGCATGTGCCCGCCTCAATGAGTCCGGCGTCACGATGGCACCGGCGATGTCGTCCATGCCGTCGAGACCGTCGGTATCGCCGGCGATCGCCCAGATGCCGGCCGCGCCGCCAAGTGTCACCGCGAGGGACAGCAGGAACTCGGTGTTGCGGCCGCCATGCCCGGCCGGTTCGCGCCCGAGCGTGACGGTGGTCTCGCCGCCGGACAGTATCACGGCAGGCGGTTGGAGCGGCTGGCCGTGGCTGCGTAT
>JANWJK010000143.1 GCA_025452005.1 Acetobacteraceae bacterium | reverse complement strand
TGAAGCGAAATTCCCCCGGGTATTCATGCTTCATGTATTGCCGGGCGATCTTGAAGCCGGCCTCGTTCGCCTCGGAACCGGAGTTGACGAAGTAGGTATGGTAACCGCCACCCATCAGCGTGTTGATCTTTTCAGCCAGAGCGGCGGCCGGCACGTTCATCTGGGTATGCGGGAAGTAGGCAAGTTGCTGCATCTGGTCGGCGGCAACGTCGGCGAGTTCGCCCCGGCCATAACCGATATTGACGCACCACAACCCGGCCATGGCGTCGAGGTAGGCGGTGCCGTCGGCGTCGTAGATCGTCGAGCCGTGCGCCCCCGTGACCACCATCTGTTTAGACTCCAGCAGCTTGTGCTGGACGATGGGATGCAGGACGTTCTGGAGGTCCTGTCGCACCACGGCAGCGCGGATTTCGGGATCGGGGGCGTTGGTGAGCGACATGGCGACCTCGTGCTGGCTGTGGGAACGCACCCTACCGCGAGCCGGCCCCTACAGATAGTCCGCCAGCCGCGACCGGAACCAGTCCAACGACCGCCGGATGCCGTCTTCCAGCGACACCTGTGCCGACCAGCCTGTGGCGGCACGGAACGCACTGTCGTCGGCGTGGTAGCTGCCGATGTCGATGCTGGCGCGATCGGCCGGGAACTCGCGCGTAGTGTAGTGCGCCGGCGGGCCGGCAATGCGCGCCAACAACTCGGCGATGTCGTGCAGCGAGGCGGGCGGCGCGCCGCCGATGTTGAAGATGCGTCCGTGGCACGCCGGCGTGTCGGCCGCCAGCAGGAACGCCTCGGTCACATCGTCCACATAGGTCAGGTCGCGCAACTGTGCCCCGCCCCAGACCTCAAACGGCCGTCCCTCCAGCACGCAGCGGATCCAGATGCCGAGAAATGTCTGCCGCGCATCGCGGATGCGCAGGCGTGGGCCGTAGCAGTTGGTCAGCCGCAGCGACACCACCGGCCGGCCGCGCACGCGATGCTCCAACAGCCAGTACTGTTCGCCGGCGAACTTCGACACGCCGTTGGCGTCGGGCGGCGCAACCGGCTGGTTCTCATCCACCGGCAGCTTCTGCACCCTTCCGTAGAACTGCCGCGTCGAGGCATGCACCACGACCGCGTCGGGCGCTGCCTCGCGCGCCGCCTGGATCAGGCGCACCTGCGCCACCGCGTTCACGGCGATGTCGACCAGCGGGTCGTTCTGCCCGCCCATGTGGCTGGTCTGTGCGGCCAGGTTGAAGATGACCGAGGCGCCCTCGCACAGGTTCCGCAGGTCGATCTCGCGGATATCGCCGCGCACCAGTTCCACCGGTGCGTCCGCCAGGTTTGCCGGGTTCGCGCCACCGCCGAATAGGAAGCCATCGAGCGCCACGACCCGCGCGCCGCGCTGCGCCAACGCATGGCAGAGGTTGGAGCCGAGGAAGCCGGCTCCGCCGGTGACCAGTACTTTTCGCCCGTGCCAGCTCATGCGTTTCCTCCGAGTCGCTGCGGTCGATGACGAAACTCCATGGCGAAATTCTGTCGGCGGTGCGGCACAACGATCGTCCAGGTCGGGAAAGTCAACGGGAGAGGGTGTCTCTCCGCGGAGCGTCGCCGATCGTGGCTTGACGGCCGGCGCCTCCCTCGATGGCTTCGTCAGCCAGCGGAATTGGACCGCGAACGGGACGTCGAAAATGCCGTTCCGAACTTCTACCCGCGATCGTGCGGCCCCCGCCGTTCACCGCTGGCGCTGCGCATGATCTCGCTGAAGCCGAACAACAACATCAGTATGCCGGATACCACTTCCATCGCGGTGATCGCCCGTACCAGCAGCGAGGCCGGTGCGATGTCGCCGAACCCCAGCGTGGTGATCGTGGCAACGCTGTAATACAGCGAGTCGACGAAGCTGATGCGCGCCGGCTCGCCATGCAGCGTGAACTGCGGCACACGTGCGGTGAGATCTGCGATGCGGTAGAGGCATGCGAACACCACCACCAACAGCCCATAGAATGTTACGAATGCCATCATAGGCCGCACCAGGCGATCGAGCCGCGCAGCGACGCCTTCAAAGACCATGGCGATGTCGATCATCACCAGTATCACGTCGCGCACCGAAGCGATGACGAACAGGGTGATGAGCGCCATCGCTCCGCTCAGGGCAATTCCCTGTTGCACAGGGTCGAGTTCCAACCGTGGCAGTGCGAACGATGCGGCACCCACGCCAAGGGCGCCGAGCAGCCAGCCGGTAATGCGCGGCAGATGCTGTAGCTCGCGGATGCGGCGCGCGTGAATGATGGACAGCACCTGCCGCCGCCGCACGACGCAGCCGCCGAGAAAGCCCAGCACCGGCAGCGCCACCGCGAAGAGTGCGGCTCCGCGCGAGGCGGCGGGGAAATTGGCGTCGCGGAAGAACTCGAACATGCAGGCGTAGATCGCCAGGAAGTTGGCGACGGTCATGCCGAAATGCGCGCCGCCGGGGAACAGCAGGTAGAAGAAGCCGAACCCGACCGCGCAGGTGATCAGCGATGACAGCGTCGCGGTCCAGTCGGCACCGATTGCGGCGGCGACCAGGCCCACGAGCAGCAGGGTGAAGCCGGTCGAGCGCAGCCAATGCCGGTCCAGGCCAACCAGCCGCTCGCGCGGGCGGACACGGACCGGCGGACGGGTCACGGCCGCGCGGTTATCCGGGGCCGGACACCGGCGGTCGGCTGCAAGCGGCGGATGGGCATCGCACTTTCCTCTGTCCGTCGAGCGAGGATGCCCGGGCGCGAGGGTCGGTGCCAGAGCATGCCGGGCTATTCCGTGACCGCCGGCGCTATCAACCCGGCGCGGCTCAGGAACTCGCGCGCCGGCGGCACCAGCGCCTCGCCCATCTCCGCGAGAAACTCTGTGAGCCGGGCCTCCGACACCACCAGCAGTTGCTCATATTCCGAGTTTCCGCCCGCCTTGTACGCCGACAGAACCGCCTCCGCACCCAGCCCGGTGACCAGCGCCAAGCCGAGATCCGATACGTGGCTGCCAGGGTGTTCCACGATGCAGAGCGGTTGCGGCTCATTCACCGCATCGGGCGGAAGCCCTAGCTCCTCATGGAGTTCGTGAAGCAACTGGCGGCGTATGTCGACCGTGCCATCCGTCCTGACGGCGCCTGCGTCCACGCTCCCGGCCGGCGCCAATTGCCACATGCCCGCCTGGTAGTTCGCCGCGCGATGCCGCCGCCCCACCACCACGCCGCCGATACAGCGCAGCATGCCGCATACCGCAAACGACCGCACGCCAAGTTCGGCGAACAGCGAGGGTCGCTCCATCTGGGCGACGACGCGCCGGTACTCGGTCAGATGGCCAGTGACGAGGTGTGGCGTGATGGCATCGGCGCTGAACACGCGGCCATTGAACATCCGCCCCGCCCCGCCGGCCGCGACACGCCGGCTGGCAGCCTGCCAGAGGCGCTCCACTTCCCGGTCGACGGCCGCCGGCAGTTCCGGCATTGCGCGCCCGATGCGTAGCTCGATGTCAGCCGCCGCCTCATGCACGACAAATCCGCCCACCGCCTTCCCTTCCTGTACCGGCATGCCGATAGTAACGCCGGATCAGTCGGAGGAAGCAGCGCGATGAGCCAGCACGAGCACCACCACGAGCCGCCCGCACCTGGGACCGTCGACTGGCGGCACAACGGCGTGCGGGTGATCAAGGGCAACCAGCTCGATACCAATACCCCGCAGACCCCCGGCATGAACCGCGCCGCCGCGATCAACGCCGCCCGGGTTGGCGCGCAGAAGATCTGGGCCGGCACGGTCAGCATCCATGCGAATGCCAAGACCGGCGCGCATCACCATGGGGCGCTCGAAAGCGTGATCTACGTCGTCCGCGGCAAGGCCCGCATGCGCTGGGGCGAGCACCTGGAGTTCGTGGCCGAGGCTGAGCCGGGAGACTTCATCTTCGTGCCCCCCTATGTGCCGCACCAGGAGATCAATGCCAGCTCCGACGAGACGCTGGAATGCGTCCTGGTGCGCAGCGACAACGAGGCCGTCGTGGTGAACCTGGACATCGAGCCGGTGGAGAAGCCCGAAGCGGTCTTTTGGGTGGATCCGATCCATAAGCACCCCTAGCCCGTCGCCGCGGCCTTCCGGTTGAGCGCCGCGACGATCAGGTCGATCCCCTGGGCGTGCCAGCGCTGCACCGCCTTGTGGTCGGCGCCGATGGCGGCGGCGAGGCGGCGCCACGGATACAGGTGACGCTCGGTGATGGGATGCACCAGGCTGCGGGCGCCGACAATACGCCGCAGCACGTAGCGGTCGATCGGGATCAGCGTGATCCACCCGAGCGCCTCGTCCATCCGGGTGATGCGCTCGGCCGAGGGGATCGGCGGGCGGATGCGCTTCGCGGTCCAGCCGTAGCTCTCGATCGCGACCCGCACGATTTCCAGTGACGAGGCACGCAGCCGGGTCGACCAGCCGGTCCCCGGCAGGGCGAGCAGGGTGGCACCGGCCTCCTCCAGCCGATAGGTCACGAGGTCTCCATCGAAGATCCGCACGTCAGTGGCATGGATTGCGGTCATAGGCGGAACTCCTGGGTCAGCGCGGGAAGACCGGCAGCGGATAGGGGGTGCTTTCCAGCACGGTGCCGGCGGTGAGCATGTCCCAGGTCCGCGGATGGCCGGCGGGCAGCGGCCCGCGCGCCGGGTCCTCCGGCGGAGCGACGATTTCGCGCGGCGGCGGCCGTGCACCAATGCGGCGGCCGCGTTCGATGACGGACCAACGGGACAGGCCGAGGATGGCCGCGACCGTGTCCCAGGGCACTCCTTCGGTCCGAAGACGTCTGATCTGGGAGTCCTGGGCGTCGGTCCAGATGGATTTCTTTGGCATGGCGATCCTGAACATAACAAGAACACGATAGTTATGTTACTTGACTGGATATGTCAATCATTGTAACTCACCACGGTGAAAAAATCTCTGGCGTAGTTAGCAAAACTGACGTAGGATGGCGCAATGACCAACCCACGAGACATCGGTGCCCGCATTCGAACCGCGCGCGAGGAGCAGGGCTGGACGCAGGATCAGTTGGCTGCGGAGGTCGGCGTGTCGCGCAGCGCGGTGGCGCAGTGGGAGAC
>JANWJK010000142.1 GCA_025452005.1 Acetobacteraceae bacterium | reverse complement strand
GCTTGGCGATCGGGAGGCGGCGCTGTCGGCGGCGCGCGAGGCGGTGGAGATCCGTCGCGCGTTGACGGCGCAGCGCCCCGACGCGTTCCGGCCCGGTCTCGCGATGTCACTCTGGGTCCTGGCCGACTGCCTGGACGCAGTGGGGCAGCAGCAAGAGGGGCTTGCCGCGAACGCCGAGGCGATCGCGGAACTGTCCGGGCCGTTCCAGCGACACCGGCCTGCGTTCGCCGGTCGCATCGCGGGGATGGCACAGGAATACCTGCAGCGCTGCGAGGCGCTTGGGCAGGAACCCGATCAGCGATTGCTGACGCCGGTGGCGGAGAGCCTGGCGGCGCTGCGGGCAGAGACGCCGACCGATCCCGAACCCGACGCTGGGGCCTGAGGCGCTGCCACCCAAGACGTTGCGTCATGATGGATCAGTTTGACTTTCTGACCGCTGACATTACATATGCTGACTGACTGCTTCAGTTGGGCAGTCCCGCATGAGTTGGTCCCATCGATGAACTTCCGGCTTCCGCTCCTTTCTTTCGGTTTTTTGGTTGCGCCCAGGCAGTGCGCGGAGCGGGTTGCGACCGGGCGGAGCGGCAGTCTCTCTTGGCGTTATGGCGTCTCGTAAAACAATACAATGAGACGGAAGCGATACGCCACGGCCAACCTACGCCGACAGCGTGGGGAGCGGGAAGGCAGCCCGTCTCACCTACCGGAACGGTGTCCCGCCGTGAAAAACATTGAGACGGATGTGATCCTCAACCGGCCAGCAGGCCGGCGACCGCGCCACTCATGCAGGTCGCGAGTGTGCCCGACAGGATCGAACGCATGCCAAGAGCCACGACCTCGTGCCGCCGCTCGGGAACCATCGCGCCGAGTCCGCCGATCACGATCCCCAGGCTGCCGAAATTCGCGAAGCCGCACAATGCGTATGTCACGATCAATCGCGAGCGTGGCGCGAAAGTATCCGGCGGCAGCGCGGAAAAGTTCAGATAGGCGACGAATTCGTTCAACACCGTCTTGGTGCCCATCAGCACGGCAGCGCTACCGGCTTCATCCCAGTTCAGTCCGATCAGCCACATCACCGGGCGGAACGGCCAGGAAAACATGCGTTGCAGCGTAAGGGCGCCCGGCAGTTCGCCCAGCGCGGCGTTGACCAGCGCAACGAACGCCACCGCCACCAGCAGCACCGCGACGATGCCGACCAGTACGGGAATGCCGTCGATTGTGCCCTTCACCAGCGCGTCCAGCGCGCTCACCGGCGGGTCGGCTATGACCAGGTGTTCCTCCGCTGCCTCCGCGGGACCGAACGGCACCAGCAGCGCTGCCACCGCCAATCCCGCCGGGGTGCTGATCACCGAGGCGATCAGGATATTGCCCAGCGCGTTCGGCACCAGGGGTGCGAGGAACGAGGCGTAGATCACCATCACCGTGCCGGCGACACCTGCCATGCCGCAGGTCATCAGCGCGAACAGCTCGCCGCGCTGCATGCGTGCGAGATACGGACGCACCAGCAGCGGCGCCTCGATCATGCCGACGAACACGTGCACCGCCGCACCCAGTGCCAGCGCGCCGCCGATGCCCATCGCGCGGCGCAGCAGCCAGGCGAAGGCTGCGGTGATCCGTTGCAGCACGCCCAAGTGGAACAGCAGCGACGCCAGCGCGCTGATCGTCAGCACGAGCGGCAACGCCTGGAACGCGAGGATGAAGCTCGCACCGGGATGCGCTTCGGCGAATGGCAAGGGCGGCCCGCCGAGATAGCCGAACACGAAGCTCGTGCCGGCCTGTGTCGCGTTCTGCAATGCGGTGGCGCCGTCGTTCAGCAGGATGATCACCGCGTTCGCCGGCGGAAAGAAAATCAGCAGCAGCGCCAGCGCCCATTGCAGCGCCACGCCGGCGATCACCGTGCGCCAGGGAATGCGGCGCCGGTCCTCGCTCAGCGCCCATGCGATGGCCAGCAGCGCGGCCAGGCCCAGCAGGCCGCGCATCGCGCGTTCAGGCGGCGGGGCGCTGGTTGAACGGATAGTAGGCGGGGAATTCGCCGACCGAATTCATATCGACTTCCACCAGGCTCGGCCCCTTGTGCGCGATGGATTTCGCCACCGTCGCACCGAACGCATCGGCGGCGGTCACCTTCCAGAACGGGATGCCGGCGAGCGCGGCAAGCTGGCCGAGATCGGGGCCTTGCAGGTCGGCGAAGAACCGGCGGCCCTGCGCGGTCGCGTCCTGGATGCGCTTGATCACCCCATAGCCGCGGTCGTTCATCACGATGATGCTGAGGTCGAGATTCTCCTGCACCGCGGTCCATAGTTCGCCGACGTTGAGGAAGAAGCCGCCGTCGCCGGTCATCACCACCGTCTTGCGCCCGTTCGCCGCTGCCGCGGCGCCGAGGCCCAGCGACAGTCCCTGACCGATGCCGGCACCGACAGGGAATACGCTCTGGTTCGGGCTGTACACCGGGAAGATGCGGTTGCCCCAGGTGGTGTTGCTCTGCGTCACGTCGCGCACCCAGATCGCATCCTTCGGCATCACCGGGCGCAACTGTTCGGGGAACGTGCCGTAGGCGCCGAGTGTGGCGAGGAAGTCGGCGCGCGCGGTCTGCTTCAACGCGGCGAAGTCGCGGCGATAGGCGACATCGACCTTCATGCGGCCCTCGATGCGCGGCAGCAGCGCCTCCAGCGTCGCCTGCGCATCGCCGCAGACGAAATACGCGTTGGCGTAGGTGCGGCCGTTGGCCAGCGGATCGACGTCGATCTGGATGATGTTCGACGGCAGTTTGACGGCAAAGTCGCCGGTCTCCTGGCCGCGCAGACGCGTGCCGACGGCAAGCATCAGATCGACGGTCTGATAGAACTGCTGCACCTTCGGCATGCCGTTGCCGTGCAGGCCGCCCAGGTTCATCGGATGCTCTTCCGAGACGGTGCCCTTGCCGTTGATGCTGTTGATCATGGTGAAGCCGAGATCGAGCAGCTTGTGTACGGCATCGCCGGCGCGCCGGGCGCCTGAACCAAGCCACAGCATGGGGCGCTTCGCCGTCACGATGCGCGCCGCGAGTTCGTCCAGTTCGGCGTCGGACGGCGTACGTGGCGGCGGCAGCGGCAGCACGAAGTTATCGAAGATCGCCGGGCGTTCCACCGGCGTGCGCTGGAGGTCGATCGGCACCTCGACGCTGACCGGACCGCTGGGCGGCGTCAGCGCATCCACCGCCGCGCGCGTCAGCACGCCGATCGCCTGCTGCGCGGACCGGATGCGATAGGCGGACTTCGACACGGAACGCAGCATGCCGAGTTGGTCAGGCGCGTCGTGCACCGTGCCCATCTCGCGATCGGCGAATTTCGTCGCGGTCTGGCCGGTGATGTGCAGTACCGGCGTGCCGGAGAAGCGTGCCTCGATCAGTCCGCCGATGGCATTTGCCGCACCCGGTCCGGTGGACGAGAACAGCACCCCGAGCCCGCCGGTGACACGCGCGTAGCCGTCCGCCATGTGTGCGCCGCCAAGCTCGCCGCGCGCCATCACGAAGCGGATGGCGTTGCGCCGGCCGATCGCGTCGAGCATTGGGATGTTGTGCACCGAGGCGATGCCGAACGCGGTGGTCACGCCGCACTGCGTGACGAATTCGGCCACCAGATCGCCGACGGTGTAGTCGCTCGCCATAACGCGCTCCTGTTTGTTGCGGGCGAAGCTGGAACACGTGGTTTGGTCCGTCAACCGGCGTGCCGTTTGGTCCAGCGGCAGCGGTTGCTCCGCGCGGGTCGCGCCGCCATGGTGGTCACAGGCAACGGAGGGAAGGGCGATGGCAGCCACTCAGGTTGAGAAGGCCAATCGGTTCCGTGCACTGCACGCAAGCTGCTTCGTCATCGCCAATGCGTGGGATGCCGGCTCGGCGCGCATTCTGGCCGGCGTCGGGTTCGCCGCGCTCGCGACATCCAGTGGCGCGGCAGCGGGCATGCTGGGCCGTCGCGACGGCATGATCACGCGCGAGGAATCGCTGGCCCATGCACGGGCGGTGCTCGAGGCGACCGATCTTCCGGTGTCGGCGGACCTGGAGAAGGGGTTCGGCGACGCGCCGGAGGATGCCGCGCTGACCATCCGGATGGCCGGCGAGATTGGCCTGGTCGGCGGTTCGATCGAGGATGCGACGGGCAACCCGCAGAAGCCGCTGTACGACGCGGGACTGGCGCAGGAGCGCATCGCCGCGGCGGTGGAGGCGGCGCGGCGGATGTCGTTCCCGTTCACGCTGACCGCGCGGGCGGAGGGGTTCATCCGCGGCAATCCGGACCTCGACGACACGATCAAGCGATTGCAGGCGTTCGAGGCGGCGGGTGCCGATGTGCTGATGGCGCCGGGCCTGCCCGATCTCGCCGCGGTGCGCACGGTGTGTTCCTCGCTGTCGAAGCCGTTCAACTTCATGGCGGGGATCAAGGGAAAATCGTTCTCGGTGCCGGAACTCGCGCAGGCCGGGGTGAAGCGGGTGAGCCTCGCCACGTCCCTGTACCGCGCCGCGATGACCGGGCTGCTGGCCGCGGCGCGCGAGGTGAAGGAGAAGGGGTCGCTGGGCTACGTCGACACAACGATGCCGACGCCGGAGCTGAATGGCTTCATGGGCGGGTGACCGGCCCGCTGGGATCAACCATCGCCGGCCTGGAATCCCAGCAGTGCTTCGGCGTGATTGGCACGACCGAGGATCACCACGCCGTCAGCACGGCCATGTAGAGTGCGTTGCCGAGACTCCAGCCTTGCGACACATAGCCGACAATGCCACGGCTGCCGACGGCCAGCACGAAGACTACACCGCCGATGAGGTTGCGGGTCGGAAAAGTCAGCAGCGACTTCATCGTGTCCGTCGAGGGCCAGGCGAAGGCTTGCTTCCGCCGCGTTGCGTGCCGTTCATATGCATTTCACTGGCACTTCCATGCACACGCTGGAAGTGTGGGTATCGGCCGGATCAGCTGAGACGTTGACACAGATGCACGGTAGTACCGAAACATCTGCGTGTTCGGCGTGCATCTGCCTGCATCTGCGCTAAATGCTTTCTTTGCCGCGGCGCCACCGTCGCCCGGGGTATGCAGGGCAATCGGATGGATGGCCGATAGTTCGGGTTGTCCTGTCATTGCGAGGAGCGCAGCGACGCGGCAATCTCCATGGGGATTGCTTCGCTGCGCTCGCAATGACAGCGACTTGAAACATCCGCGTGTTTTGCGTGCATCTGCCCGCATCTGCGTTAAGTGCTTGCTTTGTCGCGGCGCCG
>JANWJK010000141.1 GCA_025452005.1 Acetobacteraceae bacterium | reverse complement strand
GCGGATGTTTCAAGTCGCTGTCATTGCGAGCGCAGCGAAGCAATCCCCATCGATGGGGATTGCCGCGTCGCTGCGCTCCTCGCAATGACAGGACAACCCGAACTATCGGCCAGTCACGCGATTACCCTGCCACAGGCCGCGCCACGGCACGGTCGCCATCCGCGTGCTTCGCGTGCATCTTCTGATATCCGCGTTAAAAGTCTTCCTTTGCGGTGCTGCGGCAAGCCCGCCTAGACCATGCTCATCCACCTTATGTCCTGCGCATCGCCGATCGGGCAGAATCGCACGTCGTGCACGCTCCTGGTGAATGGGCCGAACCACTTGGTATTGTAGATGAACAGTCCCGCTGCGTCGTCCACCAGGATGCGTGACGCCTCCTCATACAGCGGCTGCCGCTCTTCCTGTTTGGTCAACACCAGCGCCTTGTCGGTCAGTTCATCGAATTTCGCGTTCTTGTAGAAGCTCGTGTTCCCCGCGCCGATGTTGCGGCTGTTGAACATGTAGCCTGTCCAGTTGTCGGGATCCGCATAATAGGCGCTGCGCCACAGCGGTACGAGATCGTGCGTCTTCTCCGGGTCGGACAGTTTGCCGGAAATCAGCGGCCAGGGCTCGGTGGTCAGCTTGATGTCGATGCCGATCTTCGCCGCACCCGCTTGGAGAAGCTGAGCCGCGGCCTCGCTCTGATCGAAGCCGGCCAGAACGCCGATCTCAAGCGGCCGCATCGGCGCCTTGACCATCGCGAGATGCTCCTTCGCTTTGGCGAGATTGAACGTGTAGCCCTTCAGGTCCTTCGGCGCGCCCCACAGATTGCTTGGAATGATCCCCGCATTGCGCGTCACCGAACCGCTGAGGATGTTGTTGATGAACCCGTCGTAGTCGAATGCGTAGCACAGCGCCTTGCGCAGGTTCACGTCGTTGAGCGGCGGGCGCGAATTGTGCATGATGAAGTACATCGTGCGCAGCGAGTCCGCTTCCATGACCTGCACGCTGTCCACCGTGCGCAGCCGCTTGATCTGATCCTGCGGCAGGTAGCCGTCGGTCGTGTTGAACTCGCCCTTTTGCAGGCCGAGCGCGCGGCTTGCGGTCTCCAGCACGACCCTGAATTCGAGCGAGGTGATGTTGGACTTGCCGAAACCGGCGAAGTGCTCCTCGAACCGATCTGCCTGGAAGCCGATCGCCGGGTCGTAACGGCGCAGCTTGAAGCCGCCTGAACCGGCCTCGTTGCGTGCCAGCCAGTCGGCGCCCATGTCGCCGGACTTGTCGTGCTCACGCAGCAGCTTGCTGTTGACCACCCAAAGCTCCGACAGGGTCGAGTTGAACACCGCATAGGGCTTGTTGAGCGTGAACCGCACGGTGTGTGCGTCGACCGCCTTGGTCCTTCCCGGATCGATGACGCCCTTGAACAGTCCGAACGCCCCCTTCTTCATCGCAAGGATACGTTCCATCGAAAAAACGACATCGTCCGCGGTGACCGGACTGCCGTCGTGGAACTTGGCACCTTGCTTCATGCTCACCGTATAGGTCACGCCATCCGGTGCGATGTCGATCCCGTCGGCCAGCCACATCTTTAGTTCGGGCGGATTGCCGACCCAGCGGACCAGGCAGTCGTACATGTTCAGCCGCGAGCCGATGCGGCCGATGTCGAACACCACGTGCGGATCCAACGTGTCGTAGGCGCTGTTGTTGGCGGTCACGAAGCGCTTGCCCGCTTCGGCGCGCGCGGTGCGGGCAATTGCCGCGGCGCTGCCGAGCGCCAGGACACCACGGCGACTGATATGAGTCATGCTGCTCCCCCAAGTCCCAGTTCGATGCGCAGATCCTGCACCACCTTGTCACGTGTCCGCGTCTGCCATCGCGAGCGTCGTCCGATCGGTGTGTTCTCCACCTCCGGCAGCACCTTCAGTGCGACGAACACCGGCCCCGGCTGCGCCAGAATCGCCGGCAGCGCGTGGCTGAATTCTGCCAGCTCGGTGAACGCGAAGGCGCGCGGATAGCCGGCGCCGCGCGCCAGCACGTCATAGGCGACGGTCGTCGCGTTCGGCACCGGCTGGCCGCCCGTGGTCGCGTAGCACTCGTTGTCCAGCAGGAAGTGATAGAAGTTGGCCGGAGCCTGCTCGGCTATCGTTGCCAGCATGCCGAGGCTCATCAGGATGTCGCCTTCGGAATCGAACAGCACCACGCGCCGGCCTGGTTGCGCCAGCGCCAGGCCAAGCGCGAACCCCGCGTGCCCGCCCATCGCAGGGTCGCCCAGCGGCACGTCGCGTGTCTCGTGCGTGGTAAGCTTCACCCAGTGGCGTCCGCCGCGTCCGGGCACGACGATTGCATTGCCGCGGTGGGCGGCGAAGGCGCTCAGCAGTTCAGCGGTGTGCATCATGATGCGTGCCCTTCACCGGTTGAACCCGTGGTACTCGTCGCCCACCAGCACGACCACCGGCCGCTGCGTGCGCTGTGCCTCCTCGAACGCAACCGTGATGCGCGGCGCATCGGCGTCGCTTTCCACCAGATAATAGTTGATGCCGAACGCCATCAGGAATCGCTCGGTATAGGTCGCCGCCGTGTCCGTGGTCACGCCGTGCCGCGTCCAGCCGCGGTAGCCGACCATCAGCACCACCGGCACATTCATTCCCAGCAGCCAGCCGCGGATCGAATCGCCTGATTCCATCATGCCGGTGTTCTGGATCAGAATCAGCGGCCTGTGGCCGCCCGCGTGCAGCCCGGCCGCGATGGAACACGCGTGCCCCTCGCGTGTCACGCCGATCAGCCGCAGAGACGGCTCCGCCTTCATCAGCAGATAGAGCCAATTGGTCTCGCTGTCGGGCAGCCAGACCACATCGGTGACGCCGTTCTGCTTCATGTGGGTCAGCACGGTCTCCGGGTTCAGCGCCACGGTGCTTGCGTCGTTCATCGGGCCTCCCAGGCGGGATTTGTCGGCGGACGGGCCTCTAGCTAACATCATCCGCACCAACCATCCAAGGGAGCGAGCCAATGGCCAACACATTCCGCGTCGGCGACATGACGGTCCACCGGATCGTCGAGATGGAATGCGGCTTCACCCCCGCATTGGAATTCCTTCCCGACCTGAAGGCAGACGTGCTCGAGGAGAACAAGTCATGGCTCGCGCCGTCAGCGCTGGACGCGGACGGCAACCTGGTACTGTGCTTCCAGTCCTATATCGTCAAGACGCCACGCCATACCATTCTGGTCGATAGTTGCATTGGCAACGATAAGGAGCGCACCGCGCGGCCGCTGTGGCACAAGAAGAAGGACGACACCTTCATGCGCGGACTGGCCGCGGCCGGAATGACGGTGAACGACATCGATTTCGTCATGTGCACGCATCTCCACGTCGATCATGTCGGCTGGAACACCAGGCTGGAGAATGGCCGCTGGGTGCCGACTTTCCCGAAGGCCCGCTATCTGTTCTCCAAGACGGAGCTCGACTACTGGCTGGCCGAGAACGACAAGGCGGAGCTGCCGCCGATCGCCGACAGCGTGATCCCGATCGTCGAGGCGAAGCGCTGCGACCTGGTCACCAGCGATCATGCGCTCGACGACACGGTACGCCTGCTGCCGACGCCCGGTCACACGATCGACCACTATGCGGTGGCGCTCGGCCGCGGCGGCAAGGACGGGGTGATCACCGGCGATCTGATCCATACGCCGCTCCAGGCGCGCTACACCGAGCTTTCCATGCGCGTGGACTACGATCCCAAGCAGTCGGCGGATACCAGGCGCAAGTTCCTCGAGACCTACTGCGACACCAGCACGCTGTGCTGCTTCGCGCACTTCCCGTCACCTTCGCGCGGGCACATCAAGCGCTGGGGCAACGGGTTCCGCTGCGAATACGTCACTGACTGACGTGCATGCGGCTGCTCGCCTGGAACATCCGCCAGGGCGGCGGCTCACGGCTCATTGGCATCATGGCCGCGATCGCGCGCCATGACGCCGATGTGCTGATCCTCTCGGAATACCGCGGCGGCGATTCGGCCGACCGGCTGCTTGTGGCGCTGAAGGCCTCCGGCTATCGGCATGTCACGCGGCTGGTGCCGCCGCTGGGACGCACCGGCGTGCTGATCGCGTCGCGGCGGCGGTTCGTGGAACGCGGCCCGGTCTGCGCGCGCGTCGAGGAACCCTGGCGGCTGGTCGATGTCGATCTCGGCGTTCTGCGGCTGACCGGCGTGTACATGCCGAACCTGCTGAAGAAGGTGCCGTACTGGCAGACACTGGTCGATGCGTTCGGCGCGCGCGCCACGGGCGACGCCTTGGCGATCGGCGACTTCAACACCTGCCGCGCCTACGTCGATGAGCCGGGTGCCATCGACGCAACCGCACATTTCATGGACCGGATGGACGCGATCGGGTTCCGCGATCTGTGGCGGCATCGCTATCCGGACGGGCGGGAGTTCACCTGGTACAGTCATCGCGGCAACGGGTTCCGCATCGACCATGCGTTCCTGTCGCCGAGCCTCGCCAACCGGGCGGGCGCTGTCCGCTATTCGCACGAGGAACGGCTGGCGGGACTGTCGGATCACTCCGTGCTGCTGCTCGATCTGCCGACGCGGCGAGCGAGGCGCCAGGCATCGCCATGACCGCGGACCGAGGCGCCATCCTGCTCGACCTCGATGGAACGCTGATCGACTCGCGACCCGGCATCGCCGCGAGCTGCGAGGCGGCGTTGCGCGCGCTCGGCCATACGCCGGACCCGTCGTTCGACGTGACGCCGTTGATCGGCCCGCCGCTGCCGCTGGTGATAGCCCGCCTATTGCAGCGCGCCGGAGACGACCGCATCGAAGCCGGCGTGGCGGCATACCGCGCGCATTACGGCGAGATCGGGCTGCACATGGCGACGGTCTATCCGGGGATCGCAGACGCGGTCCGCCACCTCTCGGCACACGCGCAATGCTTCGTCGTCACCTCCAAGCGGAAGGACTTCGCGTCTCGCATCGTCGCATCGTTGGATTTTGCCCCTGCGATACGCGGCGTCTACGGCACCGAGCCTGACGGCAGCACGGACGACAAGGCACGGCTGATCGCTTCCGTGCTGCACGAGCAGGGCCTGCGTTCGAGCACCACCATCATGGTCGGCGACCGTTCGCACGACATCGTCGGCGGACATGCGAACGGGCTGCGCGCGATCGGGGTGCTGTGGGGCTACGGCAGTCGGGCCGAGCTCGAAGGGGCTGGCGCGGACCATCTGCTCGACGCACCGGCGGAGCTTGCCGGCCTGTCAGCGGCTGAACCGTCCGCCGCCGATTGAGCGTTCGCTGCCGGCAGTGACGGTCAGCCGTTTTCCAGTCGGTATTGCCGTTGCAAACTCTTCGGTTCGCTGGCTATCCTGTCTGCGTGGCGGTCTGTCCGCCTTGGCTCCGCCCGCAGGACCATGAACATGTCCTCGATGGACTGCGCAAGGCGGGCTGGCGGGGCTGACCGATGGCCGAAGGTTCATCACGCAAGCTGGTCGCCGTGCTTTACGCCGACATGGTCGGCTACAGCCGCCTGATCGGGTTGGACGATGCCGGAACGCTCGCACGGCTGCGCGCGCTGCGGAGCGAACTGATCGATCCGGCAATCGCGGAGCATGGCGGCAGGATCGTGCAGACCGGCGGCGACTCGCTGCTGATCGTATTCGACAGCATCGATGGCGCCGTGCGCTGCGCCGTGCGGGTGCAACAGCGGATTCCGAAGTACGACGATGGCCACCTCCCCGATCGCAGCATCCGCTTTCGCATGGGGATGGACATCGGCGACGCGATTGCCGACGGAACCGACCTGCACGGCGACGGCGTGATCGTCGCGGCCCGTCTCCAGGCGGAATGCCCGCCAGGCGGCATCTGTGTCTCGCGCGCGGTGCGCGATCATGTGC
>JANWJK010000140.1 GCA_025452005.1 Acetobacteraceae bacterium | reverse complement strand
GTTCACCTTGGCAAACGAGGCCGGGTACGAGCGTTTGCGCCAGGCATCGGTCTTCCGCCGTGTTTGCTTGTAGCGGGAGCGCGCGGGCCATACGCACTCGCGGTGCCGTCCTTCGGAAGATGCACAGCGAACCCTAAAGCGCACCTTGCCGCCATCGCGAATTGCGAATTCTTGGAACTCTGCCCGTTGGAGTCCGAAGCCATCCATGAGCCAATCTCAATGCCCCAGCGCCTGCACGATCTCCTCGGTCATCTTCTTGGCGTCACCGAACAGCATCATCGTGTTCGGTCGGAAGAACAGCTCGTTGTCCACGCCGGCATAGCCTGACGCCATCGACCGCTTGACGAACAGCACCGTGGCGGATTTCTCCACATCCAGGATCGGCATGCCATAGATCGCCGACTGCGGATCCGTCTTCGCCGCCGGATTGGTCACGTCGTTGGCACCGATCACATACGCCACATCGGCGGTGGAGAACTCGTTGTTGATCTCCTCAAGCTCGAACACCTCGTCGTACGGCACATTGGCCTCGGCCAGCAGCACATTCATATGCCCCGGCATGCGGCCGGCGACCGGATGGATGGCGTACTTCACCTCCACGCCTTCCTTCTTCAGCGTGTCCGCCATCTCGCGCAGTGCATGCTGAGCCTGCGCCACAGCCATCCCGTAGCCCGGCACGACGATCACCTTCGAGGCGTTCTTCATGATGAACGCCGCATCGTCCGCGTTGCCGCTCTTGACCGTGCGGTCGGTGGCTGCGGCCGAGACCGCCGCACCGCCCTCGGTTCCGAAGCCGCCCAACAGCACGTTGACGATGCTACGGTTCATGCCCTTGCACATGATGTAGGACAGGATCGCACCCGAGGCGCCCACCAGCGACCCGGTGATGATCAGCGCCAGGTTCTGGATGGTGAAACCGATGCCCGCCGCTGCCCAGCCGGAATACGAGTTCAGCATCGACACGACCACCGGCATGTCGGCGCCACCGATCGGGATGATGATCAGGAACCCCAGCCCGAACGCCAGTAGCGCGACCAGCCAGAAGATGATCTGGCTGCCGGTGGCGACGAATGCCACAATCAGCACAACGAGCAAAATGCCGAGCCCAAGGTTCAGCTTGTGCTGTCCGGGGAAGACGATCGGCGCGCCGCTCATCAACGCCTGGAGCTTGGCGAACGCGATCAGCGAGCCGGAGAAGGTGATGGCGCCGATCGCCAGCCCGAGCGACATCTCGATCAGGCTCTGCGTATGGACATTGCCGAGCGTGCCGATTCCGAACGCCTCGGGCGCGTTCAGCGCCGCGGCGGCGACGAACACCGCAGCAAGTCCCACCAGCGAATGGAAGGCCGCGACAAGCTGCGGCAGCGCCGTCATCTGGATGCGCAGGGCGACGAATGTGCCGATCGCGCCGCCGATGATGATGCCGAGAAAGATCAGCCCGTAGCCAAGGCCGCCCATGCCGTGATGGGCCAGCGTGGCCACCACCGCCACGCCCATGCCGATCATGCCGAAGCGGTTGCCCTGCCGCGACGTGACCGGCGACGACAGGCCGCGCAGCGCCAGGACGAACAGGACAGCGGCGATCAGATAGGCGAGCGCAGTCAGGCTGGCGGACATCGGCTGGCCCCCTATTGCCGACGCTTGAACATCGACAGCATGCGCTGCGTTACCACGAAGCCGCCGAAGATGTTCACGCTCGCCAACGTCACCGCGATGAAGCCGAAGCCTGTCGCCCAGCCGCTCGTGCCGAGACCGGTCGCCAGCATGGCGCCCACGACGATCACCGAGGAGATTGCGTTGGTCACCGACATCAGCGGCGAGTGCAGAGCCGGGGTGACGTTCCACACCACGTAGTAGCCGACGAAGCAGGCCATCAGGAAGATCGCCAGCAGGAAGACGAAGGGCTCGACCTCGGTGACGACGCCGCCGGTGCCCTCCAGCAGCGCATGTGCATGGGCGGCGAGCTCATTGGCCCGTTGTGCCAGCCGATCGGCTTCGTCGGCCAATTGGGTCGGGTTCATCGGCGCTCTCCGAGGCTAAGCAGCTTGCGACGGCAGGAAATTCGGATGTACCACGGTTCCGGCACGGGTCAGCATGACGCCCTTCACGATGTCGTCGCCGTCCGGCAGCTTCGGCGCCTGCGCGTCCTTGTCCCAGAACGTGCTGAGGAAGGTCAGCAGATTGCGCGCATAGAGCGATGACGCGGCCACCGGGATGCGGCCGGGCCAATTGTGGTAGCCCAGCACGGTGACCCCGTTCGGCGTAACGATCCGCTCGCCCGGCACCGTCGCGGCGCAGTTGCCACCCGCATCGGCGGCGAGATCGACGATGACGCTGCCAGGCCGCATCGCATCGACCATCGGCTGGGTCACGATGACCGGAGCACGCCGACCCATGACCAGGGCGGTGCAGATCACCAGATCGTTCTTGGCGATCGTGGCGGCCATCAGCTCGGCCTGCTTCTGGCGGAACGCCTCGCTCATCTCGCGCGCGTAGGCGCCGGTCTGGCTGGCGGTCTCCGCGTCCTCCACGCCGACGAAGGCGGCGCCGAGGGACTTGATCTCCTCCTTCGCAGCGGGGCGCACGTCGGTGGCGGAGACAATCGCGCCAAGCCGCCGCGCGGTCGCTATCGCCTGTAGTCCCGCGACGCCCGCGCCGATGACGAACAGGCGCGCAGGCGGCACGGTGCCGGCGGCGGTCATCATCATCGGGAAGCCTCGCTGGAACGCGCCGGCAGCCTCGATCACGGAGCGGTAGCCGGCCTGGTTCGCCTGGCTCGACAGCACATCCATCGCCTGCGCGCGGGTGATGCGCGGCAGCAGTTCCATCGCGGCGCAATCGACACCGGCCGCCGCCAGCTCCGGCATCAGCTCCGGCTCGGCGAAAGCGTTGGCGATGCAGACCAGCAGGGCGCCCCGCGGGATCTGCGCCCTCTGTTCGGGCAGCGGCATCTGCACGGCGAACACGATCTGGGCCCCGTCCAACGCTCCGGTGGCGTCCGGTGCGATCGAGGCGCCGGCGGTGGCGAAGTCGCGATCGGGTAAGGCCGCCTCGGCGCCGGCACCCGCCTCGATTGCGACGGTAAGGCCTAGCCCGACCAGGCGCTTGACCGTCTCGGGCGTGGCTGCGACACGCGTCTCGGACGCGCGGCGTTCCTTTAGCACCGCAAGGCGCATCCGCTCACTCCTGCAAAATCACGTCCAAAGGGGAGAACCGGGCACGCGAGGACATGCGCGAACTGCCCCAGACCGACGGCGCCGCAACATGCGCGAAGGGGGTGGGTGGTGCAAGGGGTGATCGCCGCCGGGTCATTCGGCGACAGGGCTAACCCGTGGCAGGTGAACAAGCGGTCAACGTGGCGGCCCCTGCCCTTCCCCGGGTGCTGCGGGAGTGATCAAGTGGCGGGGCGGCGAAGCCAGGGAGGGGAACGATGGGCCAGCTCGACGGCAGGATCGGCATCATCACCGGTGCGGCGTCCGGCATCGGCGCGGCGTGCGCGCGGGTGCTGTCCCGCGAGGGCGCGAAGCTGGTGCTGACCGACCTGGACGATGCGGCAGGTCAACGGCTCGCGGAACAGACGGGCGGTGTCTATCGGCACCATGACGTGACGGACGAGGCAGGCTGGCCAGCCGTGATCGCCGCGGCAGAGCGCCTGGGTGGGCTGCACATTCTGGTGGCCAACGCCGGGATCGGAATCATGGGTTCGGCGATCGACATGTCGCTCGCCGACTGGCGGCGGCAGATGGCGGTCAACGTCGATGGCGTGTTCCTGACGGTGAAGTACGGCATCCCGCCGATGCGCCGTTCGGGCGGCGGCTCAGTGGTGATGATGTCGTCGGTCGCCGGGATACGCGGATCGGCAAACCTGGCCGGCTACAGCGCGACCAAGGGCGCGGTCCGGCTGTTCGCGAAGTCGATCGCGCTGGAGTGTGCCGGCGCGCGCGACAACATCAGGGTGAACTCCGTGCATCCCGGCGTGATCGACACGCCGATCTGGACCAAGCTGCCGCCCGGCGCAAACGCACCGCTGGATCCGAACCTTATCGCTGCGGCGACGGTGCCGATCGGCAAGGCGGGGCAGGCGGAGGACATCGCCAACGGCGTGCTGTTCCTGTGCTCGGATGCGTCGGGGCACATGACAGGATCGGAGTTGGTGATCGACGGCGGGATGACGGCAGGACGGGTGGGCCGGCTGGGAGCTTGATCCGAGCGACTGGCTGACCTTCGTCGAGGCAGCCGATCAACCGGGGCCGTCATCGCACCTGACAAATTTGTTCCCCGGGGTGCTTGCATGGAGTGCGCGTAGCGCGTATCTCTGACCATGGGATTCGAATGGGACCCGTCCAAGCATGAAAGGAACCTTCGCACCCGTGGCATCGGCTTCGACGAAGCAGCCCTGATCTTTGAAGGCGAAGTGATCGAATGGCCGGACACAAGGGCCGACTATGGCGAGGTCCGGATGAATGCGATTGGCGAAGCGAGCGGCAAGCTTCTCCGCGTGACTTACACGTTGCGCGGCCATGTGGTGCGGATCATCACGGCTTGGAAGGCAAACCAGAGAGACCGGCAGAGATGGCAGACAGGAAGCTGACCCGGATGACGCCGAAGGAGATCAAGGCGCAACTGGCCCGGCGGACGCCACGAGCCGTCGCCGAGGCGCGGAAGCGCTACGACGAAACGACAGAGGAGGATATCCGGCGCCATATGCGAGAAGATGGATACGACCCGGAGCGAGAGAGCTCAGCGGATGCGCGGCGCACCGTGCCAGTCAAGTTGGTGCGGGAAAAGCTCCGGATGACCCAGGCCGAACTGGCGGCGCTTCTGCATGTTCCGCTCGGCACGCTGCGCAACTGGGAGCAGAACCGCTTCAGCATTGACCCCGCCGTGCAGGCGTTGTTGCTGGTCCTCTACCGCGAGCCCGAAGCCGCGCTGCGCGCTCTGCGCCATGCTGCCTGATACCCGATGTCACGGAGTCTGCGGCGACGTTCTTTCGGCGGCGGGCGCAACGCGGCGGCGGGATCGGTGGCGTTGCGGGGCCTGACGCTGCGGGCGCAGCAATTGCCGCAGCTCATCGGATACGCGGCCTAGGCCTCCGGGGGCGCTGTCGCTGGCCTATCGGCTGTATCAGGACGCGACACGGGCAGCGCAGCTTGTGCAGCTCAACGATGCGCCGCATCCACTGTTCATGCCGATCAGCGGCAAGGCGCTGGCGGCATAAGTGGCCCGGGAAATGCGCTGGCCAGAAGTGCATTCGATTACCCCCACCGGGCGCCATGATATGGTAAATTGGCCTGGCGGCCATGGCTTAAGGGAGGGGGAGTTGCCGATCTACGAGTTCTCCCAGACAGGGATCGTTGCCCTGAAGGAAACTGCATTCAGTTCGGTCAACGTCCACGAGCGCCGTGACTTACAGCGGCTTCTCCGCGAAAATGTCGAGGTGATCGCTCCCGAAACGCTCGTGATTTCCGAAGAATTCGGCGAATGGGAGGACTCACGGCGCCGCATCGATTTACTCGGAATCGACAAGGACGCGAATCTGGTCGTGATTGAGCTAAAGCGTACCGAGGACGGAGGGCATATGGAGCTTCAGTCAATTCGGTATGCTTCAATGATATCGACAATGACTTTTGACCGTGCCGCGGATGTCTTCGGTCGCTACCTTACGGCTTTGGGAAAGGAGGAACAGGACTCCCGGGCCCTCATGCTGGACTTCCTCGGCTGGGATGAGCCAGATGAAGACCTGTTTGGCCAGGATGTTCGCATAGTGTTGGCATCCGCCGAATTCTCGAAAGAACTTACCTCCTCCGTGCTATGGCTGATCGACCACACCATTGATATTCGATGCGTTAGGCTGAAACCCTACGTACTGGAAGGGCGAATCCTGGTCGATGTACAGCAGATCATACCTCTACCAGAAGTGCAGGAATATCAGGTCCAGATAAGGGATAAGATTCGCAAGGAGCGTGAGTCGCGCACTAGCGGGGTCGATTTCACGCGCTTCGACATACGGATTGAGAACGAGCAACATCCTTCAATGTGGAAACGGAACGCGATTTTCCTGATCTGCAAGCATCTTTGCGATAAGTCAGTCAACCCCGATGAAATTGCAGGGGTTTTGAATTGGCGTCCAAACCGGGTCTGGTATTCGGTGGACGGCATTGTCGATGCTGCGGAGTTCAAGACCCGAGCAGCTGCAAAAGCAACAGCTATCGGAGGTACGTTCGATCCTCGTCGATGGTTCTGTGATGATGGAGAGCTATGTCAGGCAAATGGAAAGACCTACGCATTCTCAAGCCAATGGGGTGGCGAGGGTTGGCATCGGGCGATGAGAGCGTTGAAGGAACGCTTCCCGCAATTCAGCATTGATTTCGTTCCAGCGGTCTAAATCGTCATACGTCCGGCCGCGAAGGAATCGCAATGCCGAGGGCAGATACCTTCACGCTGACCGTCAACGGCCAGCGGTATGAACGCTGGGAGGAAATCAGGGTCACGCGCGAGATCGATCGCATGGCGACGGACTTCAACATCGCGGTGTCCGAACGGTTCCTGGCGTCGGCGCGCGACTTTCCGCTGGGGCCGTTTCAGGAATGCACGGTTGCCATCGGCGGCGATCCGGTGCTGACCGGCTACATCGACAACTATCTGCCCGAGGTTGAGGCGGATCGCCATGCGGTGCGCGTCACCGGTCGCAGCAAGACGGAGGACATCGTCGATTGCACGCCCGACATCGCGGGCGGACAGTTCGCCGGCTATAAGCTGGACGCGATCGCCCGCGCGATCGCCGGCTTGTTCAAGATCGATGTCGTTGTGCAGACCGATGTCGGCGAGCCGTTCCCCGACGCGACGATTGAGCGGCACGAAACCGGCTTCGGCTTCCTCGAGCGGCTATGCCGCCTGCGATCGGTCCTTGCCACTGATGACGAACAGAGCCGGCTCGTGCTGACCAGGGCGGGCGATCGTGCGCACGATGCGCTGTTGCAGGGATCAGGCGGCGTCCTGCAAGGGGCGTCGGCGGAGATCTCCGGGTCAAGCCCGGTGACAAGCCTCCTGCGCACGTCGGTTTACGCTGCTGGCGGCACCCCTGCCGCCTCCAAGGCCGCGGCCTGCCTCTCCAACAGCGCCGCTTCGTCGAAGTCCGCGATCAGGCCGTGGAACAGCCGGCTCCAGTTCAACTCCGCCTTCAG
>JANWJK010000139.1 GCA_025452005.1 Acetobacteraceae bacterium | reverse complement strand
GCCTGCCGTAGTCGATCAGCTTGCGAACGAGGTTGAGGACGCGGCCGAGGCGGCGGGGCATGTCGGCGCCGGCCCGGGGCGGATCGGGCTCCGGGGTTGGGGTGGGGAGTTGGAGGGCGGCGGACATGAACGGAACAAGAACACAAACGAGAGGCGCTGTCAAGGAATAATTTCATACCATCAGCGGCTGTGGCGCTGCGGCAAAGAAAGCATTTAACGCAAATGCGGGCAGATGCACGCCGAGCACGCAGATGTTTCGGTACGATATTGAGCCTCAGGCCGCGCCACGGCATGGCCGCCATCCGCGTGTTTCGCGTGCATCTGCTTGCATCTGCGTTTCAAATCTTCCTTCGCAACGCCACGAACGGATGGTTACCGAGGTAATGACTGATGGCACGAAGCGGCATGATAAGGTGGCATTCTCGTCTTGCCCGGCGAACACGTACCCATACTCACCGTTGCATGCTGCCGAAATCACCTACACTCAACTCAGCGAGGCTGCACGCGCCGACGCTGCGAAGAGAGAACTGGTTGCCATCGCGCTGCAACACACGGCGTCCTATTCCGGTGGGGATTGCTTCGCTTCGCCCACAATGACAAACCCGCGCAGGCAAGGAGACGTGCGATGAGCGCGACGATCGGGAAACCCCAGGCCTATCCGCATCCGCACGTCAACGACACCTGGCTCGCGAAGCTGCGCGAGGACATCGTCGAGCCGGCTCTGCCGATCGTCGATGCGCACCATCACCTGTGGGAGCGCAACGGGCGCTATCTGCTCGACGAGCTGCGCGCCGATCTCGCATCCGGCCACAATTTGCGGGCCACGGTGTTCATTCAGTGCGGCTTCGCCTATCGCACGGACGGACCGGCGGAACTCCATCCGGTGGGCGAGACCGAATACGTTGCCGGCGTGGCCGCGCAAGCGGAGGCTGCCGGCGTGCGCGCCTGTGCCGGCATCGTCGGCTACTGCGACTTCCGGCTGGGCGACGCGGTCGATCGCGTGCTGGAGGCGCACATCGAAGCCGGCGGCAGCCGCTTCAAGGGTATCCGCCAGAGCGCCGGGTGGGATCCGGCGGTGATCTTGACCACCGCCACGCCCGCGACGCAGGGGCTGTTGCTGGATCCGGCGTTCCGCACCGGGCTCGGCCGGCTGCACAGGTTCGGCCTGACCTACGAATGCTCGTTCTATCATCCGCAGTTGCCGCAGGTGATCGATCTGGCGCGCGCGTTCCCCGATCAGCCGATCTGCGCCAACCACTGCGGGGGACCGATCTGCATCGGTCCGTATCGCGAGCACCCGCAGGAAACCTTCGCCGCCTGGCAGCGCGACCTGCGCGAGCTTGCGCGCTGCCCGAACGTGGTGCTGAAGCTGGGCGGCCAGGCGATGACGATCCGCGGCTTCGCCTTTCATGAGCAGGTGCTGCCGCCTTCGTCGGGCGAACTCGCGACGGCATGGCGTCCGTTCATGGAGACCTGCATCGAAGCCTTCGGTGCCGACCGCTGCATGTTCGAGAGCAACTTCCCGGTGGACAAGGGGATGTGCAGCTACCCAGTCGTCTGGAATGCGTTCAAGCGGCTTGCCGCCGGTTGCTCGGATGCCGAGAAGGCGGCGTTGTTCCATGGTACGGCGGCGCGGTTCTATCGGTTGGGCGACATCGCCTGACGCATGCATGAGGTGGCCGGCACCGTCCCGTTCCGCGGCGGCGGCTTCGCACCGCGCAACCTGCCTATGGCTGGCGCCGCGACGCTGCTCGGCCTGGTGGCGCTATGGCAGATCGGCGATTCGCTCGGCCTGATCCCAACGCTGTTCCTGCCGGCGCCGGCGAACATCGCGGTGGCGCTCTACCGGCTGACCATCAGCGGCGAACTTTGGAAGCATCTGTCCGCATCGCTGGCGCGACTGGCGATCGGCTGGATCGTCGGCACGGTATTCGGTATCGGGCTTGGCCTCGCGGTCGGACTTTCGTCGCTGCTGCGCTCGCCGGGCATGGCGGTGGTCTCGGCGCTGTTCCCGATCCCGAAGATCGCGCTGGTGCCGCTGTTCATCATCTGGTTCGGCATCGGCGAGGGTTCCAAGATCGCCACCCTGGCGTTCGGCGTCTTCTTCCCCACCGTGATCGCCACCGCTGGCGGCGTGGACAACGTGCCGCGCTCGCTGATCCGCATGGCCCAGAGCTTCGGGCTGTCGCACGCATCCATCGTGCGCAAGGTGGTGCTGCCGGCAGCGCTGCCGGCGATCCTCAGCGGCTTCCGCGTCACCACCTCGATCGCCATCGTGCTGCTGGTCGCGGCCGAGATGATCGGCGCGGAACGCGGCATCGGCGCCTTCGTGCTGTCGGCCGGCAATCTCTACGACACCGACAACCTGCTGGCGGGCATCGTCGTGTTGTCGCTGCTCGGGCTTGCGGTATCGTGGCTGATCGGCCGGGCGGAGCGACTGCTGCTCGCCTGGCGCTGACCACGGAAGGTGCAGCCCATGCAACGGATCGACCTGCGCTCTGACACGGTGACCCTGCCCTCCGATGCTATGCGCGCGGCGATGGCGAGCGCGCCAGTGGGCGACGACCAGTACGGCGAGGACCCGACCGTCCGCGCGCTGCAGGAGCGGATCGCCGCACTGCTCGGCAAGGAGGCGGCGATCTTCGTCCCGAGCGGCACGATGGCGAACCAGATCGGCCTGAAGCAGCTGACGCGGCCGGGCGACGATGTGGTGGTGGGCGACGAGGCGCACATCGTCTGGCACGAGTCTGGCGCGGCGGCGGCGAATTCCGGCGTGCAGTTCACCGTGGTCGGGCGCGGCGGGCTGTTCACCGCGGTGGACCTGCGCGCCGCGTTCAAGCCGCCTGGCCACATCATCTTTCCGCCGACTACGCTGGTGGCGGTCGAGAACACCCACAACCGCGGTGGTGGGGTGGTGTTCCCGCAAGATGATGCAGTGGCGATCTGCGCCGCGGCGCGCGAGTTGGGCGTGGCGACGTATCTGGATGGCGCGCGGCTGTTCAACACGGCGGTGGCGACCGGGCTGTCGCTGTCCGAGCTTGCGGCGCCGTTCGACGTGGTGTCGGTGGCGCTGTCGAAAGGCCTTGGCTGCCCGGTGGGCAGCGTGATCGCGGGACGCGCGACCGACATGGTGCGCGCGGTGCGGGCGCGGCGCATGTTCGGCGGCGCGATGCGCCAGTCGGGCATTCTGGCCGCGGCGGGTCTGTACGCGCTCGACAACAATATCGGGCGGCTGGCCGAGGACCATGCGAACGCGCGGGTTCTGGCGGAGCGGCTGGCGGATACGCCGGTGGAGATCGACCTCGCGACCGTGCAGAGCAACATCGTGATCTTTCGGGTTCCCGAGCCGCTGCCGGATGCCGCGACCGTGGTGCGGCGTGCGCAGGAGCATGGCGTGCTGGTCTCGGCGTTCGCGGCACGCACGGTGCGTGCGGTGACGCATCTCACTGTCGATGCGGCGCAGTGCCGGCACGCTGCCGACGTGCTGACGAAGGCGGTCGCATCGTCATAGGTATCTTAACCTCATGGCTGCACGGTATCGCCGTGCAGTTGCTGGGCCTGGAGTTTGCCGATCTGGATGCCGTCGCCGCCGCGGGTACGCTGGCATGTCGGTCCGCGTCCGAGCCGTTCGGCTATGTGACCACGCCGAACGCCGATCATCTGGTGCGAATGCATCGCCGGCCGGAACGGCGACCGCTGTACCAGAACGCGATGCTGCGGCTGTTGGATTCGCGTGTGGTCGCGCTGGTGGCGCGTCTGGTCGGGTTGCCGGCGCCGCGTGTTGCGCCGGGCAGCGACCTCACCGCGCTGCTGTTGGCACGGCATCTGACGGCAGGCGAGCGCATCACCATTGTCGGGCTGTCGCCGCGATGGCTGCCGGCGTTGGTCGCGCGTTGTGGCCTGGCACCGCCGGCTCACCTCGATCCACCACGTGGCTTCGAACGCGATCCGGCGGCGTTGCAGGCAGCAGTCGAGTTCGTGCTGGCGCATCCGGCACGCTTGGTCTTCCTCGCGGTGGGCTCGCCGCGGCAGGAGGCACTGGCGGCGGCCATCCAGGCAACCGGCTGTGCCACCGGCACCGGGCTCTGCATCGGCGCGAGCCTGGAATTCATCGCCGGCGCGCAACGGCGCGCGCCGGTCCGGATGCAGCACGCCGGTTTGGAGTGGCTGCACCGGCTTGGCTGCGATCCGAAGCGGCTGGTGCGCCGTTACCTGATGGACTGTCCGGCGATCGTGCCGTTGCTGCTGCGAGAACGGCTGGCGAGGGGTTGAGCGAAGCGGAACCCATCGCGACATTCCCGCCACAAATAGCTTATCCATGGACCGCGATGTGCCGCGTCATGCAGCCGGAGATAGTCGCGGGCCGCCGGCGAGCGCCGCATCGCCAAGGACCCGGCCGACAGCCGCACCGCGGCTTTCCACGCGCCGAGGGTCTGCGACAACAGGCCATTGCGCATGCCCTTGACCAGATAGAACGCGAAGCGCGGCCCGAGCGACAGCCAGCCGGCACCCCATTTTCGCTCGATGTAGAGCCGGTTGCGCACGAAGTGGAACCAGCGCGTGCCGGACCATGCGATCCGACGCTCGGGGCAGACCTTGTGGCGCACCGCGATGTCGCCCCGGTAGCGGATGCGCCAACCGCGTTCGATCGCGCGCAGGCAGAACTCGAATTCTTCCCAGCAGAAGAACAGCACTTCGTCATAGCCGTCCCACGCCGCGCGGCGGATCGCGTGCCCGGCGCCGACGAAAGTGACCGTATCGAATGACTCGCCGGCACGCGGGAGCAGACTGGCGGGATAACCCCAGGACGACAGGTCGTCCGCATCGCACGAATGCAGCAGGATGCGGCAGCCGATCGCGGCGAGGGTCGGGTCGCCATCCAGTGCGGCGACGGCGCGGGCGAGTACGGTGGCGTCGGCGAACTCGGCATCGTTGTCGAGGCCGAAGATGACGCGGCCATGCCCGAGCGCCGAGCCACGGTTGCGCCCGCCGGCAACGCCATGGTTGCGGTCGAGCGCCAGCAGTGTGGCGTCCTGTCGTCCGGCGACGAGAGCCGCGAGCCGGGCCAGAGTCTCCGGCCGCGAACCCTGGTCGACGATGAACACATGGCGCGACACACCGGTCTGCGCCAAGGCCGAGCCGATCGCTGCCGCCGTCTCCGCGGCGCGATCGAGCGAGAGGATCACCACATCGGCGTCGTAGGCGCCGTCGGGCGGGCCGGCGGCGCCGGCAATGTGACGCGCGGTCATCCGCCGCTGCCGACGGCCGGGATCGACAGATAGGCCAGCCGCTTCAGCTCCTGGCGTCCGCGCGCCACCTGGTCCAGCACAAAGCCGCAGACGAACGACAGCGACGATGCCAGGACCAGTCCGGTCGCCAGCAAGGCCGTTGGGAGCCGTGGCACCAGGCCGCTGTGCAGGAACTGGAGCACAACCGGCAGACCGAGAACGAGCCCGGCGGCCAGCAGGACCGCGCCGGTGAGGCCGAACGACTGCAATGGCCGTTCCTGCTTCACCAGCATCATGATGGTCCGCAGGATGCGCAGCCCGTCGGAGAAGGTGTGCAGCTTCGACCGCGATCCGGCGGCGCGGCCGCGATATTTCGTCGTCAGTTCGCCGATCGGCATCTTCAGTTCGAGCGCGTGGATGGTGAATTCGGTCTCGGTCTCGAATCCCGCGGCGAGCGCCGGGAAGGATTTGACGAACCGCCGGCTGAACACCCGATAGCCCGACAGCACGTCGCTCACCCGGTTGCCGAACACACGGCAGACCAGATAGCTCAGCATTCGGTTGCCGATGCGGTGGCCGAGCCGATAGGCCTCGTGTTCGGCTGGAAGGCGGACTGCCGTCACCATGTCGAGCTGATTCTCTATCAATTGGCGCACCATGATGGGGGCGGCGGCGGGATCGTAGGTGTCGTCGCCATCCACCAGCAGGTAGATGTCCGCCTCCACGTCGGCGAACATGCGGCGGACCACGTGCCCCTTGCCTTGCAGCGCTTCGCTGCGCACCGATGCGCCGGCGCCGAGTGCGGCCTGGCGGGTGTGGTCCGAGGAGTTGTTGTCGTACACCAGGATGGTCGCATCCGGCAGGGCGGCGCGGAAGCCCTTGACCACCCGCGCGACGGCAAGTTCCTCGTTGTAGCAGGGGATCAGCACCGACACGCTGAAGCCGGCAGGTCGGCTCAGTCTATCGGGTTCGCGAACCGGCAGTGTGTGCAGCATGGCACCGTGCATCCGCTTTCAAGGCTCAGTACGCGTTGTGCATTGCCAGCACCGGGGCGACCGTGCGCACCAGGATCACGGCGTCCTGCCACAGCGACCAGGTGGCGATGTATTCCAGATCGCACTCGAGCCGGCGGAGCAGCTTCTCCTCCGACTCGGTCTCGCCGCGCCAGCCACGGACCTGCGCGAGGCCGGTCACGCCTGGCCGAACGCGATGGCGAGCCGGATAGTGCGGCGTGACCAGTTCGAACGGCGTGCCGCCGGCGCAGGTGCCCGGGGCATGCGGCCGCGGACCGACCAGCGACATGTCGCCACGCAGCACGTTGAAAAGTTGTGGCATCTCATCGAACGAGGTGCGGCGCAGGATGGCGCCGAACCGCGTGACCCGCGTGTCGTGCCGCGTGGCCTGCACCAGCAGCCCTGCTGGACGTGCCGTCTGCTGGCGCATTGTGCGGAACTTCCACATCTCGAAGCCGACATTGGCGAAGCCGATGCGGCGCTGGCGGAACAACGCGGGGCCGGGGGTTTCCAGGCGGATGATCGCGACGACCACCAGCATCGGGACGCCAAGCACGATGAGCCCGAGCAGGGCGAAGACGATGTCGAATGCCCGCTTGACCGCGCCGCGCCAGCCGGCGATCGGCCAGAACGCCGACCGGGTCGATAAGTTGGAGGAAATGCCAAGATCGGCGGCGGTCCGCAGTGCTCTGCCGAATGCTCTGCCAGTGGGCTGATACGTGGCCATACCGAACGCCTGCGAAAGGGTGTCGCAAGCGTTTTGGTTGTGACGCAGCCCTGATTACAACTTTCGGTAGTTATTAGGCGCGCAAATAACTGATCAAGCGGTTAACGCCACCATCACGACGCGCATGGCTCATCCGGTCGGGTCAGCGGAATACTATCGTCCGGTTCAGGGTGAAGTTCACGAACATGCCGGCGACCGCACCGGCGGCCGTGGCGAAGACCGGCTGCTCGGCGCAGAGCGGCACGAAGGTGACCAGCAGCGCGTAGGTGCCGCGGTTCAGCACCAGGCCTCCGAGATTGACGACGAGGAAGCGTGCCCATTGGCGATGCACCGGACCGTCGCCCAGGCCGCGGAAGGTCCACACCCGGTTCAGGATCCAGGTGACAGAGGCGGCCACGAGATAGGCGGCCATGCCGGCGACATACAGCCCGAGTGATCGGCGGAGGGCGTACACTGTCGCGGTGTCGACCAGGAAGCCGACGGTTCCGACGGTGCCGAACATCAGGAACTGGACCAGCGTGGCGATGCGCGCCGGCGATGCGAATTGCCGCGCGGGCGGCGGGAGCTGGGTGGCGATGCGAAGCAGCATTCCGTGCATCGGGGGTCAGTAGCGAAAGCCGGCTGGTTTGACCACTGCCAATAGAGTGCTGGTCTTTCGCACGGGGCTGGGGCAGGCTGGCGTGCCGGTGCTGGGACCGGACTGTGCCATTCATGGTGACGAGGAGGCTGCGGCGGATGAAACGTTGGCGCAATTTCTTGCGCGCTGGCATTGTTCTTGCTGTGTTGTCAACCGGCATCCCTGGCCTGATTTTCGGCTGATCGGAGACGCGACCGAATGTTTGCCTACGCCAGCCGGCGCATCGTGGCCACCATCCCCGTGATGCTTGTCGTTGCGTTCTTCGTGTTCAGCCTGCTGTACCTGGCCCCGGGCGACCCGGCGGCGATCATCGCCGGCGATCAGGCGACGCCCGCCGATGTCGAGCGCATCCGTGCCTCGCTCGGCCTCGACCGGCCGTTCCTGGTGCGGTTCGGCGAGTGGCTGTGGCAGATCATCCACGGCGATCTCGGCACCTCGATCTTCACCAACCTGCCGGTCAGCCACATGATCGCGCAGCGCATCGAACCGACCCTCTCGCTGATGGTTCTGACCATCGTGTTCTCAATCGTGGTGGCGATTCCGATGGGCGTCCTGGCGGCATGGAAGCATGGCTCCTGGCTGGACCGCGGCGTGATGGTGCTGGCGGTGTTCAGCTTCTCCACGCCGGTGTTCGTGCTGGGCTATCTCCTGGCGTATATCTTCGCATTGCAGCTCGACTGGTTGCCGGTGCAAGGCTTCCACTCGCTGAGCGATGGATTGGTCCCGTTCCTGCGCAACCTGACGTTGCCCACCATTGCGCTGGGCCTCATCTTCGTCGCGCTGCTCGCGCGGATCACGCGGGCGACGATGCTCGACGTGCTGAGCCAGGACTATGTGCGCACGGCCAAGGCGAAGGGTGTCGGCCAGCGCACCGTGTTGTTCGTCCATGCGTTGAAGAATGCGGCGGTGCCCATCGTCACAATCATCGGCAACGGCGTCGCATTGCTGATCGGCGGTGCGGTCATCACCGAGAGCGTGTTCGCCATTCCCGGCCTGGGACGGCTGACGGTCGATGCGATCCTGCGCCGCGATTATCCGGTGATCCAGGGAGTCGTGCTGCTGTTCAGCGTGTCCTATGTCCTGGTGAATCTCGCCGTCGATCTGCTGTACACCGTGTTCGACCCGAGGATCCGCTACTGATGGCGAAAGGATGAGAGTCTCCGCATGAGCTCTGCAACCACAACGCAGTCCGGCTACGCCGCCGCGCCGGCGCTCGCCGACGTCCTGCCGCCGGTCAGGCAGCGCGGCAGGGTGATGACCTTCGTCCGGCGCAATCCCACCATCGTGCTCGGCGGGACCTTGCTGCTCGTTATGGTCCTGATCGCGATCCTGGCGCCATATCTCGGCACGGTCGATCCGACCGCGCTGGCGCCGGCCAAGCGCACTCGCGAGCCCTCGGCGCAGTACTGGTTCGGCACCGACATGCTGGGCCGCGATGTGTATTCCCGCGTGATCTATGGCGCGCGTATCTCGCTCATCGTCGGCTTCGCGGTTGCCGCGGTCGCGTCGATTCTCGGTACTTTCATCGGCCTGGTCTCGGGATTCATCCGCGGCGCCGATGCGATCATGATGCGGGTGATGGACGGATTGATGTCGATCCCGTCGATCCTGCTGGCCATCGCGCTGATGGCGCTGACGCGGGCCTCGGTGCAGAACGTCGTCATCGCCATCAGCGTGGCGGAGTTCCCGCGCGTCTCGCGGCTGATCCGCGGCGTGGTGCTCAGCCTGCGCGAGCAGCCGTTCGTGGAAGCCGCGGTGGCGTCCGGCACGCGGCTGCCGATGATCATCGTCAAGCACATCCTGCCCAACACGCTGGCACCGCTGATGGTGAACGCCACCTTCATCTGCGCATCGGCGATGATCATCGAGGCGTCGCTGTCGTTCATCGGCGCCGGCACGCCGCCGATCATTCCAAGCTGGGGCAACATCATGGCCGAGGGCAGGGCGCTCTGGCAGGTGAAGCCCTACATCGTGTTCTTCCCGGCGATCTTCCTGTGCATCACCGTGCTGTCGGTGAACCTGCTGGGCGACGGGCTGCGCGACGCGCTGGACCCGCGGCTCGCCAAGCGGCTCTGAGATGGCGCTGCTGGAAGTCGAGAACCTCCAAACGCATTTCGGCACGCCCGATGGCGTGGTGCGCGCGGTGGAAGGGGTGTCTTTCCATGTCGATGCCGGCGAGACGCTTGGCATCGTGGGCGAGTCGGGCTGCGGCAAGTCGGTGACGGCGATGTCGATCCTGCGGCTGATCCAGGAACCGCCCGGCAAGATCGCCGGCGCGATCCGCTTCGAGGGCCGCAACCTGCTCGAGGTCTCCGAGGCGGAGATGCGCGATATCCGCGGCAACGCGATCTCGATGATCTTCCAGGAGCCGATGACCAGCCTCAACCCGGTGCTGACCGTGGGCAAGCAGATCGGCGAGACGCTGCGGCTGCACCAGGGCCTGTCGCCGCGCGATGCCGAGAAGCGCGCGATCGAGATGCTGGTGCTGGTCGGCATCCCCGCGCCGCAACGGCGGGTGCGCGAGTATCCGCATCAGTTGTCGGGCGGCATGCGCCAGCGGGTGATGATCGCGATGGCGCTGGCATGCAACCCGAAGCTGTTGATCGCGGATGAGCCGACGACGGCGCTCGATGTGACGATCCAGGCGCAGATCCTCGACCTGATGCGCGATCTGAAGAGCCGCCTGGGGTCGGCGATCATGCTGATCACGCACGACCTCGGCGTGGTGGCCGAGATGTGCCAGCGTGTGGTGGTGATGTACGCAGGGCGCAAGGTGGAGGAAGGTCCGGTCGAGGAGATCTTCGCCCGTCCGCTGCATCCCTATACGCGCGGGTTGTTGGGTTCGGTGCCCAAGCTTGGTTCGTCGCTGGTGGAAGGCGGCCGCGCCAAGCTGGCGGAGATTCCCGGCCTGGTGCCGAGTTTGCGCCAGAGGATCATCGGCTGCCCGTTCGCAGGCCGCTGTCCGATGGCGACGGAGCTGTGTTCGCGCGTCACCCCGGCGATCGAGACGAAGGCGCGCGATCACCTCGTCGCGTGCCACTATGCGGAAAGGCGCATGGCGGCATGATGGCGGGACCAGCAGAAGCCTCCCCCTCCCCTTGCGGGAGGGGGAGGACCCTTCCGGCCATGACTTCCGAACGTCCCCTGCTCGAAGTCAACGGCCTGAAGAAGCACTTTCCGATCTTCGGCGGCATCCTTGGCCAGGAGACCGCCAAGGTCTACGCGGTGGACGGTGTGTCGTTCACCATCGATCGCGGCGAGACGCTGTCGCTGGTGGGAGAGTCCGGCTGCGGCAAGTCGACCGTCGGAAAGTCGATCCTGCGGCTGTATCCGGTCACCGACGGTGAGGTCTACCTTGCCGGTGACCGCATCGACAATCTGCCCGCCGGCCGGCTGCGTCCGCTGCGCCGGCGCGTGCAGGTGGTGTTCCAGGATCCGTTCTCCTCGCTCAATCCGCGGATGAAGGTGCGCGATATCCTGGCCGAGCCGCTGATCAACTTCGGCATCGTGCGCGGCGGGCGCGCACTGACCGAGCGGGTCGAGCTGCTGATGGACAAGGTGCAACTGCCGCGCGACGCGATCGGCCGCTTTCCGCACGAGTTCTCCGGCGGCCAGCGCCAGCGCATCGGCATCGCACGCGCGCTGGCGCCCGGCGCCGACCTGATAATCTGCGACGAGGCGGTTTCCGCGCTCGATGTGTCGGTGAAGGCGCAGATCATCAACCTGCTGGTCGACCTGCAGGACGAGTTCGGCATGGCGCTGCTGTTCATCAGCCACGACCTCGCCATCGTGGAACACCTGACGCACCGCGTGGCGGTGATGTACCTGGGCAAGATCGTCGAACTGGCGGATCGGCGCACGCTGTTCGCCAAGTCGCATCATCCGTACACCCGCGCGCTACTGTCCGCGGTGCCCGTTCCGGATCCGACGGCGAAGCGCCAGCGCATCATCCTGACCGGGGACGTGCCTTCGCCGATCAACCCGCCGAGTGGCTGCCGGTTCCACACGCGCTGCCCGTTCGTCTTCGATCGCTGCCGGGTGGAGGAACCGCTGCTGCGCTCGGTAGGGGAGGGGCACGTGTCGGCATGCCACCTGGATCACGTGCCGGGCGGGCAGGTGGTACCGATGGCGGGCTGAAGGAGGGGGCCCCTCGCTCGCTGAACTGGACTAACTGGATCTAGCTCTGCTATCCGCACGCGATGCGGACGGTCAACATTCATGAGGCCAAGACCCACCTTTCGCGCCTGGTGGAGGCGGCCGCCAAGGGCGAGCCTTTCATCATCGCGAAATCCGGCAAGCCGCTGGTGAAGGTGACTGCCCTGGATGCGCCGGTCGCAGGTAAGATCAAGCGGCTGGGCTTTATGGCCGGCCAGATCGCCGTGCCGGACGATTTCGATCGCATGGGCAGCGCGGAGATCGAACGCCTGTTCGACAACGTCTCAACGTGAAGCTGCTGCTTGATACGCATCTCCTGCTTTGGGCCGCAGGAGAGCCTCACCTCCTGTCACAGGAGGCAAGCGAATTGCTGAACAACCCGGACCACGATCTGCTGTTCAGCGCTGCCAGCCTTTGGGAAGTCAGCATCAAGCCGGGCTTGGGCCGGGATGATTTCCGCGTTGATCCCCGATTGCTTCGGCGTGGCCTACTCGACAACGGGTATGGCGAGCTGGCGATTACCAGCGAACATGCGATAGCAGTCGATCTGCTGCCGCCAATTCACAAGGACCCATACGATCGGATGTTGCTTGCCCAAGCCATGGTCGAGGGCATAGCGCTGCTGACATCCGATCCATTGCTGGCACGCTACCCGGGGCCGGTTCACCGGGTCTGACCTGCATTGACGCGACGGCTGTCGAGAGCAAATCAACCGGCCGGTCTGCGGCGGCTTGAACCGGCGCTGCCGCCCTTCACCGAAGACGACTTGTACGATGAAAACGGCTTGTAGGCGTGATCGCGGTCGTTACGTCGGCCATCGTCGCCATTCTGCGGCTGGAACCGGAGGCTGCGGCCTTCTCGCGCCGGATTGAGGAAGCTGCCGCGGTTTGCATGTCCCCGGTGAGCCTGCAAGAGGCCTCAATGGTCCTTGCGGGCCGCCACGCGGGTTCTGGGGCCTGGTCGGAACTGGATCGCATCCTCCAGGACATGGAGGTCAAGATCATGCCGCACGACGCCGAGCTCGCGCGTATGGCTCGCGATGCGTTCCTTCGCTTCTGCAAAGGTCGCCATCCCTCGAGCCTGAACTGCGGCGACTGCCCTCGTACGCCCTTGCCAGGAAGTACGGCATACCGCTGCTGTTCAAGGGCGGCGACTTCGCGAAGACCGATATCGTCCCGGCGCTCGCCGCACGCCCCTGACCATCGCGCGGCGCGGCGGTGACCTATTCGCCGGCGACAGCGACGCTCCCGGCCACCGTGCGACCGCGAGCGGTGCGCCGCGTCAGATGACCCTCGTATAGTTGATTGGCGATATCGGCGATCAGTATGGACGAGGCGACGCAACTCCAAACCACCGTCTCGATAATGTGCCAGTCGAACGGCTGGTCCAGGCCGAAAACACCCAGGATCACCCGTATCTCGAGGAACGTCAGCGCCACGGCATAGCTGCGGATCATCCATTGCCGGTGATAGGTGAATTGCCGCTTCAGGGCGAAATACAGGCCGAACCCCGTCGTGATCATCAGCGATGAGGACTGGATCATGGTCTCGATGGTGAAAGACCGCGCTGCCCCCTGCGCCTCGTCGAGATATTGGATGTACAGCCCCAGCGGCGCCAGGATGAACGCGCCGAAGACGTAGATCGTGCCGATCGTCCGGTGCAGCTTTACATGGCGGCGGCGCAATCCCTCCGCGAACTGCATCGGCGCGAGGAACAGCGCGCAGGCGCCGGCGAGGCCATGCGGCAGCAGCCACCACTTGAACGGATCGTAGTGGTTCCAGACCGGATGCGCCGCATCGAGCAGGAAGCGCTCGTTGTGATACAGCACATAGGCCGCCATCGCGGCGATCGCTGCGAACACCAGATGCTTCATCCGGATGGGACCGGCGGACGGCGTCGGCATCGCTCCGGTGGTATTCGACATCGCTTCCCTCCCAGGTCGGCCGGATGGCGGCGACCGTGACGGCCGGATCACGATGCGATTCTGCACTTATAGGCCGTACGGGACAAGGTTATTGTTCACGGGGGACGGTTCCGCGCGGAAAAGTCCGGCGCCCGCTTGACCGTCGCGCGGTGCGGTGGCCACACTCCGGCCACGCGACAAGGGAGGGATTGCGCGATGCCTCAGGTGACCCTGACGGTGAACGGCAAACAGCATACGGTCGAGGTCGAGAACCGCACGCTGCTGGTCGAGCTGCTGCGCGAGAAGCTCGGGCTGACCGGCACCCATGTCGGCTGCGACACCAGCCAGTGCGGCGCCTGCGTCGTGCATGTCGATGGCGTGTCGGCGAAATCCTGCACCATGCTCGCGCTCCAGGCGGACGGCACCTCGGTCCTCACGATCGAGGGGCTGGCGGCGGCCGATGGCGCGCTGCATCCGATGCAGGAGATGTTCCGCGAGCACCACGCGCTGCAATGCGGGTTTTGCACGCCCGGCATGGTGATGAGTGCGATCGACCTGGTGAACTCGCATCCGCAGGGCCTCACCGAGAAGCAGATCCGCGAGGGCCTGGAAGGCAATCTCTGCCGCTGTACCGGCTACCACAATATCGTCAAGGCGATCGCGGCCGCCTGGCCGCTGATGCACGGCCGCGCAGCCGCCGCCGAATAAGGCGAAGCACAGGGAGGGACTTCGATGCCTTTCGAGGGAATTGGAGCGTCGGTCCGCCGCAAGGAGGACGCGCGCTTTCTCAGCGGTCGCGGCAATTACACCGACGATATCAACCGGCCCGGCCAGCTCCATGCGTTCATCCGCCGCTCGGACCGCCCGCATGCCAGGATCAACAGCATCGACACGACGGCAGCGGCGAAGGCGCCGGGTGTGGTGGCTGTGTATACCGGCGCGGACATGGCGGCCGACAATGTCGGCGGGCTGCCCTGCGGCTGGCAGATCCACAACAAGGACGGCTCGCCGATGGCCGAGCCGCCGCATCCGGTTATCGCCGTCGGCAAGGTACGCCATGTCGGCGATCCTGTTGCCGTGGTGATCGCCGACACGAAGCAGGCGGCGAAGGACGCGGCCGAGCTGATCGTCATCGACTACCAGGACCTGCCGGCGGCGGCGTCGCTGCGCGATGCGGTCGCGTCAGGTGCCGCGCTGGTGCACGACGATGTACCGGGCAACATCTGTTATGACTGGCATATCGGCGACAAGGCGATGATCGATGCCGCGTTCGCCGGTGCAGCGAAGGTGGTGAAGCTCGATCTCACCAACAACCGGCTGATTCCGAACGCGATGGAGCCGCGCGCCGCGGTCGGAGAATTCGACGGCCATAGTGGCGATTACACGCTGTACACCACGAGCCAGAACCCGCACGTGATCCGCCTGCTGATGGGCGCGTTCGTGCTGCATATCCCGGAGAACAAGCTGCGCGTCGTCGCGCCGGACGTGGGTGGCGGATTCGGTTCGAAAATCTATCATTACGCCGAGGAGGCGATCGTTACGTGGGCGGCGGGCAAGCTGCGTCGGCCGGTGAAGTGGACGGCGGAGCGCAACGAAAGCTTCATGTCCGACGCGCATGGCCGCGACCATGATTCGACAGCCGAGATGGCGCTGGATGCCAACGGCAACTTCCTGGCGCTGCGCATCTCCACGCTGGCGAACATGGGCGGCTATCTGTCCACCTTCGCGCCCTGCATCCCGACCTATCTGTACGCCACGCTGCTTGCCGGTGTTTACAAGACGCCGCTGATCTACTGCGAGGTGAAAGCGGTGTTCACCAATACCGTGCCGGTGGATGCCTATCGTGGCGCCGGTCGGCCGGAGGCGACATTCCTGCTGGAGCGGCTGGTCGATGCCTGTGCCCACGACACCGGCATGGATCGTGTGGCGATCCGGCGGCAGAACTTCATCGCCGCGGACGCGTTTCCGTATCAGACGCCGGTCGCGCTGCAATACGACAGCGGCAACTATCAGGCGACACTCGATGGCTGTCTTAAGGCGGCGGACTATGCCGGCTTCGAGGGACGCCGCGCCGCCGCCGCGGCGAGGGGAAAGCTGCGTGGCATCGGCGTCTCCACCTACATCGAGGCCTGCGGCATCGCGCCCTCGGCGGTGGTGGGATCGCTCGGCGCGCGCGCCGGGCTTTACGAGGTGGCGAACATCAAGGTGCACCCGACCGGCAGCGTCACGGTCTATACCGGCACGCACAGCCACGGCCAGGGACACGAGACCACGCTGGCGCAGCTTGTCTGCGAGCAGCTCGGCGTCCCGATCGAGCAGGTGGACGTGGTCCACGGCGACACCGCCAAGATCCCGTTCGGCATGGGCACCTATGGCAGCCGCAGCCTCGCGGTGGGCGGCACCGCGATGGTGAAGGCGATGGACAAGATCATCGCCAAGGGCAAGAAGATCGCGGCCCACCTGATGGAAGCGTCGGTGGACGACATCGAGTTCAAGGACAACAAGTTCACCGTCGCCGGCACCGACAAGGTGAAGTCGCTGACCGACATCTCGCTGGCCGCCTATGTGCCGCACAACTACCCGATCGACGAGCTCGAACCGGGCCTCGACGAAACGGCGTTCTACGATCCCAAGAACTTCACCTTCCCCGGTGGCTGCCACATCGCCGAAGTGGAGATCGACCGCGACACCGGCATCGTCGAGGTGGTGAACTTCGTCGCGGTCGATGACGTCGGCCGGGTGATCAATCCGATGATCGTCGAGGGCCAGGTGCAGGGCGGCGTCGCGCAGGGCATCGGCCAGGCGCTGCTGGAGCACGCGGTGTACGACAGCAGCGGACAACTGCTGTCGGGCTCGATGATGGACTACACCATGCCGCGCGCGGATGACCTGCCGAACATCACGGTCGCCACCGAGACGACGCTGTGCACGCACAATCCGCTCGGCGTGAAGGGGTGCGGCGAGGTCGGCGCGATCGGCTCGCCGCCGGCGATCATCAATGCCTTGGTGGACGCGCTGAAGGCGTACGGCGTGCGTCATATCGAGATGCCGGCGACGCCGCAGAAACTCTGGTCGATCATCCAGGGCGGGGCGCCCCGGATGGCCGCGGAATAATCGGAACGAGGAACAGCACGATGTATGATTTCGCATATCAGAAGCCATCGAGCCTCGCCGATGCGGTGAAGGCGCTCAGTGCCGATCCGGAGGCGAAGGCGCTCGCAGGCGGCATGACCCTGATCCCGGTGCTGAAGCAGCGGCTGAACAAGCCGACTGTGGTGGTGGACCTGGCGAAGCTCGGCCTGGTCGGCGTCAGCGTCTCGGGGAATACGGTGACGATCAGCGGCATGACGACGCATGGCGCCGTCGCCGGCGATGCCGGACTGAAGGGGAAGATCCCGTCGCTGACGGAGCTTGCCTCGCATATCGGCGACGAGGCGGTGCGGCATCGCGGCACGATCGGTGGCAGCCTGGCGAACAATGATCCGGCGGCCGACTATCCCGCCGCCGCACTGGCGCTCGGCGCGACGATCAAGACCGACCGGCGCTCGATCAAGGCGGACGACTTCTTCCAGGGCATGTTCGCGACCGCGCTCGAGCAGGGTGAACTGATCACCGCGGTGGAATTCCCGGCACCCGAGAAGGGCGCGTACGAGAAGTTCCGCAACCCAGCGTCGCGCTACGCGATTGTTGGTGTGTATGTGGCGAAGACCGCGGGCCGCGTGCGCGTCGCGGTGACCGGCGCCGGGCAGAACGGCGTGTTCCGCCACACCGCGATGGAGCAGGCGCTGAGTGCCAACTTCGCGCCGGATGCGATCGCCGGTATCGCCACGCCGCCGGATGGGATGAACAGCGACATCCACGCCAGCGCCGAATATCGCGCGCATCTGGTGGGTGTGATGGCGAAGCGCGCCGTCGCACGGGCGTACTGAACAGACGCATGCGGGGGATCGGCGACAATGGCGGTCCCCCGCTCGATCCGGAGACCGACCCCAACGAATCGTGGCGCCATTGGTGCTGGAAACGCGCCGTGAAGCGGGCGTGGAAGACGCCGGGGCGCGAGATCGCGCTGCGGCGGCTGGCGCGGGCGGAGGCACTCGGCATCAGCTACCGGGAGTATGCCCTGGAGATCATGGAGCGGGGCGTCCATCTGTGACCGGTCTGGCGGACCTGTTCGCCGCTCCGGGTGGCCATTCGATGGAGTATTTCGATCCGGCATTCCCTGATCGGCCGCTGCTGCTGCACAGCGCACGGCCGCGCCGCTTCGATCGCGACACGCCGGTGCTGATCGTACATCACGGTGTCGGACGCAATGGGCGGGACTATCGCGACTACTGGCTGAGGCTGGTGGATGAGGCCGGCATCGTGGCGATCGCCGTCGAGTTCACGGAAGACGCGTTTCCCGACTACCTCTGGTACCACTTCGGCAACCTGCATGACGACAAGGGCGCGCCCAATCCGCGTGAACAATGGACGTACGGCATCGACGGCCGGTTGTTTGCCGCACTGCGCGACCAGGGACTGACGCGGCGCCAGGGCTACGGGCTGTTCGGACACTCCGCGGGCGGCCAATTCGTGCACCGGATGCTGTCGTTCGGCTTTCGCGACCGGGTCGCCGTCGCGGTCAGCGCGAATGCCGGGACCTATGCCATGCCGGACCTGGAGGTTGCCTGGCCGTTCGGACTCGGTGCGACCGAACTCGATGCGGAAAAGTTGCGTCCGTTGCTCGAGTTCCCGATCACCGTGATGACAGGCACGCACGACACCAAGACGACGGGCCGGTTCTTCCCGAAGGGACCGCGTTCGATGCGCCAGGGCGCGACGCGGCATGAACGCGCGCACAACTATGTCCGAGCCGGGCACGCGGCGGCCCAGGCTTTGGGCACGCGGTGCGCCTGGACGGTGATCAACGTGCCCGATGTCGGCCATGACGGCGAGCGGATGTCGGTCGCCGCGGCGCCCGTGGTGGCCGCGGCGTTGCATGCCGCGGAGCGTGGTTGAAGCGCCAGGGCGATCGCTTGAGCGCGCCGAGGCCGCAGAGCGCGCAGAGGAGGTCTATCAAGCCGCTCCGCGCGAAGCGCCACGTTGTCCTTCTTTGTGCCCTCTGCGCTCCTCGGCGAACTCTGCGTCAAATGGGCCAGCCGATCTCAGTCTCCGTCGCGCGAATTGTGCACTATGCTTCAAGCAATCGCCGTCTCGCGCCGATTGCTGCCTGCCAATGCCTGAACTAGCATGGTCCAATTCCGTCAGAGGTTCCCAATCATGAAACGTCGCGATGTCCTGAAGTCCGCGGTCGCGGGCGCTGCCGCACTTGCCGCACCGCGCGTCGTGCAGGCCGAAGGGGCGCGGACCATCAACTTTACGCCGCACGCCGATCTTGCCTCGCTCGATCCGGTGTGGACGACGGCCGACATCACCCGCAATTTCTCGCTCGCCGTGTACGACACGCTGTACGGCTACGATGCCGAATTCAACGTGCAGCCGCAGATGGTCGAGGGCGCAGCGGTAGAGAACGACGGCAGGCTGTGGGACCTGACGCTGCGCGATGGGCTTGCATTCCACGACGGCACGCCGGTGCTGGCGCGCGACTGTGTCGCAACGATCCAGCGCTTCGCCAAGCGGTATCCGTACGGCGAGGCGTTGATGGCGCGCACCGACGAGCTCTCGGCTCCGTCCGACAAGGTGATCCGCTTCCGTCTCAAGCGTCCGTTCGCGCTGGTGCCGAACGCGCTGGCCGAGGTTTATTGCGCGATCATGCCGGAACGGCTGGCGAAGACCGATGCCATGTCGCAGGTGAGCGAGGCGATGGGCAGCGGGCCCTTCAAGTTCGTGGCCTCGGAGCGCATTCCCGGTCAGCGCGTGGTATATGTGAAGAACGACAAATATGTTCCCCGCAAGGACGGCAAGCCGAGCTTCAACGCAGGACCGAAGGTGGTCTACGTCGATCGGGTGGTATGGAATTTCATCCCCGATCCGGGGACCGCATCGGCGGCATTGGCGCAGGGCGAGATCGACTGGTGGGAGAACCCGACGATCGATCTCGTGCCGCAGATCAAGAGCCACAAGAACATTACCGTCGCGGTCAAGGACCGTACTGGCGAGATCGGTTGCCTGCGATTCAATCACCTGCTGGCGCCGTTCGACAATGCCGCGATCCGCCGCGTCGTTGTGGCGGCGATCGATCAGAAGGAGATCATGGAGGCGGTCGCCGGTGCCGAACCCTCGCTGATCAAGACCGATGTCGGCGTGTTCGTCCCGGGAACGCCGATGGCCAGCACGACCGGCGTGGAGGCGACGCGCGGACCGAAGGATTACAACAAACTGAAGCAGGACCTGATCGCCGCGGGCTACAAGGGCGAGAAGGTGGTGATCCTCGCGGCGACGACGATCCCGTCGATCTGGGCGGAGGCGCAGGTGGCCTCCGACGTGCTCAAGCGCATTGGCATGAACACCGACCTTCAGTCGCTCGAGTGGGGCACCGTGGTACAGCGCCGCGCCAGCAAGGAGCCGATCGACAAGGGCGGCTGGAACGTCTTCTACACGTATCTCGGCGGCTTCGGTAACATTTCGCCGGCACCGAACCTGCCGATCCGCAGCACCGGCGGCAACGGAAGCTGGTTCGGCTGGCCGAACGACCCGAAGATGGAGGCGCTGCGCGAGCAGTGGTTCGACGCGCCCGATGTCGCGACGCAGGCGAAGATCTGCGAGGCCATGCAGGTCGAGTTCTGGCAGAACCCGCCCTACGCGCCACTCGGCATGTACGAATTGCCGACCGCATTCCACAGCTATCTGCAGGATGTGCGCGATGGCTGGCCGCAATTCTATGGGGTGAAGAAGACGGCCTGATACCGGCTCGCCGCGCAAGTGTCACATGTCGGCAAGTAGGGAGGAACGCACCATGCGACGACGAGACGTTCTCAAGTCGACACTGGCCGGGGCGGCGGTTCTGGCAACGCCGAACATCGTCCGCGCCGAGGCGCAGCACGTGCTGAAGTTCCTGCCGCAGGCGGACCTCGCGACACTCGATCCGGTGTGGACCACTGCCGACGTCACGCGCAACCACGCGCATCTGGTGTTCGACACGTTGTACGGCCAGGACAACAACTTCCAGCCGCAGCCGCAGATGGCGGCTGGCCACGCGGTCAGTGCCGATGGCAGGCAGTGGGACATCACGTTGCGCGACGGGCTGAAGTTCCACGATGGCAGCGCGGTGCTGGCGCGCGACTGTGTCGCCAGTATACAGCGCTGGTGGCAGCGCGACGGCTTCGGCGGCGTGCTGCGCGCGGCGACCGACGAAGTGTCGGCACCGTCCGACAAGCAGATCCGCTTCCGGCTGAAAAAGCCGTTCCCGCTGCTGGCGGATGCGCTCGCCGTTACCACCAACATGTGCTGCATCATGCCGGAGCGCCTGGCGCTGACCGATCCGATGAAGCAGGTGAGCGAGATGGTCGGGTCCGGTCCCTATCGCTTTGTCGCGTCCGAGCGGGTGGCGGGGTCGCGCGTGGTGTACGAGCGGTTCGCCGACTATCTACCGCGCACCGACGGGCCGGCCGAGATGACCGCCGGCCCGAAGACGGTGAACTTCGACCGGGTGGAATGGTCGGTGGTGCCCGATCCGGCCACCAAGTCCGCGGCGATGCGGGCCGGCGAGTTCGACTGGTGGGAGAACCCGACGATCGATCTGCTGAGCACGCTGAAGGGGCAGGGCAGTCTGACGACGGTGGTGAAGGACCATTCCGGCTCGATCGGCGTGATGCGATTCAACTGCCTGTACCCGCCGTTCGACAAGCCGGCGATCCGTCGCCTCGTGTTGTCGGCGATTGACCAGCGCGCGTTCATGGATGCGGTGGCCGGCGCCGACCCCGAACTGATCAGGACCGGCATCGGCCTGTTCGTGCCCGGCACGCCGCTGGCGAGCGATGTTGGTGTCGACATGATGAAGGGGCCGCACGATCCGGTAAAGCTGAACACAGATCTCGCCGCGGCCGGCTACAAAGGCGAGAAGGTCGTGCTGCTGGCGGCCTCCGACTTCCCGGTGATCAGCGCGCTTGCGTTGGTGGGCGGCGACCTGCTGAAGAAGATCGGCTTCAACGTCGACTATCAGTCGCTCGACTGGGGCACGGTGGTGCAGCGGCGCGCCAGCAAGGAGCCGATCGACAAGGGCGGCTGGAACATGTTCTTCACCTATGGCGGCGGCACCGGCAATGTCTCGCCGGCGTCGCTGACGGTGATCCGCTCCAACCCGGCCACGGCGTGGTTCGGCTGGCCGGACGACCCGAAGATGGAGGCGCTGCGCCTGGCCTGGTACGACGCCGCGGACCTGGCGGCACAGAAGAAGCTCTGTGCGGAGATGCAGGCGGAGCTGTTCGAGAACCCGTCCTATGCGCCGCTCGGGCTGTTCTATCAGCCGACGACGTTCCGCTCGGACCTGAAGGACATCCCCGAGGGTATCCCGCAGTTCTATCGCGTGCGCCGCGCGGCCTGATGCCGCATGTCGTCGTGATCGGCGCCGGCATCGTCGGCGCGGCCACCGCGATCGAGCTGCTGCGCGACGGACATCGCGTGACGATCCTGGAGCCGGGCGAGCCCGGCGGCGAACAGGCGGCGAGTTATGGCAACGGCACGCTGCTCAACCCGAGTTCCGTGATCCCGATGTCGGCGCCGGGCATCTGGCGGAAGGTGCCGGGCTGGCTCGCCGACCCACTGGGCCCGCTGGCGATCCGTTGGCGCTATCTGCCCCGGCTGCTGCCGTGGCTGACGCGATTCCTGCGTGCCGGCGCCACCGAGGCGCGTGTGGCCGCGACCGCCCGTGCACTGCGGCCACTGCTGCTCGATGCACCTGAGCTGCATCGGCGGCTCGCGGAGGAGGCTGGGGTCGGCGACCTGATCACGCGGCAGGGGGTGCTGTTCGTGTTTCCCAGCCGCGCCGACTTCGAGGCGGAGGCGCTTGCCTGGCGGCTGCGGCGGGAGACCGGCGTGCGCTGGCTCGAGCTGTCGGCCGATGAGCTGCGCCAGCGCGAACCGGCGCTCAGCCGGCGCTACACGTTCGCCGTGCTGGTGGAGGAGAACGGCCAGTGCCGTGACCCGGGCGCCTATGTGGCCGCCCTGGTGCGGCTGGCGGTGGCACAGGGAGCGGAGCTGCGGCGCGAGCGGGCAGTCGGCTTTCGCATCGAGGGCCAGCGGCTGCGTGCCGTGCGCACCGAGGCGGGGGAGGTCGCCGGGGACCGTGCGGTGATCGCTGCCGGGGCATGGTCGCATGTGCTTGCCGCGGAGGCCGGTGACCGGGTGCCGTTGGAGACGGAGCGCGGGTACCATGCCGTGATCGGGGATCCAGGGATCGCCCCACGGTACCCGGTCATGCCGAGTGACGGGAAAATGGCATGCGTGATGTCGGCACAGGGACTGCGGCTGGCAGGCCAGGTGGAACTGGCCGGGCTGGACGCCGCCCCGAATTGGCAGCGCGCCGCCGTGCTGCGCGATTTCGCCCGGCAGGTGTTTCCTGATCTGCCGGCGGACCTGCCGGAGAGGAAGGTGAAGGTCTGGATGGGGCATCGCCCGTCCACACCGGACGGGCTGCCGTGCATTGGGCCTGCCAGCGGCTGCGCGGATGTGGTGCATGCGTTCGGCCACGGGCATGTCGGGCTGACCGCCGGGGCGATGACGGCGCGGCTGGTGGCGGACCTGATGGGCGGGAAACCGGCGGCGTTTCCCCTCGCGCCGTATGCGGCACAGCGGTTCTGACGTGCAGCGACAGCAAATTGGCGCCGCCGTGGCCGCTCAATGGCAATCTGTGTGCGATATATCAGTCAAAGGCATATCCGCATTGGGATCAAGTTGCGTCGCTTCAAGGAACGAACGCTACGGCTGAGCCATGGAGCCGCAGCGTGCAGCAGCCCACCGACGACCGGCAGCAAGGGCCTCCATGCGGCGCCCGAGAATCTGAGCTGATAGCCAAGCCGCTCCAGGTCTCGGTACAGGCAGGCCTCCATCGCGCACTCGAGTGCACTCAATCTGTGGCGCCAGACAGCGATGTCATCGCTTGACACTTGCTGACCGAGTTTGCGATGGATGTGCTTCTCGCGAGCTGGTACCAGTGCGGTCAGTTGTCGCCAACTCAGCATCCCTGGCTCGAACTGCTCGCCGAGAAAGGCGCAGATTTGTCGAACCGTTCCCTCAACGTTGCTGACCAGGTCCTCGTATCGAACCTCGAGGATTTGCCCGGCATAGGGGGACTGAATATATTCCCGGCGCTTGGCCATCGCGAGCGCCCACTCGAACCTATTGCGCTCGTAGTAACGGTCCCAGTCCAGGTCGATGCGCGAGATTGCGACGTCCCGGCCATCCCGAATGAGGTGGATGAACTTCGCACCGGGATACAGCGCGGCCAATTGCGGCACAATCTCGAAATAGATCGGTGTCTTGTCGCCGAACCGCGGCTTGTCGGCTCTTGTCAGAAGGCGGCGGTAAACCAGATCGATGATATCGACCAGGCTTGGTTTGGGCAGGCTCAATGCCCAGTGGTGCAGGTCGCTGGCAGCGATCTCCATATCGGGCCAACGATAATCCCCGGTCATGATCGCGACCGCACGTCCGATCTGGGCGGGCGTGAGTTGGCCGCTCAGCGGCAGCTCTCGAACCAGGGGGCGGACGAACCGGGTCTCCGGCGGGATGTGCAGCCTCGAGTGGCCTGCGAGGATCAGACGCAGCAGGGTGGTACCGGAACGACCGGCTCCTATGACGAAGAACGGTGTGTTGTCGGGCATCGTCGGCAATTGCTTGACAGCAGACTGATCGTGCAAATATATATCCGCCGCTCGAAAATGTTGACAATCAAGACCCTGCGCTGCCTGGAAGGGTCCTCGTGGTGAGCGGATGGGGTTTGCGCGCCGACGTGGTGCGGCCATCCGCGCTCAGTGCTGCCGAACTCCTACAATGGCAGCACATGCAAGCGCAATCGCCGTCACTGCGGCGGGCCTTCCTGACTCCGACATTTGCCCAGGCATGCGAGCGGGCGAACGGTCGCGCCTACGTCGCGATACTTCATGAGGGTGGATCCATCCGCGGCTTTTTCCCGTTTCAGTTCCACAGTTATTGGCATCAGCGTCTCGGTGTGGCAGAGCGGATCGGCGGCGGCCTGTGCGACGCGGCGGGTCTGATAGCCGGGCCGGACCTGCGGATCAGTTCGTCATCGCTGATGCAGCTCTGCCGCCTGAAATCGCTTTTCATCACACACCTGATCGAGGACCAGGCACATTTCGGACTCGACGCTGCGTGGTCGCGGACCGGCTATGTCATCGACATCCCGCTCGGACCACAGGCCTACTTCGCGACCTTGGCGGAGCGTGGCCGCGACTTTATACGCAACACCGAGCGCCGCCTGCGCCGGGCGGAGCGTGACTATGGCGAGCTCCGCATGGTCCGGCTCGAGCAGATTCCACCGCCGATGATCGCCGATCTCATCGCGCAAAAGCGCGCTCAGTATCAGCGCACCGTTGCGGACGATGTGCTTGCTTTGAGCGCGAACGTCCGGCTGATCGGGGCATTGAACGAGGCACCCGCGCCGGAGTGTCGGCTGATCCTGAACAGGCTGGAAGCCGGCAATCGGCTGCTTGCCCAGCATCTTGGTCCGCAGTACCACGACGTGCTGAGTTACTGGTTCCCGGTCTACGATCCGCAGATGCGAGACGTCTCGCCTGGCCGGTTGCTGCTTTGGCATACGATCCAACGGGCGACTCAAGATGGGATCAAGTTCATCGATCGCGGCGAAGGTGATGCACCGCACAAGCGTGAATTGGCGACTGGCACGACGCGGTACGGCAGCGCCAGGTGGTCCGCTGCAGGTGTACGGCCTCTGGTCGCTCGTGCCTATCAAGCGTTGGAGTGGCGATTGCAGGATCGACGGCAATCCTGGCTAAGAAAGCAGGCGGAGAAGCAGATCTGATGAAAATTTTCGTTCGAGCGGCATGACCAAGCCCTTCGTCACCGTCCTGATCCCGGCCTACAACGCGGCCGAGACCATCCAGCGGGCTGTGGACTCCGCGCTGGCGCAGACCTACCGGAACTACGAAGTCGTCGTGGTGGATGATGGCAGCCGCGATACGACGGCCGATATCGTCACGACGCTCTATGGCGATCGGGTAAGGCTGCTCTGTCTCACCAGCAATCAGGGTGAGAGCGCCGCCATGAATGAAGGCATCGCTGCTGCCGAAGGTGAGCTGATCGCGTTCCTTGATGCCGACGATGAGTGGTTGCCCGACAAGCTTGCACGTCAGGTCGAGGCGCTGGCGTTGAATCCCAACGCGGTCCTGGCAGCCAGCGGATGTCGCTTCGCCTGTGGTCACATGATGCGCGACGATGGAATATTTTCTCTGACGATTGCGCCGAGCGAAATATGGCGGCTGCTCCTGGCGCGAACAATGATCGCCAAGCCCTGTGTCGTGGCGCGATCGGCAGCATTGCGCGCCGTCGGGCCGTTTGATACCAGCCTCGCTGTCGGTGCCGACCAGGACATGTGGATTCGGCTCGCCGTTACGGGGGAAGTTGTATTCGTGCCCGAGATACTCACGATTGTGCATGACACGGCGGGCAGCCTGACGAAGACGTATGCCGACACAAGCGACCGCTACGTGCTCCCAATGGTCCGTCGCCACGTCGAGCAACAGCGACACAGATTGGCAGATCGCGAGGTGAGGGCCATCCTGAGCGAGCGTTACGCCGCTGTAGGACGGAATCTTTACAGCGCCGGCTCCCTCGGCCGAGGTTCGGTACTGGTGCTGCATGCCATGTTGCGCGGCCACCGCGTGATAGAGAACCTATGGTATCTCATTACGGCGTCTCCGCCGATGAAGGCCACGAAGAGGCTGACCGGCTGGGCAGACAACAAAAACGGCAAAGACGGGTCGAGGAAATCAATTGCATGACGCGCCTGCGCCCACTGCTGCGTCAGGCGGCCTTTCGGAGCGGAGTCCTGTCACTGGCCCGATACGGTGTGCGGCGTGCACTGACGGCGGTGATGTTCCACCGTGTCATCGACCCATCCGATCCTGATTTCGCTCTGGCGGATCCCGTCTATACGGTCTCGGCGCCGCTGTTCGAGCAGTTGCTCGGCTTTTTCCATGACCACTACGCCGTGGTCGATATTCACAGCGTCATGAATGCGTACGAGGGATCGAGAGGCTTGCCAGACCATGCTCTGTTGATCACGTTCGACGACGGCTGGGCGGACAATCTCCGCTATGCGGCACCACTGCTTCGGGCACGGGCTATGCCGGCGGTGATTTTTGTCGCCGCCGAGGCGGTGGCGGCGGATACGATGACCTGGTGGCAGGAGGATGTATTCGCGGCAAACCGCTTCGGTTGGTATTCTCAGGATCGCTCGAGTGGAAATGCCGATGATCCTGTTGGGCTCGTTACGCGTTTGGCGCTTATGGATGAAAAAGAGAGGGACAGGCTCCTGGAGAGGCTGCCGCGCCAGCCATGCCACGCCAGGATGATGTTGACCGCCAACGAACTCCGGTGTCTCGCCGATTTCGGTATAGACGTAGGCCTGCATGGGTATCGACATGTGCCCCTCGTCGGCCTGGATGATGTCGCATCGGAGCTTGCCGATGCGCGCGATGCAATAGCGACGATGACCGCGGATACGGCAGTGACTGCGGCGCTAGGTTGCCCGCATGGACGCTATGACGACAAGGTCGTCGCTGCGGCGCGCAGTGTGGGGATCAAGCTGGTTTTTACCAGCGACAAGAGGCTCAACGCGACCCGCCAGGGTATGTTGACGCCGATGCGTCCCCTGGGTCGGATCGGCATCGCCGCTGAACACATCCAGGCAGCACCGCATCGTCTTGATCCTGCGGCGGCCGCACGCTGGCTCTGGCCGCGCGATTGCCAGTAGTGCAACTACTACACCGTGTGCGGCAACAGCGCATCGAGCTCCACCATTCCGCCCACCAGCACTGTTTGCCGGAAACCATGCCGCGAGATTTGGCAGAATGGTCCGAACCTCTTCACGTGGATCTCTGCTTGTCCCAGGTACTGCGCATTCGCAAGGCCCCTGCTGGAAGCAGTATTGGAGACATCGGCGTAGCCCAAGGCCCGCCTTGCGCCCCGCAGGAAACATTGTTCTGCGGAATGTTGCAGAAGAATCCGGTATAGGCCGCGCCCGCGATAGTCAGGCATGGTGAAGTAGTCCCATAGGAAGCCGCTGCCTGGGGCGACCCTCATGCGAATCCCGAATTCCCACGGAGAATCTTGTGGAACATTGGCCGGCGCAGTGAGCCAGCCCCATGACTGGATATCGCCGTCGCTTCCGAGCGCATAGATCACCCAATGACCAGCGGTCAACCGTGCACAGTATTCCCGCGGATCGTCCCCGCGGGCCACGGCGAGGCGGGTCGCGATGTCCTCACGACCAACACCGCCCAATCTGATCTCCGTCCCGTCCGGTGTCGGCAGCTGCGCTTGGCGTTGGCAGACAAAGAACGCCAACGTCCGGCTTCTGATGAGCCCACGCGCTGACCAGTAGAGGGGGCGCAGGCGAAGCAGGACTCTATCCATTTGGCGGAAGACCGTCACATCATCAAAGCCCTGTTATGGGCTGGCTGAGCATTACGAAGATCTCCTCAGGCATCGTCGGCTGGGCGCCGAGTTCCTCGAAAAATAACGCTAACACCCGTTTGATCCTGTCAAGGAACAGTGAAACGTCGCGGGCGGTCCGCACATAGGGTGTATGGCCGGGAGCAAGCGATGGACTGTGATAGGTCAGCGTGAATAGCCGGTGGCCTTGCCGTCGCATAGACCGCACCAGCCGCGCGATTTCGTCGAACGTGACGCCCTCGGGGGTCACGGTTGCCCGCTCCAATAGGCTGGCCCTCGACAGCAGAGCTCCAAGATGGAGACGGCGACCCCAACCGCGCTCGGTGTGGCGGTGCAGCATGGCGCCGAAGCGGGCCGCCAGCCCGGAAAACCCCCGCGACAGCGGAAGCTCCAGCATGTTTTCGGCGAACCAGTAGGGGCGATCGGGACACCCACGGAAGTCCGGCCCGAACTGCCGACGAAAATCCGTGTGCGGAACCACGCTCAGGTCGATGCGATAGCCTAGTTCGGCAAGAATGGCCGCGGTGTGGGCGCCGACGCCATATCGGCCCGCCTTGTAAATCGTCGGTCGCCGGCCGAAGGCGGCTTGAATGGCATCGGTCAACGCACGGAGCTTGGCCGACTCTAAGGTGGCCGGCAGGTTGCCGGGATAGGAGTTGAAATCCCCTATCTCCTCGTCGAACGGCGGATTGACCCATGGGTGAAGGTGAGCGCCGACCTGACACTGGCCGGCGTCCTGAAACGCCTTCAGCACACTCGCGGCCGATCTGCTGGTGGCCACGGGGTAATCCAGCACGTAGGTCGGACGCAGGCCGTATGGCGCATAGATTGCCTGCGCTAGGCATTGGGCGTCGATCGCGGTGACGCTGACATTGCGCCGGTCGAATGGCCGCTCCCAGTCGAACTCCTCTTCTGTATCAACGACGACCTGCAGTAACGGAGGCCCGTGTGGCAACAGGGCCAGGCGCCCGCCATTCGTGATCACGCCGCAGCTCCTTTGCGCCTGGTGTGAAGCCGACGCCAACCGCGCCAGTCGGCTCTGGCGACCTCACAGGAAAGCGCGTAGTGTCTCATCTATCATCGGCCGCCCGACGTCCCGGAAGCTGAACGAAACGTATCCAGAAGGGAGCGCACTCTGATAGACCATCACGCCACCGCTTCCACTCGGGTGAGCGCCCGGGCGGCGCTGGGCGCAGAGCATCCGGGTGTCTGCCGTCAGGTGTCAAGGTCAGAGGTTGTTTCAACAGGTGATCGGATATTCGGGACGTCCATCCACGCAATGTCAGTGCGTTTCGAGATCTCCAGCGCTTTAAGTCCGGCTGAGCTTGAGGGAGTTTGGCTGGACCTCGAGAGCCGCGCCTCGCCGCATTTCTTCCTGTCCTGGGATTGGATTGGTTGCTGGATTGCGGAGGCGTCGCTGCGACCAGCCGTGCTCATCGGCAAGGTCGATGATCAGATCGTCCTGCTCGGCGCCCTGGCTCCGTCGTCACGACGTGACGTCCTGCCGATCGCCATTCATGGCCTGCAGTTGCACGCGATCGGCGATCTGCAGCACGACATTATTACCATCGAATACAACGGCTTTCTCGTGGACCGTGAGTGGATCGGCAAGGTCGAGACGGAGGCCATCGCTTTCTTGCTGGACGGTACGATCGTCGATGGGCTGCGTCGCGACGAGCTGCACCTCCGTAACATTCCGGGTGATCTGGAGCATGCCGTGGCCCGCAGCGGGTACTATTACGGCGTGTTGCAGCGCAAGCCGTCCTGGCGCGTCAACCTCGCGCCGATTCGCGCCGATGGCAAACAGTATCTCGACTGTCTGAGCGCCAATACTCGCCAACAGATCCGGCGTGCAATGCGGCTCTATGAAAAGCGCGGGCCGCTCACAGCAACGCCTGCCGATACCGTGCCGGAGGCTCTGGCGTTTCTTGATGGCCTAAAGGAGCTGCACCAGCGGTATTGGACCAGCCGTGACGAGCCCGGCGCCTTCGCCTATCCGTTCTTCGAGCGCTTCCAGAAGCGATTGATCGAGGCCTGTCTGCCGCGCGGAACAGCGGAAATAGTGAAGATCGCAGCCGGGCAGGACATCATCGGCTACGTCTACAACTTCATCTACTGCGGCCACGTCTACGCCTACCAGACCGGGTTCCGTTACGACGACGACGCGCGCTTGAAGCCAGGGCTGGTGAGCCACTGCCTGTGCATCAACCGGCATGTCGAGAATGGCGGCAAGGTCTACGACTTCATGGCCGGTGAGGCTCGCTACAAGGCCAATCTCGGCGAGCCGGGCCCTGACATGCTCTATTTGCTGGCAGAGCGGCCGACCTGGCCGCTGCGGCTCGAAGGTGCCTTGCATGGTATCAAGCGGTGGCTGAGCAGCGTCGGGCACCGCCTGAGCTCTAAGGATTGAGCCGGCTCATTCCGCTGCCGCATCCTGCCCCTCTCCCCGCTCCGTCAGCATCCGGTCGAAGTATGCGATCGTCCGCGTCAGCCCGTCGTCCAGCGCCACGCGCGGCTCCCAGCTCAGCGTGCTACGCGCGAGCGTGATGTCCGGGCAGCGCTGCAGCGGATCGTCCTGTGGCAGCTCGCGATGAACGATGCGGGACCGTGAGCCGGTCAGCCGGATCACCCGATCGGCCAGCTCGCCCACTGAAACCTCGTGCGGGTTGCCAAGATTGACCGGCCCGGTGATGTCGTCGCCGGTGGCGACAAGCCGGACAAATCCCTCGATCAGGTCATCGACATAGCAAAACGCGCGGGTCTGCTTGCCATTGCCGTACAGCGTGATGTCCTCGCCGCGCAGCGCCTGCATGATGAAATTGGATACCACCCTGCCGTCGTTCGGGTGCATGCGCGGCCCATAGGTGTTGAAGATGCGCGCCACCTTGATGCGTGTGCGGTGCTGGCGGAGGTAGTCGAAGAACAGCGTCTCGGCGCAGCGTTTGCCTTCGTCGTAGCAGGCGCGCGGGCCGAGCGGATTGACGTTGCCGCGGTATTCCTCGGTCTGCGGATGCACCGTGGGGTCGCCGTACACCTCGCTGGTGGAGGCCTGGAGTATCTTGGCGCCGATGCGCTTTGCCAGGCCCAGCATGTTGATCGCACCGATCACGCTGGTCTTTGTGGTCTGCACCGGATCGTACTGATAGTGCACCGGCGAGGCGGGGCAGGCGAGGTTGTAGATCTCGTCGACCTCGACATAGAGCGGGAAGGTGATGTCGTGCCGCATCGCCTCGAAATGTGCATCGTCCAGCAGGTGCGAGATGTTGTCCTTGCGACCCGTGAAGTAGTTGTCGACGCACAGCACATCGTGGCCGTCCTTCAGCAGGCGCTCGCAGAGATGCGACCCGAGGAACCCCGCACCTCCTGTCACCAGCACCCGTTTGCGCGTCAGGCTCATCGGTTCCAGCCTCCCGATCCAATACAGGTGGCACGATCGGCGGGCGGGCCGAACTCTCGCGGGCGCAGTCCCGCGTGCAGCCAGGTGATCAGCGAGTAGATGTCGTATACCGGCAGCCCCAGCGCCTCGCGCAACGCGAACGCGTAGGGCGGCATGTTGGTGCATTCCAGCACGATGGCGCCGACATCGGGGTGACGCGACAGCAGCGCCCGGCCAGCGTCCAGTATGTCGGCCGCCGCCAGCGCCACATCCATGTCCTGCTTCTCGCCGCGGATCAGCACGCGGAAGAACTCGCGGCCGCCTTCGGTGCCGACGAACGGCGTGTCAGCGGCCACGCCGGCGGCGGCCAGGTGCCGCGGCGTAAGCGATCCGGCGGACACGGTAATGATCCCGACACGCTGGCCAGGCGGCAGCAGCGCCTGCACCCACGGCACCTGGATCAACGCGCTGGTGGCGACCGGGACCCGTACATGCGCCGCCAGCTCCGCCTGGAAAAGCGAAAGGAAACCGCAGTTCGTGGTGATCGCCTCGGCGCCAAGCGCGACGAGTTCCGTCGCGGCCGCCAGGAAGTCGTCCAGCAACCCGGCGGCACCATCCAGCACCACGCGCTCCGGCGTGGCACCCTTCACCACCCGGTACAGCACCGGGAATGGCCAGGTCGCGGCGTTGCCCATGTCGCCGGGGATGCGAGGGAATCTCGCCTCCAGCATAAGGATTCCAAGCGGCGCGCCGTACAGCGCCTTGCCGCCCTTGGCGATGACCTGCATGCTGGCAGCATGCCCCAATCGGACGACAGGAGGAAGTAATGGCCGAGCGGCCGTACACCAAGGCTGACCTTGACGTGCTCGCCCAGTGGGACACGCCGACCATCTGCAACGGTCTGGAGATCACCTCGCCGGAACGGCGCGCCTTCGGCTACACCGTCGAGCCGATGGTCTGCTTGTATCCGAAGGCCAAGCCCATCGTTGGCCTGGCCCGCGTCGGCATGATCCGCTCCACCGAGCCGCCGCGCGGCAAGGTGACGGACCGCGCCGATTGGTATGACTACGTCGCCGCCACCGACTTTCCGACCATCGCGGTGATCCAGGACATCGACGGCCGCATCGGCTACGGCGCCTATTGGGGCGAGGTCCAGTCCACCATCCACAAGGCGCTCGGCTCGATCGGCTGCGTCACCAACGGCTCGTTCCGCGATCTCGACATGTGGGCGGAAGGCTATCAGATGGTCGGCGGCCGCATTGGCCCGAGCCATGCCTACGTGCACATGGTGGAGTTCGGCCGGCCGGTCAACATCTTCGGCATGCAGGCCGGCCACGACGATGTGATCCATGCCGACCTGCATGGCGCGGTCGTGGTGCCGGCGGATGCGGTGAAGAAGCTGCCCGCTGCGATCGAACTGATCTCGCGGCGCGAGAAGGTGATCCTCGATGTCTGCCGCGACCCGGGGTTCACCCCTGCCAAGCTGCGCGCGGCGCTCAAACGCTCGGCGGAGATCCACTGACGGATGACCCGATGATCACTGTCATCCGCAATGCCGACATGGTGGTCGCCTGGGACGCGGCCGCGAAATCGCACGTCTATATGCCGGATGCCGATGTCGTGTTCGAGGACGGCGTGCTGCGCTTCGTCGGTCGCGGCTACGATGGACCGGCGGATCACGTGGTATCAGGCTCCGGCATGATGGCGATGCCGGGGCTGGTGAATATCCACTCGCACCCTTCGTCAGAGCCGATGAACAAGGGGCTGATCGACGAAATCGGCAGCCCCGGCTTCTACAATTCCTCGCTCTACGAGTACCTGCCGATATTCCGCGCCGACGCAGAGGCGATCCCGCACTGCGTGCGGGTGGCGCTGTCCGAACTGCTGCTCTCGGGCGTCACCACGCTCGCCGATCTGTCCATGGCGCATCCTGGCTGGCTCGACCTTCTGGCAGAGGCCGGCATGCGCGTGTGCATCGCACCGATGTTCCGCTCGGGGCGCTGGTACACGAAGAACGGCCACATGGTGGAATATGCCTGGGACGAGGCGGCAGGCGAGAAGGCGATGGGCGAGGCGCTGTCGCTGATCGAGCGCGCAGAGCAGCATCCGTCGGGCCGGCTGTTCGGCATGGTGGTGCCGGCGCAGATCGATACCTGCACCGAGGGCCTTCTGCGCGATTCGTTCGCCGAGGCGAAGGCGCGCGGCGTGTCGTGGCAAATCCACGCGGCGCAGTCGGTCAGCGAGTTCCACGAGATCACCCGACGTCATGGCCATACGCCGATCGGCTGGCTGGATCATCTCGGGCTTCTGTCCGAGCGCTCGATCATCGGCCACGGCATCTTCCTCGACGATCATCCATCGACGCGCTGGCACACCGACACCGATGTCGGACGGCTTGCGGAGACCGGCACGACCGTCGCGCACTGCCCCACCGTGTTCGCCCGCCGCGGCATCACGCTGAAGGACTTCGGCCGCTATCGCCGCGCCGGCGTGAACATGGGCGTGGGCACCGACACCTATCCCCACAACATGCTCGACGAGATGCGGCTGGTCGCGTACCTGGCGCGCACCCAGGCCGGCAATCCGCGAACGCTGAACTCGACCGATCTGTTCGAGGCAGCGACCATCGGCGGCGCGCGCGCGCTCGGGCGCGACGACATCGGTCGTCTCGCGCCAGGCTGTCGCGCCGACATCGTCCTGGTGGATATGACGCACCCGATGATGCGCCCGTCGCACGATCCGGTGCGCAGCCTGATCTATGCCGCGGGCGATCGGGCCGTGCGCACCGTCTATGTGGATGGAGAAAAGGTGGTCGAGGATGGGCGTGTGGTGACAATCGACTATCCGGAAGCTGCCGCCGCGCTGCACGAGGCCCAGCGGCGGATCAAGGCGAACGTGCCGAACCTCGACTGGGATCATCGCACGGCCGAGGAGATCTCTCCGCTCACGTTCCGCACTGCATGACCTCTCTGCTGGCTGTCTCCGGTCTCCGTACGGTGTTTCGTACGACCGGCGGCGACGTCGCCGCGGTGGATGGTGTCGACATCTCGGTCGATCGCGGCCGCACGCTCGGCATCGTCGGCGAATCCGGCTGCGGCAAGTCGGTGCTGTCGCTCTCCGTGATGCGCCTGGTGCCGCCGCCCGGCCGAATCGCTGCCGGACAGATCATGTTCGACGGCAGGAACCTGCTCGATCTGTCGCTCGCGCAGATGCGCGACATCCGCGGCAACCGCATCGCGATGATCTTCCAGGAGCCGATGACCAGCCTCAACCCGGTCTTCACCGTGGGCGACCAGATCACCGAGGCGATGCGTGCGCACGACCGCACCGCCTCGGCCGCTGCCCTGCGCGGCCGCGCCATCTCCGCGCTGCAGCGCGTGCGCATCCCCGCGCCGGAACGCCGCTTCGAGGAATACCCGCACCAAATGTCCGGCGGCATGCGCCAGCGCGTCATGATCGCCATGGCGCTTGCCTGCGAGCCCGACCTGCTGATAGCGGACGAACCCACCACCGCGCTGGATGTCACGGTGCAGGCACAGATCCTCGACCTGCTGCGCGAACTCCAGCAGCAGACCGGCATGGCGATCATCCTGATCACCCACGACCTCGGCATCGTCGCCGAAATGGCCAACGAGGTCGCCGTGATGTACGCCGGCCGTGTGGTGGAACGCGCGCCCGGTGCGGCGATCTTCGACGATCCGCAGCACCCCTATACGCTGGGCCTGCTTGGCAGCATTCCGAAGATCGACGAGACCCGCGACCGCCTGCTGGCGATCGAAGGCACCGTTCCGGCGCCGTTCGATCTCCCGCAAGGCTGCCGCTTCCACCCGCGCTGCGTGTTCGCCGACGCCGCCTGCACCATGCAGGATCCGGAACTCCGCCTGCTGGGCGAGGATCATCGCGTCGCGTGCATCCGCGCCCCGGTCGAGGCGCTGGTATCGTGATGGCCGGATCAAGTCCTGCCATGACAGTGGAGGGCCGGGCTCGCGCCCGGAACCATGCTTGACAGCGCTGCTGGAAGTCGCAGGCCTGACCAGGCACTTCAACGTCAAGCGTGGCCTGGTGTTGGGCAGGACGGTCGGCGTGGTGCGCGCGGTGGACGGCATCTCGTTCAGCCTGGAGCGCGGCGAGACGCTGGCGCTGGTGGGCGAGTCAGGCTGCGGCAAGTCCACCACCGCGCGGTGCGTGCTGCGCCTGATCGACCCGACCGCCGGCACGATCCGCTTTGAGGGCACCGACATCACCGAGCTGCACGGCGATCCGCTGCGCCGGCTGCGCCGGCGGATGCAGATCGTGTTCCAGGACCCGTTCGCCTCGCTGAATCCGCGCATGACGGTGGGCGAGATCCTGGAAGAACCGTTGATCGTGCATGACATCGGTGACCGCGTGGCGCGCCGTGCACGGGTGAACCAGTTGCTCGACCTGGTCGGCCTGGCGTCGTATCATTCGCAACGATATCCGCACGAATTCTCCGGCGGCCAGCGTCAGCGCATCGGCATCGCGCGCGCGCTCGCGGTGGAGCCGGCGCTGGTGGTGTGCGACGAACCCGTGTCCGCGCTGGATGTGTCGATCCAGGCGCAGGTGGTGAACCTGCTGAAGGATTTGCAGGCGCGGCTTGGCCTGTCCTATCTGTTCATCGCGCACGATCTTGCCGTGGTGAAGCACATGGCCGACCGCGTGGCGGTGATGTATCTCGGCCAGATCGTCGAGCTCGCGCCGAAGGACGTGCTGTTCTCCGAACCGCGCCATCCCTACACGCGCACGCTGATGACGGCGATCCCGCGTCCCGATCCGCATCGCCACACAGCGCGCCAGCTTCCCGGCGGCGACGTGCCCAGCCCGATGAACCCGCCGTCAGGCTGCCGCTTCCACACGCGCTGCCCGTTCGTCATCGATCGCTGCCGCCAGGAGATGCCGCTGCTGCGCAAGTGGAGCGAAGGCCACGTCACCGCCTGCCACCGCGCGGAGGAACTGCCGCCCGCCGGCGAGGTGATCGAACCGGGGCACATGGCTCCGATGGCGGCGAAACGGCTGGCGCTGTATGCCAAGCGGCGGGCGGAGGTCGGTGCTGTTAGTGGGTGATGCGTGCGGCGAGCGAGAGGTGTTCGCCGAGCAGATCGGGTTGTCCTGTCATTGCGAGGAGCGCAGCGACGCGGCAATCTCCATCGTAGTGCCCAACTGGCCCGAGATTGCTTCGCTTCGCTCGCAATGACAACGAGAACCGCGGCGACGAGAGATCTTCACGCGTTCACCCGATTGCCCTGGAGATGTGCCATGACCGCTGTGAATGCCAACATCGCCGCGCCACGCATGCTACAGGTCGGCGGCGGCGCTGTGCGGCAGATCGCCGACGTGCTCGGCAAGTTCGGCCTGTCGCGCCCGCTGGTGGTGACCGATCCTTTCATGGTGTCCTCGCGACATGTGCAGCACTGCCTGGACCCGCTCGTCGCGGCCGGCATCGTCGTCACGGTGTTCAGCGCCACGGTGCCCGACCCGACCGACACGGTGATCGAGGCCGGCGTGGCCGAACTGAAGCGAGGCAACTTCGACTGCCTGATCGGCTTCGGCGGCGGCTCGCCGATCGACACCGCGAAGGCGATGGCGATCCTCGCCGCCGGCGCCGGAAGCAAGATGCGCGACTACAAGGTGCCGGTCGCCGCCGACAAAGGCGCGCTGCCGGTGATCGCCATCCCCACCACCGCCGGCACCGGCAGCGAATGCACGCGCTTCACCGTCATCACCGATACCGAACGCGACGAGAAGATGCTGATCGCCGGCCTCGGTGCGCTGCCGCTCGCGGCGATCGTGGATTACGAGCTCACCTACAGCGTGCCGCCACGTACCACCGCCGATACCGGCGTCGATAGCCTGACGCATGCACTGGAGGCGTTCGTCTCCAAGCGGGCCAATCCGTTCTCCGATGCCTTGGCGGTGTCGGCGATGGCATTGATCGGTCGCCATATCCGCACCGCCTACGCCGAACCGCGCAACGCCGCGGCGCGCGAGGGCATGATGCTCGGCGCCACGCAGGCGGGACTTGCCTTCTCCAATGCTTCGGTGGCGCTGGTGCATGGTATGTCGCGGCCGATCGGCGCGCATTTCCACGTGCCGCACGGTCTGTCGAACGCCATGCTGCTGCCGGCGATCACCCGGTTCTCGGTCGATGCCGCGCAGGATCGCTACGCCGAGGCGGCGCGCCGCATCGGCTTTGCCGATGAACGCGACGGCGATGCGCCGGCCGCGGCGAAGCTGGTCGCGGGACTTGAGGCGCTGAACAAGGAACTTTCCGTGCCGAGCCCTGCCGAGTACGGCATCGACGAGGGGGTCTGGAGCGGCAAGATGGATCTGATGGCCGAGCAGGCTCTGGCCTCCGGCAGTCCCGCCAACAACCCGCGCGTGCCCGACAAGTCGGAGATCGTCGCGCTGTATCGCGAGGTGTGGACCGGCGCGGCGCGCAACGCCTGACCGGGTGCGGCGGTCCGCGCAGCATGGCCCATCCGCAGCAGGACCTCACGCGCATCACGCTTGGCGTTCTGTTCATTGGCGGTCTGATCGCCGCCAGCTTCTGGGTGATGCAGCCTTTCCTGCCGGCCATCGTGTGGGCCGTGACCCTGGTCATCGCGACCTGGCCGCTGATGCTGCGGGTGCAGCGCTACGCCGGCAATCGGCGCGGCCTGGCGGTGCTGGCGATGACGGTCGTGCTGCTGCTGGTACTGATCGTGCCGCTCTGGCTGGCGATCAGCACGATCGTGTCGAACGTCGATGAAATCGCCGACCTGGTGCGGACCATCCTCTCGCTTCGGGTGCCGCCGCCGCCGGCGTGGCTGGCCGACCTGCCGTTGGTCGGGGCGCGCGCCACACAGGCCTGGGCACAGCTCACCTCGGAGGGTGTGCGGGAGCTGGCGCCGAGATTGACCCCGTATGCCGGTGTGCTGACTGCCTGGTTCGCCTCGGCCGCGGGCAGTCTTGGGACTGCGTTCCTGCAATTCCTGCTGACGGTCGCGGTAGCGGCGATCCTGTATTCACGCGGCGAGCACGCCGCCCGTACCGCCCTCCGCTTCGGCCGCCGGCTCGGCGGCGACCGCGGCGAGACGGCCGTCCGGCTGGCGGGACTGGCGATCCGCGGCGTCGCGTTGGGCGTGGTGGTGACCGCGCTGGCGCAGAGCGTCCTCGGCGGCATCAGCCTGGCGATCGTCGGCGTGCCGTACGCCACACTGCTGACGGCGCTCATGTTCGTGCTTTGCCTGGCCCAGCTTGGCCCGGGCCTCGTGCTGATCCCGGCCGTGGTGTGGATGTACTATTCCGGCGATGGCCTGTGGGCGACCGTGCTGCTGGTTCTTTCCATCGTCGCGCTGGCGATGGACAACTTCCTGCGGCCGTTCCTGATCCGCAGGGGCGCTGATCTTCCCTTGCTGCTCATCCTCGCCGGGGTCATCGGCGGGCTGATCGCATTCGGGCTCCTCGGCATCTTCGTCGGTCCGACCGTCCTGGCGACCGCCTACACGTTGCTGCAAGCCTGGCTGGCGGAAGGCGACGATGCGGAGCCAACGCCGATGGCGCCGCCGTGACGAGCGCGGCGGCGTTGCCATGTGCGTGGCGGGTCGGAATCAGGGTGGGCCGGTGGCGGGCACCGGTGATCGCGGCGGTGGCTCGAGCCATCCGGGGTAGGCCTCGTCGGAGAGCTGGCCGGGGCCGAAGGCCCACAGCCGCTCGCTCAGGTCGTTGAAGAAGGGGACGAGATTGCCGCCATACATGATGACGGCGTGGTTGATTTCGTCCCAGACCGGCCGATCGATATCGCCGGGTGCGATGCCGAGATCGCAGCAGATGTCGACGATGACGGCGCCGATCGGGCGGCGACGCACCGCCTCGGCGATTTCCTCCTCGGTGG
>JANWJK010000138.1 GCA_025452005.1 Acetobacteraceae bacterium | reverse complement strand
GAGGGCGATGCAGGCGCATATCGTCGGCGGTGGGTTCGGCGGACTGGCCGCAGCCGCATATCTCATCCGGAACGCAGGTGTGCCGGGACCGGACATCACGATCTACGAGGCAGAAGCGCGGCCTGGCGGCGGCTTCTTCCTCGGCGGGAACGCGCAGAGTGGCTACAACCTCCCCGGCTCCGTGTTCGACGCCGAGTTCCGCTGCACGTTCGACCTGCTGGCGGACATTCCGTCGACCCGCGATCCCTCGGTATCGGTCAAGGACGAGTTCTTTACCTTCAACGCCCAGAACCCGTTCCATGACCGAGCGCACATCATCGACCGCAACGGCCAGATCGTGCACGGGGCGCATTACGGACTGAGCCTGCATCACGGGCTCGATCTGGTGAAGCTCTCGCTGACACCGGAAGCGCTGCTGGACGGTCGCCGGATCGAGGAGTTCTTGCCCGCCGATTTCTTCCAGACCGAGTTCTGGCTGCTCTGGTCGACCATCATGGGGTCGCTGCCGCAGCACGGCGCGACCGAATTCCGGCGCTACATCAACCGCGCCCTCGGCCTGTTCCCCGACCTCTCGGACATGCAGCACATCCTGCGTACGCCGATCTGCCAGTACCAGGCGTTCATCGAACCCCTGGCCGCCTGGCTGCAGGCGCGCGGCGTTAAGCTGCAAACCGGCACCTTCGTGCGTGACATCGGTCTGGCGCCGGCGCCGGACCGCATCACGGTCGAACGGCTAGAGTGCGAGCGGGATGGGGTGGTGGGCCAGGTCGCGGTCGGGCCGGAGGACATCGTGCTGCTGACCACCGGGTCGCAGGCGGCGGGCCTCTCGGCTGGGTCGATGACCGAGCCGCCGCCGAAGCGGCGCGGCAACTCGACCTGGGCACTTTGGCAGCGCATGGCCAAGGACCGGCCGGGCTTCGGCGACCCCGATGTGTTCTTCGGCGACGCGGTGGTGCCCGACGCGCGCTGGATCACCTTCACGGTCACGACCACCGGGGACGAGTTCATCGACCAGATCACCGCGCTGACGGGCAGCGAGCCCGGCCGAGGCGGACTGGTGACATTGAAGGACTCGGGCTGGGTATTGTCGCTCTCGATCTTCCATCAGCCGGAGATCATCGGGCAGCCGGAAGGCACGAAGGTCTGGTGGGGCTACGGCCTGCATCCCGAGCGGACCGGCGATTTCGTGTGGAAGAGCATGGACGAGTGTACCGGGGCGGAGATCCTCGAGGAGGTGCTGCGGCAGTTGCGGTTCGACCGACAGTTCGACGCGACCATGGCATCCTCGATCTGCGTCCCCTGCGACATGCCTTACGTGAACAACATCTGGATGCCGCGGAGGCGCTCGGATCGTCCTCCCCCGGTCCCGGAGGGGTCCACCAATCTCGGCCTGATCGGCCAGTATGTCGAAGTCGGGCAGGATGTGGCGTTCACCATCGAGTATTCGGCCCGCACGGCTTGGGAGGCGATCCACACATTGCTGCAGCGCGGCCCCGCGCCGCCACCCGTCTACCAGGGCTCGCACGATCCGAAGGCGCTGCTCGGCGCGCTGAAGGCGTTCGTCGCGCAGTAGCTCCAAGGAGGACAACGCCGTGCGTTTCGCCCGCCTCCTGCTCACGGTGATCGTGGGGATCTTCCTGCTCGCGGCCGTCCTCTACGCTATACCGGTCGTGAGCGGCGCGCTCGATAGCAGCATGGAGGTGAAGTTCGACCGTCCCGACCCGTCGATCGTCGCCGACTACCGCAACGGCCTGTCGCAACAGCAGCGGCAATCCTACTACCACCTCTCACAGGGCTCGGAGATCCTGCCCTGGATCCTGCTGACCGCTGTCGACGTCAAAGATCCTGGCTCCAGCAAGCCATTCGTCGAGAACCTCTCGCGCTTCGGCCTGCTGCCCGATCCCGGGCGCGACGATGGACTGCCGGTCGGGCTGACGGTGGCGACGAACCCGTTCACCTTCGGCATGGATTTCGTGGGCGTCACTTGCGCAGCGTGCCACGTCGGCGAATTGCGCCACGACGGCAAGGCCGTGCGCGTCGACGGCGCGCCCAACATGTTCAACCTGCAACTCTTCTACTCGGAGGCCGTCGAAGCGCTGCTCGCGCTGAAGAGCGACCATGGCAAATTGTGGGATGCGCTGAAGCGCCTGGGGCGGCAGGATTGGCAGCGCTACGGGGTCGCGGCCCCGTTCGTCCGTCCTGCGACCCTCGTCTACTATGGCGCGAACGTCCTATTGCACCGCGACAGGCTCGATGCGCGGCTCGAATTGATCGACGTCATTCGCGTCGCCCAGGAGCACCGCGATCGCGATCATCCGACCTCCGGCTTCGGCCGCCTCGATGCGTTCGACGGCACCCGCAACTTCCTGTTCACCCGCCTGCGGAAGGCAGACGCGGGCGCAACGTTCGAGGTTAATAGTGCGAACCTGGTCAAGCTCGACGCGGCCGTGAAGTTCCCGCCGCTCTGGTCGCGCAAGGCCATGCCGCCGGAGCCGGTCGAGGCGTATCGCGACCAGCCCGGGCGCTTCCCTTCCGTCTGGGGCTTCAAGGATTACGACTGGATCGAATGGACCATCGACACCAATACGGTGATGGAGCGCAACATCACCGAGACACTGGGCGCGGGTGCTACCGTCGTCCTCGACCCGCAGCGGACCTCGATGTTCGACAGCTCTATCCCGGTCACGAACATGCACGCACTCGAGTGGCTGGCCTACTATCTCGACCCGCCGCGCTGGCCGGAGGCGGCGTTCGGCGCGATCAAGCCCGGCCTTGCCGCGGCTGGAGAGACGATCTTCCGCGGACGCTGCGCCGGGTGCCATGAGTACGGCAGTGATCAGCGCACGCCGGCCGGGCTGATCCGGCTGCGCGGCATGCGCCCGGAGGACGTCGGCACCGACGCCACCGCAGCGCTTCGGATCTCCTGCCCGGTGCCCGATACCGGCGCGCTTTCGATCCCGCCGCGGGCCTACAGCGCCGATGATTCGCGGCTGCTGAAGGATTGCGCCGACGTGAAGGCGGGCACCGCGTTCGAGGGCGCCTCCTTCGCCCGGACCGTGCAGGCCGCCGTGGACGGCATCAAGCAGAAGGCCTACGCAGCCGCCGGGCTCGACGAGAAGCAGCGGCGCGTGATGGAAGATCTCGACCGGCGCGAGAAGGTCACCTGGCGCGACACGCTGCTCGACACCAAGGCGCCGTACGGCCCCTACGCGGCGCGCCCGCTCTACGGGATCTGGGCGGCGGCGCCGTTCCTGCATAACGGATCGGTGCCGACCTTGTACGACCTGCTGCTGCTCCCCGAGCGTCGGCCCAAGACCTTCGCCCTCGGCGCGCGCCAGTATGACCCGATCAAGCTCGGCTTCGCTGTGGAGACGTCCTGCAGCCAGCAGGACTGCCTTGTCGACACCACGCGGACCGGCAACGGCAATGGCGGCCACATCTGGGGCACCGACCTGTCCGAGTCCGACCGCATGGCGTTGCTGGAGTATCTCAAGACGTACTGACGCGCAGCGTCTGCGGGAAGGTGCCGTCGTACTCCGGCACGCCGTCCGGGCGCAGGCCCGGCAACTTGAGCAAGGGCTTGAGGATCTGCGGGATCTGGATCTGGCTGATGTAGCGGCCGTAGCAGGCGTGCAGCCCGGTGGCGAAGTGCATGTACTGGTAGTCGGGCCGGCCGGGCCGGAACTCCTGCGGCTGCTCCAGGACGCGCGGGTCGAACATGGCCGACCAGGTCAGTGCGAAGACGGTCGAGCCCTTGGGGATCAGTGTCGCGTGCGGCTCGCCCGCCGCGAGATGGTAGTCCTCCTTGGCCACCCGCACGACCATCGGATTGATGGGGCGGAAACGGAGCGCCTCGAACACGAGGCCCGCCAGCGCATCGTCATCGTCGGCCTTGGCAGCGGCAGCAGCCTTGGCCAGCGCGTCGGGCATCGAGAACAGCACGAGCAGCGCCTGGATCGCGGCCTGCGAGGTGGTCTCGACCATGCCGATGACCAGCCCGGCGAGCGTGCGGCGGACGACCTCGTCATCGACGCCATCGGCGCCGCCCGCGGCCCGCAGGCGCAGCAGCCGGCCCATCACGTCGTCCTTGCCGTCCCCGCCCCCGGCGCGGCGTTCCGCCAGCAACGCGTCAAGCCGCCCGAGCATTTCCGCGCCTGCGGTCACCGCGGGGGCGCGCATGTCGGGCGCGTTCCGCAGGTTGATGAAGAACTCGCGGAAGCAGGCCCGCGCCCATCCCATCATCTGCGCATCGTCTGGCGCGGCGAAGCCGAAATATTCGGCCGCCAGCCGCACCGGGACCTTGCGGGTGAGCGTCTGGACGATCTCGATCGGCCCGGGCCCTTGGAACAGCGTCTGGACGATCCCGGCGGCGCAGCGCGAGACGATATCCTTCACGCGCGACAAATCCTCGCGCCGCACGACGAGGCGCATGACCGAGATGTCGCGATCATAGCCTGGCGTGATGTCCTGGCTCAGCACGAACGGGCCGATAACGCCCATCATCCGCGGCAGGTATGGGCTGACGGAGAAGATCGTCTCGCGGTGCAGGATCTCCTCCACGTCCCGGAACCGCGAGACGAGCGTGGCCGCCGGGGTCTGGAGGATCGGCCTGTCGTCGCGCAGCTCTTGGAAGAAGGGCAGCGCGTTGCCGCGGATCTGATCCATGATGTACGCGAACTGCTGGCCGGCGACCGCTTTCGGATCGCCGCCCTTGGCCGCGATCGCATCGAACGCGGTCAGGAGCGGCCCCACCACACCGCTTGTGGCAGTGGTAGCCGGCGCTGTCTTCGTTGTGGACATGGCGCGACCTCGCTTGTTCCCGCCACGAGCATACAGCATCAGACCGGACACGTGACTGCCCAATGACGTGCGCGGCCGCCCGCTGGCGGGAGAATCTCGGCGGCCACGCCATCGATGCCCGGTGGGGCTGGCTGCCTGCTGCCGATCGTGAAAACCGGCTGTTCACCGACGTCTGAGCCGGTGTGCCAGAATCGGGCCGGCGGTGTATGTCCCGGTAGCTGGGATGGAATCGCAGTTCACATTATGTTCTTGTCATGCACCGGAGATTCGGCCATAAGATGTCGCCAGACGCGACCGTTCGAACCCTGTGGAACTGTATGCAAAATCTTAACGCCGGCCACGGCAACATCGTCAGACTGCAAGCGCGCAGCAACCGCCAGAACGAGGAGCCCCTGATGGAACGGAACAAGGCGCTGGACGCCGCGGTGGCGCAGATCGAGCGGGCCTTCGGCAAGGGCTCCATCATGCGCATGGGCTCGCGTGGCGTCGATGAGCAGATCGAGGTCATCCCGTCGGGCTCGCTCGGGCTCGACCTGGCGCTGGGGATCGGCGGGCTGCCGCGCGGACGCATCCTCGAGATCTATGGCCCGGAAAGCTCCGGCAAGACCACGCTGGCGTTGCACGCCATCGCCGAGGCACAGAAGCGTGGCGGCACCTGCGCCTTCATCGATGCCGAGCATGCGCTCGATCCCGGCTATGCGCGCAAGCTGGGGGTGGATGTGGACAACCTGCTGATCAGCCAGCCGGATGCCGGCGAGCAAGCGCTGGAGATCTGCGACACGCTGGTACGTTCGGGCGCGATCGACGTGGTGGTGATCGACAGCGTCGCCGCTCTCGTGCCGCGCGCCGAACTGGAAGGCGAGATGGGCGACAGCCATATGGGGCTGCACGCGCGGCTGATGAGCCAGGCGCTGCGCAAGCTCACCGGCAGCGTATCGCGCAGCAACACGACGCTGATCTTCCTCAACCAGATCCGCATGAAGATCGGCGTGATGTTCGGCAATCCGGAGACCACGACCGGCGGCAACGCGCTGAAGTTCTACGCCTCGCTGCGCATGGAGATCAGGCGGATCGGCCAGATCAAGGATCGCGACGAGGTGGTAGGCAACCAGACGCGGGTGAAGGTGGTGAAGAACAAGCTGGCGCCGCCGTTCCGGCAGGTCGAGTTCGACATCATGTACGGCGAGGGCATCAGCAAGGTCGGCGAGCTGATCGACCTCGGCGTGAAGGCGGGCGTGGTGGAGAAGTCCGGTGCCTGGTTCAGCCACGACAGCCAGCGGATCGGCCAGGGGCGGGAGAACGCCAAGCAGTTCCTGCGCGACCACAAGGAGGTGGCGGATGCGATCGAGCACCGCATCCGCGATCAGTCCGGCGTGGTGGCGAACGCCATGATGGCGCCGATGGACGAGACCGAGGAGGCCGAAGCGGCTGAGTAGCACTATTGACTTCGGACAAGCCCATGAACTCAAGGAAATAGGGCTGCCAATGCAACGCGCGTAACATGCGCCCATTGCGCTGCGTCCTCGGCCTGAGTCTTGAGCCGCACGTCGAGCACCAGTCAGGATACAGTTGACCGCGGTGACGAATCGGCGTCGGCCCACACCGGTCATAATCGCGCCACCCGATTGCACGCCCAATATAAGTACCTTTGATCGCAAGATCGGCGTGAATGCACGGCGCGCCGTAGCCCAACGCGTTGGTAAAGACCGGCCATCGCGACCGCACTTGCGTTCGTTCTGTCCGCTGCACCGTGACGCCAAAGTCTTCATCGGCTCCGCCGATTGGACGGAGAGAAACATGGACTGGCGCGTCGAGACGCTGGGCCGATACACAATCCGACGGTGCACGTTCAGGTGCTGGACCAGATCATGCCGGTGAATCTGAAGGACACCGAACAGTCCTGGGACTTGGGCGCCGATGGCGCGTGGCGGCGCTCGCCGCTGCGCTCGGGCGCAGCTTGCGAGGTCGATGGTCGCGCGCCACCACCGCCCGGATCGGGTGACCGAGGATTGAGCCAGTCGGGACGCGTGCCTATTCGTCCCATTGTCATGCCTCCATCACCTTGCTGTCATCCAAACCGCCGAAAATCCCGCAAGCAACCTCGGGGACAGCGATGCAACGTCACACTCGAAACGGTCCGACACGCCGTGGCGTGATGCGCGCGAGCGGTCTTCTCACACTCGGGTCGGCGGGCCTGTTCACCCCTGCCATCAGCCGTGCCGCAGACCGGCCGTCGCTCACCCATGGCCTGCAATCCGGCGATGTTACGGCGGACAGCGCCATCGTGTGGGCGCGCGCCAGCCAGCCGTCACGACTGCGGATCGAGTTCGCCACTACCGACAGCTTTGCCTCGGTACTCGGCGGCGTCTACGTCGATGCGCTGCCGGAGAGCGACCTGGCCGGAAAGGCGGGTGTGCAGGCGCTGCCGGCAGGTCAGGACATCTTCTATCGCGTGACGCCGCAGAATCTCGCCGATCCATCCGTGCTGGGCGAGGCGATGGTCGGCCGCTTCCGCACCGCGCCGGCGGACAACCGCAACGTCGCCTTCGTCTGGTCAGGCGACACAGCCGGCCAGGGCTGGGGGATCAACGAGGAATGGGGCGGCATGAAGGCCTATGCCACCATGCTGCGGCATCGGCCGGACTTCTTCATTCACTCCGGCGACACCGTCTATGCCGATGGTCCGATCGTAGCCGAGGTCAAGCTGAAGGACGGCACGATGTGGACCAACGTGGTGACCGAGGAGAAGTCGAAGCCCGCGGAAACGCTGGCCGAATTCCGCGGCCAGTATAAATACAACCTGCTCGACCAGAATATGCGCGCCTTCAACGCGGAGGTACCGACATACGCGCAATGGGACGACCATGAGGTCACCAACAACTGGTGGCCGGAGGAGCCGCTGACCCGCGCCGAACATCTGCGCAAGAAATACGGCGAGAAGTATGCCCTGGCGATGGTGGCGCGCGCACATCGCGCGTTCCACGAGTTCATACCGATCGCCGCCAATCCGTTCGAGCCGGCGCGCGTCTACCGCAAGATCGGTTACGGACCGCTGGTCGACGTGTTCATGCTGGACATGCGCAGCTACCGCGGGCCTAACGGCGAGGACAGGCAAGCGAGCTATGGCCCCGCTGCGTATTTCCTCGGGCCGACACAGATCGCCTGGCTGAAGCGCGAGCTCGCCGCCTCCAAGGCAACCTGGAAGGTCATTGCCGCCGACATGCCGATCAGCATCTATGTCGTCTACGACGCCGATCGTAATTTTGGCAGCAAGGCGGTGAGCCAGCTCGACAACGGTGTCCCACTCGGCCGCGAACTGGAGATCGCCGACCTGTTGGGCTTCATCAAGCGCGAGAAGGTCCGCAACACGGTATGGCTGACCGCGGATGTGCACTACACCGCTGCGCACTGGTACGATCCATCGGCCGCGAAGTTCCAGGACTTCGATCCATTCTGGGAGTTCGTATCCGGACCGATCCACGCGGGCACATTCGGCCCCGGCGACCTGGACCAGACCTTCGGGCCGCAACTGAAATACGTGAAGGCGCCAACGGCCGAGCAGGGACAGAACCTGCCGCCATCGGCAGGCCTGCAGTTTTTTGGCCAGGTCGAAGTGGACGGCAGCACGCGACAGATGAAGGTGACGCTGCGCAATGTCGCCGATCAGGCGCTCTGGTCGACCACGATCGATCCGGCGTCCTGATCGCGCCGATGGCTCAGCGACCGGACGCGCCCTATAACGGTGCGTCCTTCGCTGGAGCTTCGGTATGGCGGGTCCGCCGACATTTGCCACGCCACCCGGTTTCCTGGGCATCGCCCGCCATGATCGCGACGCTGCCTTCGTGGTCGCCGGCATCCCGCACGACGTCGGCACCACCAACCGGGCCGGTGCGCGCGAAGGTCCGCAGGCAATCCGCCGTGCCAGCCGCATGCTGGTGGACGGCGCGCATCCCGAGTTCTGGATCGATCCTGCGACGCTCGACCTAGCCGATATCGGTGACTTCGAACTTACGCTGGGCGACATCCCGAACAGCCTGCGCCTCATCGAACAGCAGGCAGCGAACCTGCGCCACCTGGTCGCGCTCGGCGGCGAACACGGCACGACGCTGCCGCTGCTGCGCGCGCTGTCGGGACGGCTCGGCGGCAGGCTCGCGCTGATACACTTCGATGCGCACGTCGACACCTGGCCGGACAATTTCGGCCAGCGGTATGCGCACGGTTCGGTATTCTACCATGCGATCGAGGAAGGCCTGGTCGATCCACACCACATGGTGCAGATCGGCATCCGCTCACCGGTGCAGCGCGACGTGTGGGACTGGACGTTGGGTCAGGGCGTCGAGGTGCTGACCGCACTGGTGGTCCACGCGTCCGGAGTGGAGCAGACGGCGCAGACGATCCGCGATGCGGTTGGCGATTTGCCGGTCTATCTCAGCTTCGATGTGGACGCGCTCGATCCCGCCTTCGCGCCTGGCACCGGCACGCCGGAGATCGGCGGGCTTGCGTCCTGGCAGGCCCAGGCGATCCTGCGGCGGCTGCGCGGCCTGCGCTTCGTCGGCATGGACGTGGTGGAGGTGGCGCCGGCCTACGACGTGGCGGAGATCACCGCGCTGGCCGCCGCCACGATGGCCTGGGAGTACCTCGCCCTGGTTGGCTCCATGTCCTGAGCGTTTGCTTGAGGCGTTGAGAACGCATAACGGTTTGCCGGCCAACATCGCTATATCGTGCCTCTCGCATCGCCCTCGGGCGGTGCGTTGACGCATCGCACGTGCCGCGAGCTCCCGCCGTGATAGGGGGCACAGCAACGACGTAACGCGTCCTTTTCGGTCGAGCCGGTCAGCAGTGGGCCGGTGGTCGTTAGGGAGCCGCCTATGTTGGCTGAACGGTCTGCCGCGATGCGAAGTACTCGCAGCACCGGCTGAGTCTGCCCGCGGCGCAAAGCCGCCGCCGGCATTTTTTCCGTTGGTCTTGACCGTCGGGCGTGCTGTCGCGCGTCCGGCTGTGCTCGCGAGGACTTCCACGATGAACCGTCTGCGCGCTCGTTCGGCCGTCTCGCCGCTGTATGGCCGCTTCGCTGGCGATGCCATTGCGCTGCCCCGCGTCGCCGATCTGGTTGCCATCGAGCGGCCGGAGGAGCCGATGCACTGCCTGCGCCCCGCCGCCGTCACCACCGCCACCGCCGAGTTCGTCGCGGCGTTCCCCGGTGACGTGATGTATGCGGTGAAGTGCAATCCGGAGCCGGTGATCCTGCGCGCTGTGCGGGCCGGCGGCGTCACGCATTTCGACTGTGCCTCGATTGGCGAGGTGCGGCTGGTGCGGCAGATGTTCGCCGATGCGACAATCCACTACATGCATCCGGTGAAGGCGCGCGGCGCCATCGGCGAGGCGTGGGAGCGGCACGGCGTGCGCGACTTCGTGCTGGATACGCCGGACGAATTGGCGAAGATCCGCAAGGAGACGGCGGCGAGCGGCGTGGCCGGCGATCTGGGTCTGATCGTTCGCCTGGCGCTGCCGAAGGGCGGCGCCGTGCTCGATCTTTCAGGCAAGTTTGGCGCGGCGCCCGACGATGCCGCGGCGCTGCTTCGCGCCGCACGGCCGCACGCGGCGCGGCTGGGCGTGTCGTTCCATGTCGGCTCGCAATGCCTCGACCCGCTGGCTTGGCGCGCTGCGCTGGCGATGACCGGCGAGGTGCTCCGCGTCGCCGGGGTGGCCATCGACGTGATCGACGCAGGCGGCGGCTTCCCGGTGCCGTATCCCGATGTCGATCCGCCGCCGCTCGGCGCATTCATCGCCGAGATCGAGGCCGGCGTGGAGCGGCTCGGCTTG
>JANWJK010000137.1 GCA_025452005.1 Acetobacteraceae bacterium | reverse complement strand
TTGCAGCTCGGCCGCATCTTCGATGGTGATGATCCGCTCCGTCGGTTCGATCATGCTCGACAGCGCGTTGAGCAGCGTGGTCTTGCCCGAGCCGGTGCCGCCGGAGATGATGATGTTCAGCCGGGACCGCGCCGCGATCTCCAGCGCCCGACCCATCTCGCGCGACATCGAACCGAACTGAACGAGCCTGGCGAACTCCATGGCGCCCTTCGAGAACTTGCGGATCGATATGCAAGGCCCTTTCAGGCTCAGCGGAGGAATGATGACGTTGACGCGGCTGCCGTCCACGAGCCGCGCATCGAGCATGGGGCTCGACTCGTCCACGCGTCGGCCGACCGAGGAGGCGATCCGCTGGGCCACGTGCAGGACGTGGGCGTTGTGGCGGAACTTGACGTTGCTCAGCTCAAGTTTGCCGTGACGCTCCACATAGACCATGTTGGCGCCGTTGATCAGAACATCCGACACCGTGTTGTCGCGCAGCAGCGGTTCGAGCGGGCCCAGCCCGATCATGTCATCGACGATGTCGTGGGCCAGGCTCTGCTGCTCTTGCCGGTTCAACAGCAATTTCAGCTCGGTCGCGATCTCGGATACGAGCACGGTGACGCGCTCCGACAGATCCGCCTGCGTCATGCGCACGGCGACCGCTGGCTCGATCCGCAGCAGGACCTGATCGCGAATGACGTCCGTGGAGGCGGCGGCGGTGCCTCTCTGCTGCATTGTCCCGATGGGCGCTTGACCGCCGGGAACGGCTGTCAGCGATCTGGCTGGTAAGGCGTCGCTCTGAGCACGCTTACCGAATGTGGCCATGACTACCTCAGGAACCTCCGCAGGAGCGACCTGCGTTCTGTTCCGAAGCCTTCGCCCGATAGCTGGCGCAACAGCGGCGCCAGACTGCGCTGGAGCGCCGAGCACTTCTGCAAGCCCTTCGCGCCGAGGCGGGAGGCCGACGCAATCTCCCTTGCGTTCGGGATGACGACTTCGGGTGCTGCCCCGGCGGCGCCGTTGAACTCCTCGTTGGAGAGGCTGTCGTTGGCGCCGCTCTTGTTAAGGATGTGGATCGTCGTGCGCTCGGCGCTGTTCGGACCGAGCCTTGCGCGCAGCCGGGCGACGTCGCGGGCGCACACGAGACTGGCCGTACTGACCAGCAGCGTCGTCGCCGGCAGGTGAAGGACCTGCGTCAGGCCCGGTGCGGCACTCGCGGGAACATCGACGAAAACATAGCGATAGCGATGCAGGAGGTGTTCCAGCAGCGAGTGAACGGCGGCTGCATCGACGGTGAAGCTCTCCTCCAGAGGCTCGAGCGCCGCCAGCACGCCCAGTCTTTCGCCGACACGCGTCATGCCGCGTTCGAGGAACAACTCGTCCACACGCTCGGGATGATCCAGGGCTTCACGCAATGCATGTGTCGGCGCTGCGTCGAGCTGCAGGGCGGCATCGCCGAAATGCAGGTCGAGATCCAGCAGCCCGACCCGGCGCTTGAGGCTCTCGGCCAGGTAGAAGGCCGTCGCCACCGCGACGGTGGTTGCGCCGACCCCGCCGCGCACACCCAGCGCGAACACGAGCTTACCGGCCCGCGACGCCGGCTGCTCGCTGCTTCCCGTCAGGATGCCGTGGCAGGTCTGCATGACGAGGTCGCGAACCAGCGGCTTGAAGAAGTACTCGACGACTCCGGCGGCCTTCAGGCTGCGGTAGACGCGGATATCGTTCACGTCACCGACGACGATGACACCGGTTTCCGGCTCGCACACATCGGCCAGGTCGCGCACATGGGCGACCGCGTCCTCGACGCCCTGGATGTCCACGATGAGCAGGCGCGGCGAACTGCGGTTCTTCAGGTCCGCGATGGCCTCGTTGATGCCGCCGTTCTTGATCTCGGGCGATTGCACCGAGAGATCGCTGAGGCACTGGCGGATCACGCCCTCCGAATCGCGATCGCGCACGAAGACCATAGCGGTCTGTGCGGCTGTGTTGCCGAGTGGAACCACGCCGGCGACGGGAATGCCGATGTCCATCACTGTGTTCCTGTGGCGTTGATCGTCGGGCTCATCGAGCCGCTGCCCTGGAACGGCTTGATCTTGCCCTGCTCATAGGCCTCGACGGCCCGCGTCTCGCGTTCGCCGTTCGCCGGCGCCAACGGCCTGCCGCGCTCCAGGTCCGCGGGATCGGCGGCGTTGGCGCGCAGATTGGTCGCGACGACGCAGCCGAGATACGGCGAATCCGCGTTGCTGAAGTAGTCGGGCGGAAACAGCACCCATTGCGGGCATGGCTGCTGCGCGGTCGGCACAGGCAGCGGTGCGCAGGCCGATGCGGCGAGCACGATGCCGGTGCAGAGCAGTCTGGCGGTTGAGCGAAGCGGTCCGGCCATCATTCCTACTCCAGCATGAACCCGGCGGCGCCGCGCAGGCGCGGTGTCCCCGCTTGCGGTGAAGCCGCGCCGGCGACCGGGACCGACGCCAGCCGCCCCAGCAGGATGCGCTCGATGTCGCTCGAGAACCGCAGTCCCTCGGTCGGCAGATGCAGATCGGTCGGTGCAGAGGCCGGCCTGACGATAATGGGCGTGACGATGATCACCAGCTCGCTTTCGTTGCGCTTGAAATCGCTCGAACGGAACAACGCCCCGAGGATCGGTATGTTGGCCAGGAACGGCAGGCCGCTCACGTCGTTCTGGCCGTTGTTCTGGAACAGCCCGGCGATCGCGAAGCTCTCGCCGCTGCCAAGCTCCACCGTTGTTTCCGCCCGCCGCACCGTCAGCGACGGCACCTCGACGCTGTCCAGCTTCAGCGCGCCGACGGTCGAGAGCTGGCTGACCTCCGGGCGGACCTTGATGCTGATGCGGTTGCCGTCCAGCACCGTGGGCGTGAAGTCCACGCTGATGCCGAACTTCTTGTATTCGATGGTGGTGGTCTGGTTGCCCTGCGGCACCGGGATAGGAAACTCGCCGCCGGCGAGGAAGTTCGCCGTCTCGCCGGAGATCGCCGTCAGCGACGGCTCGGCCAGGATGGTCGCCAGCCCCTGCTGGTCGAGTGCCGTGATCAGCGCGCCGAACGTGCCGCCCAGGTTGAGCGGATTGCCGGCGATCGCTGTCGCGGTGGTGGTGTTGCCGTTGGCGTTCAGCGTGAGCGCCGGAAATGGCGACAGCCTGGCAATCGTGCCGATATTGCCCAGCGCCGACCAGTTGACGCCCAGCGCCTTGTCCACGCTGCGCGACACCTCGGCGACCTGCACCCGCAAGGTGACCTGCGTCGCCATGTTCACGGCCACGTCGAAGTTGATGGTCTCCTTGTCGCCGAGGAACTGCCGCGCCGCCGCCTTCAGCCGTTCGGCGTCGCGCGGTGAATCGACCGAGCCGGAGATCGTCACCCCGGCAGGCGTGCCGGTCACGCGGACCTTCGCGCTGGGCACGGCGGTGTGCACCGCGCCGGAGATCTCGCTCGCGGGGCGACTGACGTGGACCGTGTAGCTGATCGTCGCACCTGACTCGGAGATGGCGAACACCGTCGTGGTGCCCGGCTTCTTGCCGTAGACGAGGAAGCTGGTCGGCGTCGGCACCTGCACGTCGGCGATATCGGGATTGGCGACGAACACGGTCTTGGCGGGTTCCGACAGGTGGATCACCTGCGCCTGGTCGGCATCGACCGAAAGCGGCGTGCTCGCGCGGATGCCCGCCGGCGCGGCAGGTGGTGCGGCCGCCGCCGTCACGGGACCCGCGGCAACGCAGGCAATGATGCAGCAAAGCCCGACGCTGGAACGCAGTGTCTGTATGGACGCGTGCATGGTCACCTCACTTGCACGGGGCAAGACCGGCGATCGTGTCACACAGACGCTCGGTTTTGCCGCCGCGCATGACAGCGATCTCTGCACGCGCTGTTACAGGCTCCGCGGGGGGTGTCGCCAGGGCCTTGGATACGTCGCCCGCCCAGACGGCGGATGGCTGGTCGGATGCGAACAGCCGGCCCAGCAGCGGCGCGCCGCGGTCCTGCTGCCCGCGCAGCGCGAGCTGGACCTTGCCCAACTGGTCGGCCACCAGCAGCATCGCGGCCTGGCGCTCGGTCACCTGCAGCGTGACGGTCTTCGGCAGGTGCACCTGGCCGAGCGTATCCTTCTGCGCATCGGTCGGCTTGGTCACCGGGAACAGCGTCTGGTCGACCGCGATGACGCGGAGGTTGCGCAGCACGGTCTCGCCGACGCTGCGGTGGCCGGCATCGGTGCTCTGCGGCGCGAACGACTGGGTGAGGATGATGTCCACGCGGTCGCCCGGCAGTGCCAGGCCCGAGGTGCTCTGCACCGCATCGACGTTGATCGACACCGCGCGATAGCCGGGGGCGAGGGCGGTGACCAGGAAGTCGCGATCGCCCGGCTTGACCATGTCGCCGGCGGTGAGGGGTGCCCGTGCGGCGAAGGCCCGCCGCGTGACGGCGCCGACGAAGTCGGTCTCTGAGGCGCTGCCGCGGACGATATCGGCGCCGACCACGGCGGCGGCCTGCCGCTCCTCCCACGCCATGTCGCCGCGACGTAGCAGCGTGCCGGCAGGCAAGGCGTGCGAGGCGACCAGGATGGTCCTGGTGACGACCTGGGTGACGACAGGTCCCGCGGGGGCGACGGTCGATTGGTTGTACCAGAGGTACGACAGCGACAGCCCGCCCAACAGGGCGAAGAGGCCGATGGCGAACAGGGCGCCGCGGCTCATGGCAGTCATCCGGTCCAGAGGGTGAAGCAGACGCCGCCGGCGATCGCGACGGCGTAGGGCATCGGCTCACCCGCCAGGATCCTGGCGCGTTCGCGGGCTGCCACAAGGCGCAGCGAGGCCAGCCAGGAGGGACGCAAGTCGGCGGCAACGGGGTCGCCCTGCGCCCCTTCGTCACAGCCGCGGTCGCCCCGCGCCCCATCGTCACGGCCGGGCGCCCCACCGTCATGGCCGGGCGCCCCATCGTCATGGCCGGGCTTGGCCCGGCGATCCACGTCTCCAAGCCCCCCCAACCGCAACGCCGCGGCTGGCCAGCCAACAGCCGGCCGCGACACCGGGCCAGGCCCGGCCATGGCGGCCGAAAGCAATGGGGTCCCGGACCCACGCGCGCCCCAGTATCCATCGGTTCGGGCGCGGTCCGGGGACGCCGCGATGCGTCGCAGGACGCAGCGCGCGGCGAGGTAGAGGCAGCTCAGCAGCCCGCCCGCCAGGGCGATCGCGAGCAGCAGGGTCAGCAGCCGGTCCGCCGGAACTGCGACGGAGACGGCCGTGATCAGCTTCGCGTCACCCCAGCCGACGAGGTCGTGGCTTGCGAGCAGGCCGAGCGCCAGTAGAACGGCGATCGGCCCCAGCAGACCCAGCCAGAAGGGGCTGGGAGCGGACAGCAACCGGAGGGTGATGCCGCTTGCGAGAACCAGCAGCACCAAGCGATTGGGGATGATCCGCCTTGCCACGTCGGTGGCGACTGCCACCGACAAGCAAGGAGGATCATCCCCTCAGGCACCCACGCAATCGTTGGCGAGGCCATGTCATTGCCTATCCGGTGTTGAAGCTGCCGCGTGCAGTTTACGTGCAGTTTACGTGGCGGTCGCGGCGGCGCTCAACTTACCACCGACGCCTGTGAACACATCGACCAAGCCGCCCTTCAGCGTACCAAGAGCCGCGATGATGGCGACAGCAACGAGTGCTGCGATCAGGCCGTACTCAATGGCCGTGACGCCCTCCTCGGATTTCCACGGACGCCGAGCCGCAAGGTTCTGCAGAAGGCAATACAGGTAAAGCATGGTGATCTCCTTAGTCGATGATGGGCGGGGTTGCCCGGACTGTTTAATACAGTGGATGCGTTGGTGCAGTCATTGATCTACATCAACGCGTCGAACAACTGCTTTCGCTAGAAAGTGGCAGGTGGCTCGCCGGCAGTTTCCGATTGCAGAGCGCTCCGCCCGAAGGGAAACATCATCATGCGCGGCACAACGCCGAACAAAATCAAGGTGGAGGCCCGGTCGTCGTTCTGGGACTTGTTGCTCGTCTGGCTCAATGGCGCCAGGCGAGTTGCAGGCGACAGCCGACCCAGCCGGGTGGTCGCCAACGCCCGGCGCAGCGCCGGAGGCCGCTTAGCTTCGGTGAACATCCACCGGATCCCTGCCGCAGATCCCGGTTGCTCCCGCGACCAGAATAGAATTCAGATCGGGGGCTGCGTCAGATCCCGCTCCGCCGGCCGTGCGCGAAATTCTCGGAAGGATTGTTGGAAACACCCTCCGACTGGGATTTGCATGGATGGCTGTAACTGGTGTTTGCCTGGTCGACGCGATCTGGTCGCACATTCATGCATCCGCCGCCGGCATCGAACACTTCGCGGAGACCGCGCTCGAAGCGCTGCTGCTGTGTGGCTTCGTTCGGAAGCAGGAGCGCTACTCCGTCGGTATCGTCACGTCGAGCAGTA
>JANWJK010000136.1 GCA_025452005.1 Acetobacteraceae bacterium | reverse complement strand
TGGCGAACGAGGTGCTGGCGCCAGGCGATCTGTCGCGTGAGGAAGGCGAGCGGCGGCTGGCGGCAGCGGAGGCCGCCTATGCGACGGTCGAGGCGTCGAACGTCGTGGGAGAGGAACTGGCGCTGGAACGCATCCAGTCCGCTCGTGCCCTCGTCGAAGCGGCGGACGCTCTGCTGACAGGGCGCTGAGCGCGACCGACCGGGTCGCTCGCTCGCGGCCCCGTGATCCCGGCACCCTTCCGAATCTGCCTGATCGGGCGCACTTTGCGGTACGGCTTCGAACAGTGCGGACCGTATGAGTATGAAGCATTGGCGTATCGAGGACGTGGCCTGGGACCGGTTCGATCCGGCCAGGGTGGACCCGGAACTGATCCCCCTGGTAAAGGCCGCCGCCATGGTGGAGCGGAACGGCACCGACTACGCCATCTATCTCAACCGCGTGTTCGGCGACGATCCCGACTTCCGTCGGGCCGCCGACGCTTGGGCCGAGGAGGAGGTGCAGCACGGTGATGCCCTCGGCAAATGGGCGACGCTCGCCGACCCCACCTGGGACTATCGATCGGCCTTCGCCCGCTACAAGGCCGGATTCCGCCTGCCGCTGGATGCCGAAGCCTCGATCCGCGGCTCGCGCACCGGCGAGCTGATCGCCCGTTGCATGGTGGAGACCGGCACCTCCAGCTACTACACCGCGCTCGCCGACGCGACCAAGGAGCCGGTGCTCCAGCAGATCTGCCGTCACATCGCCGCCGACGAGTTACGTCACTTCAAGCTGTTCTACGACCACATGCGCCGCTATCTGGCGCGGGAGAAGATCGGCCTGTTGCATCGCCTGCGTATCGCCGCCGGCCGCATCGGCGAAAGCGAGGACGACGAACTGGCTTACGCCTGGCATTGCGCCAATGAGCCGGCGGGTGTGGCCTACGCGCATGCGCGCTGCAGCGCGACCTGCATGGGCCGCGCCATGGCCCTCTATCGCTTCCGCCACATCGAGCGCGGCATGGGCATGATCTTCAAGGCAGTCGGCCTGCGACCGCGCGGGCGGCTGTCGGACCTGTCCGCCAAGACGGCCTGGCGCCTGATGCAGTGGCGCCGCCAGCGCTTCGCCGCGCGGCTCGCCGCCTAAGCGGGCTACAGGGCGTTCACCGCGACGCCCACCGCCACCGCCGCAACCGCGAACAGCACGACCGCTCGCATCGGGCTTGCCAGCATGGGCGGTTGCAGTGCTTCGGGCAGGTGTTTTCGCCCGGTGATCATCGGCCGGACCAGATCGTGCCGTTTCAGTCCGAGATAGATCAGGATGGCCACGATGTGCAGCAGCACCGCAATCTGGATGACTTTGAAGTTCACCGCATGGATGTGCGACAGCCAGTCGCTGCGGTCCTTGCTGACATACTTGAACAGCGGTCCCTCGGTGTCGCCATCGTCGTTGGCGCAAAGCCCGGTCGCCACCTGAACCGCCAGCATCGCGAGCATCGCCAGCACCATCCAGCCGCCGGCGGCGTTGTGGCCGATCGCGGTGTCCGGCTCACGCCGGTGCAGGTGGGCGAGGTGCCGCAAAGCCGCAATCGGGCCTCTGACAAAGTGCGAGAAGCGCGCCGTCTCGCTGCCGACGAATCCCCAGGCGATACGGAACAGCAGCAGTGCGATGACGCTGTAGCCGGACAGGAAGTGCAGTTCCATCCAGCCACGACTCTCGGTCAGCCAGCTCGATCCGAGCAGGATTACAGTTGCCCAATGGAACAGGCGGGTCGGTGCGTCCCAGACACGTATCGGCACGATGCGATCGCTCACGTAGGCCGCCTCGAATCACTGCTTGCGGGCCGCAGCTTGACGCACCGGAGACAGCACGTCACGCAGCGCGGATGCCGAATCACGTCGCCCAATGGCAGCAGCTCCACGGACCGCTCATAGCATTCGCCGTGGCGCTCGTGCTCGCCCTGGCAGGGCGCTTCCTGCGCGTCGGACTGCTCGCCGCGGCGGCAGGCGGCGCCGGTGTCGTCGCCGGCTGGTACGCAATCACCGGCCGGCTTTGGGCACCGCAGCCGCAGCCGTCGGTGGACAAATTGACCGGGATCGCCGCCGTGGCTCTGCTGATCGGCCTGATGTGCCATTGGCTCGGCCCGGGGCGCCGCGCGTGGATCGGCGTACTGTTCGCGGCACTCGTCGCCGGCTGGATGCTCTCGGGCATGCCGCACGATCAGGCGGCGCTGCGGGCAAGCTGGCCGATCGGGCTCGGTGTGGCTCTCGCAACGCTGTTGTTCGCCCATAGCCTGACGGTCAAGGCGCCCGGCCCCTTGCGGCTTGCCCTGGCGGGCCTGACGCTGGCGGCGGCACTGCATGTCGCGGGCGCGCCGCCGTCATGGATTCAACTGGCCCTGGTGCCGGGACTCGCGGCTTTGACGATGTTCGCGCTGCCGCCCATCCCGGGACCGGCAACGCTGGCGGTCGCTGTCGATGTCGGCGTGCTTGCCTGCCTCGGAGCGATTGCCCTCGGACGGCTGCCGCGGCTGGGGTTCGCGGCGATCGATGCCGCCGCGCTGTCGCCCCTGCTGGCAATCTGGCTGCAACCGCGGACAGCCGAGAGGCTTGGCAGGCTTGGTCGTGCGGCACCGATCGTCGGCGCCGTAGTGGCGGGCGCGCTCGCGGTGGGCTGCGTCTGGCTCGCGCGACAAGCGCTCAATCGCTAGCGGACACCCGACAGTGTCAGCCCTGTCTCGTCCATCAGTTCGAGGTACGGCGCCAGGTCAAGCGCGAAGCGGGTGATCTCGGTGATCAGGCTGGCGGCGGTGATCGGCAGTTCGACCCGCGGCTCGGTCTCCAACCAGACGCGGTGGTCGGCCAGCAGCACCACCCGCCAATCCGAAGGCACCGCCCGCTCCAGCCAGTGCAACAGCGCGAAACTGCGTGGCCGAAGCGTTTCGTCGGGCGTACTGGCCGAACTGCACACGCGCGCGAGCGTCACCTGAAGGAGCAATCGTCCTGTCTCGACGTCCGCCTGATCCAGCCGTGCCCGCACGACGCGGCCGTGCCAGCGGAACAGGAACACCGGTGCGGCAGCCGGCTCGCGAGGAGACAACCGGCCCTCGGAATCCACCGTGAATGGCCCCAGCTTGAACGGCGCGTCGAACGGCATGGCTGGTGCTCCTGGCTTCCCACCAGTCTTGCCCCTCCAAGGTGAAGCTTTCATAAACCGGGGCGCGTATGTCCCTCATCGAAGACATCGGCCGCGTGCTGTCCCCGCCGCATCCCGCCGGGCGGCCCTTCATCCTGGGCGGCCTGATCGCCGTGATGCTCGGCCTGGCGCTTGGACCATGGCTGGCCTGGCTGGGACTGGTATTCACCCTGTTCTGCCTGTTCTTCTTCCGTGATCCCGAACGCGTGGCGCCCGGCCGGCCCGGCGCGGTGATCGCGCCCGCCGATGGCCGTGTCGTGTCGGTGGTGCCGGCCGTGCCCCCGGCGGAACTCGGCCTCGGCGCGATGCCGCGCTGGCGGGTGTCCACGTTCCTGTCGATCCTCAACGTCCACGTGAACCGCGTACCAGCCGATGGAATCATTACCCGCATCGCCTATCGGCACGGCAGCTTTCTGACCGCCAGCGAGGATCGGGCGAGCGAAGCCAACGAACGCAACGCCCTGGCGCTCCGCCTGTCCGATGGCCGCGAAATCGCCGTGGTACAGATCGCTGGCATGATCGCCCGCCGTATCGTCTGCGACCTGCGCGAGGGTGATGCCGTGCGTGCTGGCCAGCGCCTTGGTATCATCCGCTTCGGCAGCCGGGCCGACCTATATCTGCCGGAGGGAGTGCGCCCGCTGGTCGCCGTCGGGCAGACGATGGTCGGCGGCGAGACGGTGATCGCGGAGTTGACGCCATGAGCGGGTTCCCCCGCCCCGACTGGCATTCCGGTTCCGGCCGGGTGTCGCCGATCAACCGGCTGCGCCGGCTGCGCCCGCGTGCGCGGCCGCGCTTCAAGGGGCTATCGTTCAACCGCATCATGCCAAACCTGCTGACGCTGCTCGGCCTCTGCGCCGGCCTGACCTCGATGCGCTTCGCCCATGAGGGTCGCTTCGGATCGGCCGCCGTGGCGATAGTGGTCGCCGGTGCGATCGATGGGCTGGATGGAAGGCTCGCGCGGCTCTTGAAGGCGACCTCGCGGTTCGGCGCCGAACTCGACAGCCTGGCCGACTTCCTGTGCTTCGGCGTGGCGCCGGCGTTCATCCTGTTCCTCTGGTCGCTGCAACGCGCCGGCGGGTTCGGCTTTACGCCCTGCCTCATCTTCGCTGTTTGCATGGCGCTGCGGCTCGCGCGCTTCAACGCCGCGCTCGATGGCGCACCGGCTCCCGCTTACACCTACAACTTCTTCACCGGTGTCCCTGCGCCGGCGGGGGCAGGCGTCGTGCTGTTCCCGCTGTTCCTCGGCCTGGAGGCAAGGGCGCTCGGCTGGGACTGGTTGCTGAGCATTGCGCAATACCCGTTGTTCTGCGCCTTCGCGCTGATCGGCACTGCATTCCTTCTGGTCTCCACCCTGCCGGTCTGGAGCTTCAAGAACTTCAAAGTGCCGCACGAATACGTGCTGCCGCTGTTGATCGGTGCCGTGACATTCGCCGCGGTGCTGGTCGCCGACCCCTGGGCCGCTTTGGCCGCCGGCGGCCTGATCTATCTAGGGATGCTGCCGTTCAGCGTTCGCAGCTTCCACCGTCTGCGGCGCGAGGCCGAGGCGATGCGGGAAGTGGAAGCTCCGTGACGACGCATGGGCGGGCACGGATGCCATGATGGTTCGAGGTTGGCCGGACGGCAGGTACGTCTGATGCGTCTTCCGTACTTGCGGTCGCGTGCGCGCATTCTGTTCCTGACCAATACGCGGATCGGCGATGTCGTACTCTCCACCGGTCTGCTTGGGCTGCTGGCCGATACCTTTCCAACGGCGCGGATCACGGTGGTTGCCGGCCATCTCGCCTGCTCGCTGTTCGAGGGCGCCCCTTGCGTCGAACGCGTCGTCCCGCTGCGAAAGCAGCGATATAACCGCCACTGGCTCGATCTGTATCTGCGGCTGATCCGCTCGTGGGACCTTGTGATCGATCTGCGCGGCTCCGCTCTTGCATGGATGGTCCCTACACGGCACCGCCGGATCATGAGCAGCTCCGATCCCGGTCAATCGCGTGTTGTGGAACTGGCCCACCTGCTGGACGCCAACCCGCCACCTCCGCCTCGCCTGTGGATCCAGGAGCGCGACCGGCAGGCGGCGGCCCATCTCGTTCCTCCTGATACCGAATTCCTTGCGGTGGCTCCCGGCGCCAGCAGCCCCGAGAAGCGCTGGCCGCCCGACCGGTTCACCGCGATGATCAACCGGTTGACCGAAAGCCGCGCGGTAGGCTCGGCACTCGCAGTCGTGCTGTTCGGTGCCGCCGATGAACGTTCTCTCGTCGAATCTGTCCGCGGCCGGCTCAGGGAGCGGCCGGGCGTGGCGCCACCGCTGGCCGTGCTGGGAGAGGCGCGGCTGCCGACTGTTGCCGCGATCCTGGAGCGAGCGCGCCTCTATATCGGCAACGACAGCGGGCTTATGCACTTGGCTGCCGCGTCGGGTGCGCCCACCGTCGGTCTGTTCGGCCCCACACCCCCGGCGCGCTATCGTCCCTGGGGCGAGCGGACGCTGTTTGTCCAATCCGATGGCTGCCTGGGTGCGCCCTATCAGGCGCCAAGGCCGATCGCCGATCTGACGGTCGAGCAGGTGGTCGCCGCCGTGACCAGGTTTGCGTCCGAGATCGGGCTGGCTCCCCGTGTCGACAGCGGCTGTCACGAGGACGTGCATTGAGACTGGGGTTGGACTGTCGGCGCGCGGACCGGATCTGTACCGCCACCGAACGCTGGCTCGTACCGCTCGTCCCGATCGCGCTGGTGTCCGTAAGCGGCGTGGCCGACGTGTTCTGCTCGGTGGTGGCAATACTGTTCATCGTGCGGGCCGCTGTCCGGCGCGACGGCTCCGCATTCAACCAGTCGTGGTTCATCGCCCTCCTGCTGCTTTGGATTTACCTGTGCATCCGCAGTGCCTTCGCTGCGCACGCGGGTGCGAGCCTTGGTGAGGCAATTATCTGGCTCCGCTACCCGGTCTTCGCGATTGCCGCCGGCAAGGCCTTGAGCAATGCCGATGACCGGCGGCGTTTCGTTACGATTACGGTATGCTCAGTCCTGTTCCTGTCGGCCGACGCGATATTGCAGTACTGCATCGGTTACGATGTCACTGCACATCAGCAACAGAACGATATGCGGCTTACCGGTCCATTCGGTCGGCCGCGCGTCGGCATCACCATTGCGTGGATGTTCCTGCCGCCGCTGCTCGCGCTGATAGAGCGCCGGCGATGGCTGTGGGCCGCGGCACTCGGTGGCACCTCGATTCTCGCGATCGTCCTGAGCGGCGAGCGCACGTCGCTTGCCACGCTTGGGCTCGACGTTATCGCGCTCCTGATCCTGCTGCCGCATTGGCGGCGCCCGGTCCTGATCATGGTCGGGATCTGCGCGGCGCTACTGTTACTGGTGATGATCGCAAGGCCGTCGATCTACCAACGGCAGGTCAATTCGACCTGGCACGTCGTCACAGCGCCCGATCAATCGCCGTACGGTGTCATCTGGCTCCGTGGCCTAACGATTGCGGCAGAGTATCCGATCCTCGGTCTCGGAATGCGAAACTACCGCACGGTCTGCCCCGACCCTGAATTCGGTCCACTGGCTGAAGCGCACGACTACCCGCGCTGTAGCACGCATCCGCACAACTACTATCTCGAATGGCTGATCGCAGGTGGCATCCCGGCTCTTGCCGTCTTCGTGGCCGCGATGGGACTGCTGATTCGCGATCTGCTGATATACGGCGACAGGCGAAACGTGCTGTTCGCAGGATTGGTCGCAACCATCCTCATGCGACTTTGGCCGCTGGCGCCGACCACGTCATTCTTCCAGAACTGGGCAGCCATACCACTGTTCCTCACGATCGGCTGGGCGCTGTCCTATCTTCCCAAGGAGCGCTCACGCAGCGAGCAATTCATCGCGCCAGGCATCCAGCCGGCGCGACAATAGACCGATCTCGAAACGGGCCGCTACGCGCTCCATGCCTGCCCTTCCCAGCGCCTCGCGGCGTACCGGGTCGCGCGCCAGGGTGAGGATCGCCGCATATATCGCATCCGGCGTCACCGCATCGAGCAACAGTCCGGCGTCTCCCACAATCTCGGGGAGCCCACCCGATCTGCTCGCTATGACGGCGGAGCCTGCAGACAAGGCTTCGAGCGCGGTCCGGCCGAATGGTTCCTGCCAACGTGAGGGAACCGCAGTCATCGCCGCGCACGCATAAGCGCGCATGACCTCAGGATGCGGCAGGGACCCCATCCGGGACAGTCGCTCTCCCCATATCGCCTTGAGATCCGCAAGGCTCCGCTCGTATCGCACGCGGTGTCTCTCCGGCGCTCGGCCGATAATTGTCACCCGCCAGTTCGGCAGTTCCGTCGCGACTCGGCGAAGTGCGTCGAACAGTTCTTCGACGCCTTTTTCTGGAATGAGCCTGCCGACGAACAGGATCAGCTTCTGCCGCGGGGAGCGCTCCGCCGGCAATGGGACAATGCCATTGGGAAGGACGACGATGCGGTCCGTCAGACCTTTTATGCCGTCGATGAAGCGATCGCGGATGTAGCTGCTGAGACAATAGACGCGGGACGCACGCTGCAGGAGCCGCGTCCGTTCAGGCGTGGTGCGCAATCCTTCCATCGTCTGAGGGTCGTTATGGAGGTACAGGCAGAGGCGGATTCGCGGCCCCAGGCGGTTCGCCAAATGCCGGAACAGCGGCCCACGGTTGTGCACTTCCACAAGGTCACACCCGTGCGAAGCGATGATGTCTACGGCCGCATCGGCATAGCGATTGCTGGCACGGCGCACGAACGGCCACGTCACGCCCCCAACGGCCACCTGCTTCGCCGTCACATGGTGATACGGCAGCGCAAAGTCGCCACGCTCCGTCCCGCCCACGACCAAAAGACGATCGCGAAAGATGCTTGTGCGGCCGAACTCCGCAACATTGAGCGCCACGGCGCCGGCGCGCCCACTCGTCACTTGTTCGCGCATCGGCAGGACAATGGCGACGGCGGGCTTCGTCAAATGCCGACCAACGCCGCTGTGCGTCTGGTCGCCCCATTTGCCTCCATGTTACACCCGCGCCAGCGTACCATACGCCAACCACACGCCACCAGGACTCTGTCGATACATGACCGTTGCAGAACGAGCCAACCTTGAAGTCGCGTCCACCTCCCAGCATTCCGGCGAACGAATGGCGTGGGACAGCAGCCTCGCACCAATTTTCGTACTCATCGTGGGTCTCATAGCGGCATGGGGATTGTATTTCACGATAACCGAAGCTCCGCTGGCCATCAAACACGACATGTCGGAAGCGTATGCCTGGGGACACGAATTCCAACTCGGCTACAATCAGCATCCGCCGTTCTGGGCCTGGATTTGCGGTCTCTGGTTCTCCGTCTTCCCGCGCACCGGATGGGCCTTCGCGCTTCTGAGCAGTGTGAACGCGGGGATTGGCCTGCTCGGTGCGTGGATGCTCATCGGCGACTTCGCCGAAGGTCGCAAGCGCATGGCGGCCTGGGCGCTGCTGCTGCTCACGCCTCTGTACACATTCTATGCCTACAAGTACAACGCGAACATAATATTCCTGTCGATCTGGCCATGGACACTCCACTATTTCGTAAGGTGTCTCCAAAGCCGCAGCATGCGGGATGCCATCCTGCTCGGCCTGCTGATCGGCTTTGCCATGCTATCCAAATACTATGCGTTGATCCTGGTCGCGACGTGCTTCCTCGGCGCCATCCAACATCCTTCTCGGCGGCAGTACTTTGCCTCGGTCTCGCCCTACCTCTCCGCGGTTGTGACGGCGGCGGTCTGCGCGCCGCACGTATGGTGGCTGCTGACCAATCGGGCACCGCCACTGCGCTATCTGGACGCCATATCGGATCAGGATTGGTCCTACGTACTCGCCCATGTCGGCGACACCTTGTGGGGCGTGGTGGCAATGAACCTCGGAGTCGTTGCCGTCGTCGGGTGGGCAACGTGGCTGTCCCGACGCGATGGGGTCACCACCGTTGCGGGTGACCTCCGCAGCACCTCGTTTCGCGTACTCGCAACATTGGCTCTCGCGCCGCTGGTTCTGACGGTCGCCAGCGCTCTGGTGCTGCGCAACACGATTACGCCGGAAATGACAATCGGGATTTTCCCGCTGCTGCCGCTGATGACGATAGAGATCTTCGGCGTCAGGAATATCGACCGGCTGCATCGAATTGCCACCCGGCTGGCCGCGGCGGTGACGCTCGGCGCACTGGTGCTTTCGCCGGCGATTGCGCTGGCGCGCACCTGGCTTACATCCAACGCGATGAATGTCGCGCCGTTTCAGGAGATCGCAATCGAGGCGACGAGGATCTGGCATGATAAGACGTCTCTGCCGCTGGCCTATGTTGCCGGTTCCAATTGGTATGAAAATGCCACGACATTCTACAGTCCAGACCGTCCGCACGCCTTCGTGCACTTCGACTATGCCTACAATCTGTGGGTAACGCCGGAAGCTCTGGCGCGGTACGGACTGCTTTCGATCTGTATCGAGGGCGACAGCGTCTGTCTTGCCGCCACGGCCAGGTTCACCACGCCGGAGACGACGCGGACCGAACTGTCGGTGGCCCGCATGTTCTGGGGCCATGTCGCCAAGCCGGTGAAATTCGTGGTGACGGTGATTCCGCCGCGTTGATCAGGGTGTCCGCAGCACGCGCCCAGCCACTGCGTCGAGCTTCGCCACGAGCTGCGGATCGCGCATATGGCTTGCCGTGATGATGGCGTTGTCGAGCGCACGATCGCAGCCGTTCGCGCATAGCGCGCGCGGCTTGCCGATCTCCGGTATCACGCGCTGCACCAATGCCCGTGCCTTGTCGGCATTGTCGAGCAGCACGCGTACCACAGCCTCCACCGTGACGTGATCATGATCCGGATGCCAGCAGTCGAAGTCGGTCACCATCGCGACGGTCGCGTAGTTCAATTCTGCCTCGCGGGCGAGCTTGGCCTCGGGCATGTTGGTCATGCCGATCACGCTGCAGCCCCAGGAGCGATACAGCTCGCTTTCCGCCTTGGTGGAGAACTGCGGGCCTTCCATCACCAGATACGTGCCGCCGCGAGCGACCGGCAGGCCGAGGCCGCGTGCCGCCCCGTCCAGCGCATCGCCGAGGCGCGAGCAAACCGGGTGCGCCATCGACACATGCGCCACGATGCCCTCGCCGAAGAAGCTCTTCTCGCGCGCAAAGCTGCGGTCGATGAATTGATCGACGATGACAAAATGTCCCGGCGGCAGCTCGGGCTTCAGGCTGCCGACGGCGGAAAGCGACAGCACGTCGGTAACGCCGGAGCGCTTCAGCGCATCGATGTTGGCCCGATAGTTGAGACGCGTCGGCGACAGCGGGTGGCCGCGCCCGTGTCGCGGCAGGAACACGCAGCGCACGCCGGCAAGACGGCCGAACAGCAGCGCGTCGGACGGCATGCCCCAGGGCGTGGCGACCTGGCGCCACACCTTGTCCTCGAGTCCGTCGATGTCATAAATACCCGAGCCGCCGATGACGCCGATGACGGGGTCTATCATCAGTGGTCAGTGCACATCCGACCAGACCTTGCGTTTCACGGCGTAGGTCAGGCCGGTCATAATCAGGAAGAACAGCACCCAGCGCCAGCCGATCTGCTTGCGCTCGACCATTTCCGGATTGGCGGCCCAGGTCAGGAACGTGACCACGTCGTGCGCCATCTGCTCGACCGTGGCAGGCGTGCCGTCGGCGTAGGTCACGCGACCGTCCTGCAACGGCGGCGGCATGGCGATCTGATGGCCGGGGAAGAACTTGTTGTAGTTCATTCCGTCCTGCATCTGCATGCCGGGCGGTGCGTCGGCAAAGCTGGTGAGCAGGGCATAAAGGTAATCGGCGTGCCCCTCGCGGGCATTGACGATCAGCGACAGGTCGGGTGGCAGGGCACCGTTATGCGCGGCGCGTTTCGCCTGATCGTTCGGGAAGGGTGACCTGAACTGACTGGCAGGCGTTCCCGGACCCTCCTTCGGTTCGCCCTGGTCGTTCAGTCCCTGCGGCACGGTGACCGCGGCGGCGATCGCCTTGATCTGCTCCTCGTTCAGGCCGACGCCCGCGAGGTCGCGATAGTGCAGGTACTGCATCGCGTGGCAGACCGCGCAGACCTCGGAATACACTTGGAAACCCCTTTGGGCGGCGGCGAGATCGAAGCTGCCGAACGGGCCGTCGAAGCTCCAGCGCTGCGCCGGTGCCGTCGGCGCGTCCTGCGCGTTGGCGGGCGCCGCTGTCGCGACGGCGATCAGCGCCATCGTCAGGAGTTGGCTGACCCCGCGCATCATGCCTTCTCCATCGGCTTCGCCGTAGCCCCCGAGGGCATCGGTCCTCCGCCGCCGATGACCGGGCGGCTGATGCTCTCGGGCAGCGGCAGCGGACGCTCCAGCTTGCCGAGGATCGGCAGGATCACCAGGAAGTGCAGGAAATAGTACAACGTGGCGACGCGGCTGATCACCACCCAGATGCCCTCGGGCTTATGCGCGCCGCAGACGCCCAGCGCGATCACCGCGACCACCCAAACCCAGATGATCTGCCGATAGATCGGCCGGAACCGCGCGCTGCGCACCCGCGAGGTGTCGAGCCACGGCAGTACGAACAGGATCAGGATCGAGCCGAACATCATGCACACGCCGAGCAGCTTGTTCGGTACCGAGCGCAGTATCGCATAGTACGGCAGGAAGTACCATTCGGGCACGATGTCGGCAGGTGTTTGCAGCGGGTTCGCCGGGATGAAGTTATTGGCGTCGCCCAGGAAGTTCGGTGCGAAGAACACCAGCACGGCATAGACGATGAAGAACACGCACAGGCCGACGCTGTCCTTCACCGTGTAGTACGGGTGGAACGGCACGGTGTCCTGCGGCGACTTCACGTCGATGCCGAGAGGATTGTTGGAGCCCACCACGTGCAGCGCCGCGATGTGCAGGAACACCACGCCGACCAGCACGAATGGCAGCAGGTAGTGCAGCGAGAAGAACCGGTTGAGCGTGGCATTGTCGACGCTGAACCCGCCCCACAGCCAGGTCACGATCGGTTGGCCGACGATCGGGAAGGCGGAGAACAGGTTGGTGATGACGGTGGCGCCCCAGTACGACATCTGGCCCCAGGGCAGCACGTAGCCCATGAACGCGGTGGCCATCATAATCAGCAGGATCACCACGCCGATCATCCACAGCAGCTCGCGCGGCGACTTGTACGAGCCGTAATACATGCCGCGGAAGATGTGGATGTACGTGACGATGAAGAACATCGATGCACCGTTCTGGTGCACATAGCGCAGCAGCCAGCCGTAGTTCACGTCGCGCATGATGTGCTGGATGGAGCCGAAGGCGAGCTCGGCGTTCGGCTGGTAGTTCATTGCCAGGAATATGCCGGTGGCGATCATGATCATCATGGTCACCATCGCCAGCGCACCGAAATTCCAGAAATAGTTGAAGTTCCGCGGCGTCGGGAAGGTACCGTACTCGGTCTGCATCATCGTGAAGATGGGCAGACGGGTGTCGATCCAGTTGACGACGGGGTTGGTGAACTCGCTCTTGTTCAGGCCAGCCATCGGGCGATTTCCTTGGTCAGCCGATCTTGATCTTGGTGTCTGACTCGAACGCGTAGGGCGGCAGGAAGAGGTTGAGCGGTGCGGGCCCGTGCCGGACGCGCCCCGACGTGTCGTACTGGCTGCCGTGGCAGGGACAGAACCAGCCGCCCCATTCCCCCCGCGGGTCGGTCGGCCGGTTGCCCAGCGGTACGCAGCCGAGGTGCGTGCAGATGCCGATCAATACGATCCACTGATCATGGCCCGGCTTCACCCGGGCCGAATCCGCCTGTGGCTCGATGAGTTCGGACAGCTTGACGTCCTCCGCCTCCTTGATCTCCTTGTCCGTGCGGTGGCGGACGAAGATCGGCTTGCCCTGCCAAAGAACCGTGATCCCCTGCCCCGCCACGATCGGCGTCAGCTCGACCTCGACCGACGACAGCGCGAGCACGTCCCTGGAGGGGTTCATGTAGTCGATGAACGTCCATGCCGCCGCTGCCGTGCCGATGGCAGCGGATGCGCCGGTGACCAGTTTCAGGAAATCGCGTTTGGTGACGTCGGGGCCATGGTGGGCAACGGCGGCGGCGCTCGGATCAGCCATCTTCCCCTCAATACGGTCGCGCTTCCGGTCTGGCGCAAGACGCGCCAAGCCGCGGACGGACCTCACGGCCTGCCCGGAGTTCATCGCCTCGCGACGGCGCATACTACGGTCGCACCCAGACCCCTGCAACACGCCGCCGCCAGGGGCTAACCTACCGGCGAGCCTGGGACAAGCCCCCGATGTCGCAATCCACCGCCCCGCCCCCACCGCACGAAGCGCTGAAGCCGGCCGCGCAGGCGTGGTTTGAGAGCCTGCGCGACCAGCTATGCGCATCGTTCGAGGCGATCGAGGACGCGCTTCCCTCCGACGACCGCCCGGCCGGCCGATTCGTCCGTACCGACTGGCCGCGGCCGGGCGGAGGCGGCGGTGTGATGAGCGTGATGCGGGGGCGCGTGTTCGAGAAGGTTGGCGTGAACGTCTCCACCGTGTGGGGCGAGTTCAGCCCCGAGTTCCGCGCGCAGATACCCGGCGCCGAGACGGATCCTCGCTTCTGGGCGAGCGGCATCAGCCTGGTCGCGCATATGCGAAGTCCGCGCGTGCCGGCGGCGCATTTCAACACGCGGATGCTGGTCACCACCCGGGGCTGGTTCGGCGGCGGCGGCGATCTGACCCCGATGTGGCTCGACTCGCCGGAGGCCATCGCGGACGCGGCCGAATTCCATGCTGCGCTGAGGGCTGCGTGCGACCGCCACGACCCGGGCTACTATCCCGAATACAAGGCTTGGTGCGACCGCTACTTCTTCCTGCCGCACCGCGACGAGCCGCGGGGCGCCGGCGGCATCTTCTACGATCACCACTTCAGCGGCGACGCCGATGCCGATTTCGCGTTCACGCGCGACGCAGGGCTGGCGTTCCTCGACGTATTTCCCCGCATCGTGCGCCGGCGCATGTTGGAACATTGGACGGAGGAAGAGCGCGAACACCAGTTGGTGCGGCGCGGCCGGTATGTGGAATTCAACCTGATCCACGACCGTGGCACGCTGTTCGGCCTGAGGACCGGCGGCAACGTCGAGGCGATCCTGATGAGCCTGCCGCCCGAGGTGAAGTGGCCGTAGCCGCGCTAACGCGGCCGCCCCACGATGCCGGACCGGAACAGCAACGTCAGCGGTACCAGGCAGAAGGCCGCGAGCGCCGTGTAGGCGTAAAGATCCATGTACGACAGGATCGCGGCCTGCAGGTTAAGCGTCTGGTTGATCAGTCCCATCGCGGCGTCGTGCGCGCTCTGCGCCGTGTGCCCCATCGACTTCAGTGCCTGGGTGTGCCGCGCCAGTAGCTCCTGATACGGCTGGTCGTACGGCGTCAGATGGCCGGCGAGATACGCCCGATGCGCCTGCTGACGCTCCGCCCCCACCGCGGTGATCACCGCGATGCCGATCGAGCCAAAGATATTGCGGAACATCGAATAGAGCGCCGTGGCATCGGCATTCAGCGACCGCGGCAGCGACGAGTAGGACAGCGTGCTGTTCGGCACGAACAGGAACGCCAGCCCAACGGTCTGGAACGCGCGGAACGATGCCAGCGTCCAAAAGTCCATCTGCGGCGTCAGCCGGTGAGCGACCACCGCCGAACATCCCAGCACGAAGAAGCCGAACGCGATCACGAATCGCGTCTGCACATGCGGCAGCACCAGACGCGCGGCGATGGGGATGAACACGATCATGACCGCGGCGCCCGGCGAGAGCAGCAGCCCCGCCAGCAGCGAGGTGTAGCCGAACCACTGCTGCGCCATCACCGGGATGATCACGCTGGTCGAATAGAGGATCGCACCGATGCCCGACACCATCACCACGCCGACAGCGAAATTGCGGTCCTTCATGCAGCGCAGATCGACCACCGGCTTTTCGACCAGCAGCAGCCAGGCCACGCCGCCAACGATCCCCACCGTGGCCAGCAGCGCGAAAAGCTGGATGCTGGCTGAATTGAACCAGTCGCTGTCCTCGCCGCGATCCAGCATGATCTGCAGCGCCCCAAGCCCGAGCGCGATCAACGCCAGGCCGCCATAGTCGATGTCGCGGACGTGCGCGCGGTCGCGCTGCACCCAGGGAGGATCGTCCACCAGTTGCGCCACGGAAATGAAGGCGAAGATGCCGACGGGCACGTTGATCAGGAACACCCAGCGCCAGGAATAGTCGTCGGTGATCCAACCCCCCAGCACCGGCCCAACGATCGGCGCAAAGATCACCGCGATCGCCACCAGCGAAAACCCCTTCGCCCGCTGCGACGGTTCGAACGTATCCAGTATGACCGACTGCTGTGAAGGCTGCAGCCCGCCGCCGAACAGCCCTTGCAGCAGCCTGAACACCACGAGCTGCGGCAGGCTCGTGGCGATGCCGCACAGGAACGAGCACACCGTGAACATCGCAATGCAGATCAGGAAATACCGCTTGCGCCCGATCAGCCGCCCCAGCCAGCCGGCAACCGGAACAACGATGCCATTTGCCACCAGATACGACGTCAGCGTCCACGTCGCGTCGTCATTGCTCGCCGACAGCGCCCCGGCGATGTTCGGCAGGCTGACGTTGACGATCGTGGTATCCAGGATCTCCATGAACGGCGCCAGCGTCGCCGCGCCGGCCACCAGCCAGATATTCCCCCGAGGTCGCCATGTCGCATCGTGCCACTCGCTCATGCGGCGCGCTCTCGGCCTTAGCGGGACACCGCACCGGCGAAATGCACCGTGGGCACGGCGGAGAGCCCGAGGGGAAGCGGCACGTCTGGGTCCATGCCGGCGTCGATCAGGATCTTCACCGGGATGCGCTGGACGATCTTCACGTAGTTACCGGTGGCGTTCTCAGGTGGGAACGCGGTGAAGCGCGAGCCGGAGCCGAGCTGGATGCTGTCCACGTGGCCGGTCAGCTTCAAGCCTGGGAACGCATCGATGCCAATGTCTACCTTTTGGCCGGGGCGCATGCGGTCGAGCTGGGATTCCTTGAAATTGGCGGTGATCCAGATCTCGGGGGTGACAATCGACAGGACGGATTGACCGGCCTGGAGGTAGTTGCCCTGCTCGATGTTGCGCTTGGTGATCCAGCCATCCTGCGGGGCCGTGACGCGGGTCCACGACAGGTTGAGCGTGGCTTGGTCGAGCTGGGCGCGGGCCAGCGCGACCTGCGCCTCGAGTTGCCGTACCTGGGCCTCGGCCTGGCCGATGTATTGCGGCACCAGCTCGGCCTGGCGTAGTGCCGCCTGTGCCTGGTCCACCTGTGCCACGGCGCTGCTCAACGCGGCGGTGGCGGTGTCGATCTCCTGCTGCGTCGTGGCCTGTTTGGGCAGACCGCGCTGGCGCCGCGCATCGGCATCGGCCTTCAAGTGGACGGCACGGGCTCCGGCCAGCGCGGCCTGGGCGGCGGCCAGTTTGGCGGGATACTCCTGCTTGGCCCATTCCAGGTTGATGCGGGCATTGGCGAGCTGCGCCTCGGCAACCTGCAAGCTGCCCTGCGCCTGGTCACGTGCGGCGACATAGGCACGCGGATCGATCTCGAACAGCAGGTCGCCGGCCTTGACCCGCTGGTTGTCGGCCACGTGCAGGGCGACGACTGTGCCTGCCACTTGGGGTGCGAGGGCGATGGCGCGGCCATCGGTGTAGGCATCGTCGGTGGTGGCCAGGTCTCTCGTGAGATACCAATAGGTTGCGGCACCCGCGGCAGCCACCAGCACGATCAGGAGCAGCACCCATTTGGCGTACGAGGCCCGTCGGCTCCGCTGCCGCGACGACAATTGTTCGCCGCGGACCAACGGATGTACGGTCGACCCAGGCGGCAATTCGGTCGTCGTGGTGTGGTCGTTCATCCCATCGCCTGTTCGCTGGCCGGCACGGGCATCTTAGCATAAAGCAATTTTTGCAGACAGAAACGTTGCCCGCGCGCTAGTTCACCGCGCCCGGCTCGACCAGCGCCTGACTGCGGACCAGTCTGGCATACAGGCCGTCCCGATCCAGCAACTCGGCGTGACTTCCGCGTTCGACGGAACGGCCATCCTGCATCACAACCACCATATCCGCGTCGCGCACGGTGGAGAGCCGGTGCGCGATCACGATCGTGGTACGGCCCTGTCGCAGCCGGGCGAGCGCCTGCTGGATCGCCGCCTCACTCTCAGTGTCGAGTGCGCTGGTCGCCTCGTCAAGCAACAGGATGCGCGGATCGCGCAACAGGGCGCGCGCCAGCACCACGCGCTGGCGCTGGCCGCCCGACAGGCGCTGGCCGCCGGGACCGACCCCGGTCGAGTACCCCTCAGGCAGTGCCGCGATGAAGCCGGCGGCAGCCGCGGCATCGGCGGCGGCGGCGACCTCGTCGTGCGAGGCGTCCGGCCGTCCCATGCGGATATTCGCCTCAACCGTGTCGTCGAACAGCAGTGTGTCCTGTGCGACATAGGCGATGGCGTCGCGCAGGCTGGCCAGCGTCAGACCACGCACGTCACGGCCATCGATCCGCACCGCGCCGGCGGCGGTATCATGCAGCCGGGGGATCAGCGCCAGCGCGGTCGACTTGCCGGCGCCGGACGGCCCGACCAACGCGACCATGGTGCCCGGCTCGGCCGCAAAGCTCAGGCCGCTGAGGCCGACGCGCCCGTCCGGGTAGACAAAACGCACATCGTCGAACACGACGCGACCGTGTCCCGGCGGCAACACCGTCGCATCGATCGCATCGACAATGCGCGGCCGCTCGTCGACCACGGCAAATACGCGGATCAGGCCGGCCAGCCCTTCCTGTAGCGCCGCGTTCAGTGACCCGAGCGCTCGCAAGGGCCGCGCCGCGATCAACAGAGCGGCGACGAAGCCGGTGAAGTTGCCGATCGTCTGTGAGCTGATCGCGGCGCGCCAGCCGGCAAAGCCGATCACGGCGGCAACCGCTGCGCCGCCCAATACCTCCAGCACCGGATCGACGCGTGCGCGTCCCCTGGCCATGCGCATCAGCGCCCGATACAGCTGCGCGAAGGCGCTCTCCGCACGGCTCGTTTCCGACGCCTCCAGACGGTAGGCACGTACCGTGCGAGCCTGTGCGAAACTTTCGTTCAGCATCGCCGCAGCCTCGCCCATCCGCTCCTGCATACCGCCCGAGGCGCGGCGAATGCGCCGGCCGATGTTCTGGATCGGCACCGCGGCTAGTGGATAAAGCGCCGCGGCGATCAGGCTCAGCAACCAGTCGAGATACAGCATGGAGGCGACCAGCCCGACCACCGTGACGGCATCGGCGATGCCGTTCACCGCCTTGGTCAGTGAGTCACGGATAACGGTGGCATCGGTGGTGAAGCGGGCGGCAAGTTGCGCCGGCGCCTCGCGCTCCAGCCGGGCCAGATCGGCGCGCGCGAGATGGGCGAACATGCGGCCCTGCAGTTCGCGGATCACCAGCAGCACCACCTGCTGCACCTGTACGTTCTGGAAATACTGTGCCGCCGCCTTGATCGAGGTTATGGCAACGACCAGCGCCGGCAACTGATACAGGATGCGCCGGTCGCGGTTGGTGAACATCTCGAACGCGTGGTCGATTACCACCGGATACAGTGCGGTCGTGCCTGCCATCAGGCCGGTCAGCACCAGCACCAGCACCAGTCGGGCTTTGTGATGGCGGATGTGCTCGCGCCACAGCCGGACAAGCAAGGCCCGCGTCGAGTCGCCATGCGACGCAAGATCGGCGCGTGGGGTGGCAGCGTCCATCGCCCGCATGTATCAGTCGGCCGCAGACGTGGCCAGCAGCAGTCCAGCCGCGGCTATTCGCGAAGGAACACCAGGCCGGTCTGCTGAAAGAAGTTCGTCGGATCGCCCGCCGCAACCTGCCGGTACGTCGGCAATGCGGGATCCAGGCGATAGCCGCGGCGGCGCATCCGCTCGATCCAGTACTCCGCGGGCTGGCAGTTCACGTGGTGATGGCCTCCCTGCCCCGGAACCGCATGCGTCATGGCGACCACCATGCCGTTGGCCAGCGTGTCGAGGTAGTGGTCGACCTTCTCCTGGTCGATGTGCTCGGCCACCTCGCAACTCCACACGAGATCGACCGGCATGATGTACGGGCCGGCGAGCAGGTCATGCAGGGCGATCGGATACACCGCGCGTTGCACATTGATCAGCAGGCCGTCGATGCCGTGGGCGATCACACCCAGTGCGTGGAAGAACCGCACGGCGTGACCTTCGCCGCATCCGACGTCCAGCACGGACCGCACGCCGAAGCGGCCGACAAGGTAGCGCCACAGCGCAGGGTGGTAGGTCCATGCGTCGCCATGCCTGACGTTGCCGCCAAGATCTGGCCGTGCGGGGTCGAACACAGAGGTCGGCTGGTCGGACACGATTGCTCTCCGCGGGTCGCAGGCTAGGTCACCGCCCCTGCCAGGCCAAGGCTGCTCCAGATTGCCCGCATCGTCTCGCTACCGAGCGAGCCACTGAGCACCACGGCGGGTATTGCGCCGCCGACACGGACGCCATGGGCCGTGTCGATGTTCAGCCCGGACGCCCAGAAGTCGAAATAGACCTCCGAGGCATGCGTGTGGACGATCACAGGAAAACCCAGATCGCCATCGTGGCAGACCTTGTTGATCGTGCCCTGGATGACCTTCTGCACCTGCAACACGTCGCTGCGACCAACAAACTCTTGGAACAGTCTGCGGTAGAAAGCACGCACCACCTCCAGCGAGCCGCGCAGCAAGGCTGACGAAATGATCGGCTGTTGCAGCCGCGCCTCATCGAGCGCCGTGAACATGGCGAGCCGCTGTAGATTGTATTCCGACTCGCCGATTCGCGTGGGTCCTTCACAGAAAACCGACAGGCCGATCGTCCGCGCCTGAAACGGATCGCGCTGAAAGCCCGCCCGGACCGTGTCCAGCACCAGCACCTGATCCGGGGGAGCCGTGGCATCCTCCGCAAGCTCGTCCAGCACGCGGCTAATGCACAGGTGGGCGACATTCTCGATATCCATCGACCGCTCGGCGTCGCCGACCGGATGCGCCGCGCATCCAAGTCGTGCAAGCAGGGCCAGCTCATCCGCATCGAATGCACCGACGCAATGCATGCCGCCGGCAAAGCCCGCACAACGCAGACTGCCAAAGAACGGCGCGAGCCAGCCGGTATCGCGTGGGCGATGGTAGAACGCCACGATCGTGTCTCTCCGTTCGATCGTCGGTGGCTCGACAACACCCGGGGACACCGTTGGCGCCGGTCGCGGCGACCGCTGCGCAGCCTCGAGTTTGAACTGTGGGGCCGTCCAAACATAGTCCAGCGTCGCCTTGTTGCGGTCCCACTGGTGCACGACGGGCACCAGCCCGCCATCGATGAGAACGCCTTGCGGCGTCGTCCGTACGGATTCGTCGCGCACGAAATGCATCGTCGCAACCAGCGAATCCGTCGTATCCACCCAGGCATGACGCAGCGGGCGCATGCGGATGATGTAGTTGTGGACCGCCTGGTCGAGTCCCACGACGAACGGGGGTTGCCTGTCGCGCAATTCGCGCGTCATGGCGACGAGATATCGCATGATGCCCGATGTCGTGCCGAAAGTCGTGCCGGCGCATGACACGAAGCAATCGCGCATGTTGTGCGCCACCGCCTCGCCGTAGGAATCGAAGATCCAGCCGTAGTTGGCCGTCGGCGCACCGATAAGGCAACGTTCCTGGGCGAACACGATGTCCGCCGGCAACGGCACTGCAAATGGATCCGACTGGAACACCACGTCGCGCAGATCGGTCAGCATGACGTGCTCGTATTCATCGGCGTGGCAGGCGAGAAACTCGAGATAATCGAAGAACCGGCTCGACAGCGGCGGCAATTCCGGCCGAGCCGATGGATATGCACGTGCGATCAGAACGCCATGCGCCACCAGGGTGGCCACCGTTTCCGGCGTCACCTCGTCGACGAATGCGCAGACATCGCCATGGAAGGTTGTTCGCCTGAGCGAGCCGAGGAACTTTTCGAGTTGATCGAATGTCATGCGCGAAAAGAGGCCCATGACCAGGTTCTTCCTGCCGCTCATCGCCACCGCCTAATGCGCGAGCTCAAACGACGCTCCTGGCCGAAGCGTCCCGGCGGTGACGATCGGCACGAAACGGTCATCGTCGAACAGGAGATCGATGCTCACCTGGAATTCCCGTCGCGTCCGATCCGTGCCGGCGAACCGAAGTTCGCTGTCCACGCCGCAGCAAAGGCTGTTCCAGGTCGCATAGCGGCCATCCGCGTTCAACGCGAGATGTACGTCCGCACGTGGCAGCCATACCGGTGCCTCACAGACGATGCCATCGATCGTCACGCGAACCGATTTGATGTCTGGAATGGCCACGCACCACCCTTCGACCTTTAACCGCAACCCATCGGATGTTGCCTGCGCCATGAGCGACAGCACCCAGCGAAGCGGCATACCGCCACCGGTGACCTCCGCCTCATCACACCGGCGCGGTTCGCGAGCTTCCGCCTGCGTCGACGAGGGTACGGCGCGCGGCTGGTCGGACTTGGTCAGCCAGAACAGATATCCCAGCGACAGATCCCTGGCATTCAGCAGCTTCAGGTAGCGGTTGGCGTAGCCGGGCCAAAGTCGCATCACCTGTCCGGCGAACGCTTCTCCCACCTGAAGCCGCGCCAACAGTCCGCCGATACCGCCCAGCCCACTCGGATCGGGGCTGGACGGCAGTGCCTCCGCCGCGGCGAAGCCGGCTTCCAGCGCGATGGTCTCGAACGTCTCGCCGACAAACATGTGCTTGTCTTCGTAGCCGTCGAGCAACGCAAGATCGCCCTGCAGCATGACGCCCCTGCGCGCCTCCGCGATCCAGTTGTGCAGCGCCTGCCGATCCGGTGTGAACGTTGCATCGCGTGCCAGCAGCATGGCGATGATGTCGGCGAACGCCATCGCCAGAACACGATGATAGCGCAGGCTCGGCTCGATGAAACAGGCGCGGCCGCCTGGCTTCAGAATCCGCCATACATCGGCAAGGAACAAGCGGACATCGGCGATGTGATGGACCACCGAGCTGCCGATGCAGGTGTCGAACACCGCATCGCGGAAGCAGGCCTCGTTTGCGCTATAGGTGGCAAAGCGCACCGGCAGAACGGAGGCAATGCCCAGCCGGTCCAGATGCCCACGGCAGATCCGCAGCATGTCGAGCGATACGTCGGTGAGCACCGCATCGGTGGCGTCGCGGTGTCCGATCATCGCGCGCGAGAAGCCACCCGTGCCACAGCCGATCTCGACGATCGAGCCGAGCGTTGCCGGCCAGCGATGCGCCGCGACCTGGCGGAAGCGCTGGTAATCGGTCTCCGCCAGGTTGTCGTCGATCGTGTGCGACGCGTCATAGCTCGCGGCGTCGAGCTGTGTGCGGAAGTGGCCCCCAACGAAGTCCAGGATGCCATCCTGCGTGACGAAGCTCCGTCCACAGGCGAGACAGCAACCGGCGTCCGCCAGCAGGGCACCCTTGCAGGCGGGACACTGGAAGACACTGCTCCGCGTATCGGACATCGCGGTCAGGGTTCCGGCAGGTTGAGGTCGATGCGGAGCTTCAACAGCAGATGGCTTTCCCTGTGGCCGCTCAGCACCACGCCCGGAACCGTGCCGCCGACCCGGACACCGTGCCGCGTGTCTATGGCGAGATTGGACGCGAGGAATTCGAAGTGGATCTCCGCGCCGTTGGGGTGGGCGATCACCGGAAATCCGAGATCGCCACCATGACAGAGCTTGTTGACCACACCCTGCACCACCTTGTGGATCTTCAGCAGCTCGGCACGGTCGACCAGCTCGATGAACATCCGGCGGTAGAACTCGCGCAGGATCGGCAACGTCCCCCGCAGCGCCATCGACGACAGGATGGGGTGCCGCAGCCAGCCCTCGTCCAGCGGCACGAACAGGGCCAGACGATCGCGGTTGTACTCCGACTCGCCGATGCGTGTGGGCCCCTCGCAGAATGCCGACAGTCCGATTGTCTTGGCGAGGAACGGATCGCGGGGAAAGACCGCACGCACACTGTCCAGCACCAGCACCTGATCAGGCTGTGGCGGTCCGCCCGACGCGATCCGGTCGAGCACCTGGCTCAGATAGAAATGCGCGGCGTTCTCCGCAATTTCCAGATCGGTGGCCGGCATCGAATGGGCGGTGCATCGGAAGCGCGCCAGGATAGCCAGTTCCTCCTGGTCGAAATCACCGGCGCAATGCACATCGACCGCGTCGCTGACGCAACGCAGGCTGCCCAGGAATAGATCGAGCCAGCCCGCGTCGCGTTGACGCTGGTAGAAGGCGACCACCGCGTCACGCGCGCCGGACGGCGCTTCGCGAACCAGCGGCGGCGAGGTGTCGTCCAGGCGAAAGCGCGTCGAGGTCGTGACGTATCGCGCCACCTTCGCGTTGGCGTCCCAACACGACAGTACCGGCACTGCTGTGCGGTCGATCAGTACCCGCCCGTTCGCAATCTCCACCGCATCGTCCGGCACACTGCGCAACGCGGCGGCAATCCGGCCGGTCGGATCCAGCCAGGCGCCGGCCAGCGGGCGCATGTGGACGACATAATTGTGCACACCCTCATCGATCGCACCGGTGATCGGTGTGGTTCGTCCAGCCAATTGCTGCGTCATCGCCGTCAGGTAGCGCAGCATGCCGGACGCAGTGCCGAGTGTGGTGGAGGGGTCCGAGACCAGAAAGTCGCGGAGGTTGCCTGCGACCGCCTCGCCATAGGCCGACACCATGGCGTCACGCACCGCCGGTGTCTCGTCGATCGTATAGCGCTCGCCGGTGTAGACGATGTCGGCGGGCAGCGGGGCAGCGAACGGATCGGCCTGAAAGATACTGGTCGTTGGGTCGGCCAACATGACGTGGTCGTAGCCGGCGCCTCGGCGCACCAGGAAATCCAGGTAGCTGAAGTAGCGGCTCGACATGGAGGCCATGCGCTGTTGCGCCGACGGCGCGGCTCGCTCGACGATGACGCCGATGGCGCGCAGGCGATCGACGGAGTCCGCAGCCATGTCTTCGATCAGCAGAGCAATGTCGCCGGCAAATGTCGTACGGCGCAGCGATGCGATGAACGGTTCCAGTCTTTCGACCGAAGACCGTGCGCAGAAGCCCAGGATCAGGTTCTTCGAGGCGTTCACGCGCGTCACGTTAAACCTCTCGCGCACTACGTGTCGAAACGCCCCGGCGCCCGGTGTTGCATCCGCCGCACAAGCTCCGCGCGGCAGGCATCCTTGTCGGCGACGAAGCCGCCACCCAGCCACCACTGCCGCACCGCGCGCAGCAGGCTGCCGACGCGCGGGCCTTCGGGTTCACCCAACGCCAGCACGTCCCGCCCCTCCAGCGGAAACACCGGAGGCCGGATCGCACCCAACCGCGCGCGCAATGCCGCCCATTCCGGTGCGCTCCCGCCGGCAAGCCAGGTGCGGTCGACCAGCATTTGGCACGGTTCATCGGCAAGTAGCCGGCGCAGCGCCGCGCCATCGTCGTCGGGCTGCGGCACCGGTCCGGCACGCAGAGCGATCAGTCGATCGCGCGCCGACGCCGAGAGCCGCAGGCGTGCAGCCATCGCCACGAGATCGCCCGTGACCAGCGCCGCGAGGCGCAACAGCGGATCCGCCGGGGCATGCGCCTCGACCAGGCGCGCAAGCCGCGCCGTGTCCGCACCTTCCGGCAGCACCGCCGGCAGTACGCCCAACTCCGCCATCAAGCCGATAGCGGCACGCGGATCGGGCGCTGACATGATACGGGCCAACTCGCTCCATACGCGCTCGACCGACAGCCTGGCGATTCCGGCCACACCGGCACGGATCGCTGCCAGCGCGGCGGGATCGGCTGGACCGCCGGCAAAGTCCGTGTAGAAGCGGAAGTACCGCAGGATACGCAGGTAATCTTCCGCAATGCGCGTCGCCGGGTCACCGACGAAGCGCAGAATGCCGGCGCGCAAATCACCAAGGCCACCGAAGTAGTCGTACAGGTCACCGGTGCGGTCGAGCGACATAGCGTTGATGGTGAAATCGCGCCGAGCGGCGTCCGCCCGCCAGTCGTCGGTGAACACGACGACCGCGTGACGCCCATCGGTTTCGACATCGCGCCGAAGGGTGGTGACCTCGAAGCTGCGCCCGTTCGCCACAGCGGTGACCGTGCCGTGGTCCAGCCCCGTCGGAACGATGCGGATGCCGGCCGCCTGGAGCGACTTCTGCACCTGTTCGGGTGTGCGCGGCGTTGCGAGATCGACTTCGGCGACGGTGCGGCCCGCCAGCGCGTCGCGCACCGCGCCTCCGACCACGCGCGCCTCGGGGAGCGCCGCCAGCACAGCGGCCAGCATCGGCTCTGCCAGAAAGGCCGGCGGTTCGATCCGCTGTACGGGTGGCTCGCTCATCGCGGTGCGGCGTGGCCCGAGACGATCTTGCCATCCTGTAGCCGGGCCGGTTCGTAGGCGGCGCCGGGCGGCAGCGCGTCTTCATGGCTCAGCCAGATCAGGGCGCCGGCCAGCAGAGCCAGCACGCACGCCGCGCCAACCACCAGGCGAACCGGCGGCCCACCCTCCAGCGCCATGAAGCGCCAGGCGGCAAAGAACAAGAATGGCGCAAGGAACAGCGCCAGCTCAACCAGCCGAAGCATGCGGCTCCACCGCCCGCAACTTCTGCGCCAGATGCACCAGGATCGCCGCGGTGGCGCCCCAGATGTAGTGGTCGGGATGCGGCCACACCCAATATTCACGCCAGATGCCGCGGACATGGTGGCGCTGCCGCTTCGGCGCGTCGGGATCGAGCAGCACTTCGATCGGCAACTCGAACACCGCCTCCACTTCCTCGGGCGCCGGGCGCAGCGCCAGGCCCGGCGGGAGCAGACCCAGCACGGGGGTGATGATATAGCCCGTGCCGGTCACATAATCGGCCATCCGACCGAGCACCTCCACCTGCGCGGGGTCGAGGGCGATCTCTTCCTCGGCCTCGCGCAATGCGGCAGCTTCGGCATCCTCGTCGTGCGCATCGATACGTCCGCCAGGAAAGCTGACCTGGCCGCCATGCTTGTTCAGATGGGCATTGCGCTTGGTCAGCAGGATACCGGGCGTCAGCCCCAGGATGACCGGCACCAGCACCGCCGCCGGCACCGGGGGCCGGTCGAGGATTTCCAGCACGTCATCGCCGTGCGCGACGTCGCCGGGCAGCGGTTCGGCAGCAATCGCGGTCAGCCGCACACGCAGCTCGGCAGCCGTCATCGCGCTGGGATCACTCGTCGCCGGGAGGCAATTCGCCCAGCGGGAAGAACCGGCCGCGGCTCCAGACGCCGAGCATCCGCCGGCAGCCGACCCATTCCGGGACAGCCAGCGCGACCAGCTCATAATAGACGGCACGATTGATCCGCGCCTCGATGCCCTGTTCGGCGACGCCCGGACGGACCAGGATGTAAGGCGTCGGTTCGCAGGTCAGCAGGTCGTGCGCCACGCGGATCGGATGGTCGGGGCCGGCGGTCACCACCTGATCGACATTGGTGCGAAAGGACAAGGTCTGATGACGGCCATCGCCCACCCAGTCGAGTTCGACTGCGACGAATGGCGCGTCCTCCACCTCGATGCGGCCGCGCTCCGCCGGCGTCTCCAGCCAAAAGGAGCCGTCCGCCTCGCGCTTCAGCACGCTGGCGAACAGGCACATAAGCTCCTTTCGGTTGATCGGACTGCCACGATACAGCCAAGTGCCGTCACGCCGGATGAGGAACGGAAGGTCGCCACATTCCACCGGTGCGCGACGGGGGCGGGACTGACGGCACGGTGTAGGGGAAGTCGGCTCGGCCAATGCCCCGGCAATCGCACGCGCATTCGCCCCGTGATCCATGGCGCTGGCGCGCGGCGCTGGAGAACTGGCCTCGTTCACGTCTCGGTCTCCATCCCTGCCGATCTTTCATCCGTGGGGCCGATATAGGTAGCATCCCCCTACGCGTGAAAGTGCCTATATGACGGCTTGGTAAGTTTTGTCAGAGGTGTACGCCCGTATGTCAGTCAGTATGGCTGCCACGCCACAAGGCGCAATCGACGCCAGCACGATCCTCGCGGAGGTCGAAGCGCTCGGTGCGCGCATCGGCAAGGTACGTGCAGCGATCGGTCGTGTGATCTTCGGCCAGGACGAGGTGGTGGATCAGACGCTGATCACGCTGCTCTCGGGCGGCCATGCTCTGTTGGTCGGTGTGCCCGGGCTGGGCAAGAGCCGCCTGGTCGAGACACTTGGCGTCGTGCTCGGGCTCGCCACCAAGCGGGTGCAGTTCACCCCCGACCTGATGCCGGCCGATATCATCGGCAGTGAGGTGCTGGACGAGGCGGAGGGCCGCCGCAGCTTCCGCTTCGTGCCTGGCCCGGTGTTCTGCCAGTTGCTGATGGCCGACGAGATCAACCGCGCCAGTCCTCGCACCCAGTCGGCGCTGCTACAGGCGATGCAGGAGCAGCGCGTTGCGGTGGCGGGCGTCGAGCACGTGCTGCCGCGGCCGTTCCACGTGCTGGCGACGCAGAACCCGATCGAGCAGGAGGGCACCTACCCGCTTCCCGAGGCGCAGCTCGACCGCTTTCTGCTCGAGGTCGATGTCAGCTACCCGGCGCTGGAAGCGGAGCGGACCATGCTGCTCGCCACCACGGGGATGGCCGAGGCGCCGCCTGAGCCGACGATGACCAGCGAGGAGCTGCGTGCGGCGCAGGCGCTGATCCGCCGCGTGCCGGTGGGCGAGAAGGTGGTGGACGCGATCCTGTCGCTGGTGCGTGGCGGACGCCCGGAATCCGCGGACGATGACACGGTGCGGCGTCACGTCGCCTGGGGTCCTGGTCCGCGTGCGGCACAGGCACTGATGCTGGCGTCACGGGCGCGCGCGTTGCTGGAAGGCCGGCTGGCGCCCAGCATCGACGATGTCGTGGCGCTCTCCAGGCCGGTGCTACGCCATCGTATGGCGCTGAATTTCTCCGCCCGTGCCGACGGGGTGGTGCTGGCCGAGGTGATCGACCGGCTGGTTGAGCGACTTGCCTAGCGGATCTTCACAGGCAGCTACGGAGGCAAGGCGGGCCGAAGCCCTCGGCGCGCGCCTGCCGCCACTGCTGGTCGCCGCGGAGCGCGTCGCGGCCACCGTCGCGCAGGGCGTGCACGGGAGGCGACGCGTCGGTCAGGGCGACAGTTTCTGGCAGTTCCGCCACTTCGTCGCCGGCGATCCGATCGCGCGCATCGACTGGCGGCAGTCGGCGAAGTCGGGACGCCCGGTCCCGGACGGCTGGTTCATCCGCGAGACCGAGTGGGAGGCGGCGCAGACCATCTGCGTGTGGCGCGACGCCTCGGCGTCGATGCACTGGCGCTCGCGCGGGGCGTCGGTCGAGAAGCACGAGCGGGCAGGATTGCTGCTGCTGGCGCTGGCATCGCTGCTGTTGCGTGGCGGCGAGCGGGTTACGATGATTGCACCCGATGCCCGGCCGATCTCCGGTCGTGCCGGCCTGGACAGACTGGCCGAGGCGCTGATGGGCAGCGCACAGGACGATGCCGGGTTGCCGCCGCGGGTGCCGTTGCCGCGGCACGCACGGGTGGTGCTGTTCGGGGACTTCCTTTCGCCGCTCGACGAGATCCAGGCAGCCGTCGGTCGGCTGTCGGCGACCCCGGTCAGCGGCTACCTGATGCAGGTGCTCGACCCGGCCGAGGCCGACCTGCCATACAGCGGCCGGATCCGCTTCCGCGGCCTGGAGCGCGAGGGCGATACGCTGATTCCCCGCGTCGAGGGCGTGCGTGACGAATACGGCCGCCGAATGAAGGCACAGCAGGAGGGTCTGGCGGCGATCTGCGCGGCGGCGGGGTTCGGCTTTGCCATGCACAGGACCGACCATTCGCCCGAGGCCGCGCTGCTCGGCCTCTACACGGCGCTCACCGCGCGATGATCTTCGCCGCACCCTGGGTACTTCTTGCACTGCCTGCCCTGCCGCTGTTGTGGTGGCTGCTGCGGGTGACACCGCCGGCGCCTCGCAGCGAGTCGTTCCCGGCGATCCGCCTGCTGATGGGGCTGCATGCGCGCGAGGAGACGCCGGCGCGCACGCCCTGGTGGCTGCTGCTGCTGCGCATGATCGCCGCAACGCTGGTGATCCTGGCACTGGCGCGCCCGGTGCTGGATGCCGGTTCGACGCTGGCCGGTTCGGGACCGGTGCTGTTGGTTGTGGACAACGGCTGGGCGTCGGCAGGCGATTGGCTGCGTCGCATGCAGGCGGCGAATACCGTGCTGGATCGCGCCGAGCGCGCGGGGCGGCAGGTGGCGCTGCTTGCTACCGCGCCGGACGGAGCCGGCGCCGCGCCGCAGGTCACTGCGCCCCTGCCGGTCGCCGATCTGCGCGCCAGACTGGCGGCGCTGCATCCCGAGCCCTGGCCGCCGGATCGCGCGGCCGCCGCTGCGGCGCTCCGCCTCTGGCATCAGACGGGTGCGGCGGTGGTCTATCTCGGCGACGGCCTGACCCATGGTGGCGAATTCGCTCCGTTCGCCGCGACGCTGGGCGAGGCGGGAGCAGTGACCGAACTGCGCGGTCCGACAGCCGCGGCCCGTCTGCTGCTGCCGCCGCGGAACGAGGCGGACCGGCTGGTCGCCCGGATCGTGCAGACGCCACAGCCGCTGGCCGGCCAGGCAGTCGTGCTGGCGCAAAGCGGCGACGGCCGGACGTTGGCGCGCGCGACGCTGGATCTGCCTGCCGATGCCCGCGAAGCCACAGTGGCGATGGTGCTGCCACCGGAGTTGCGCAACCGGCTGGGCCGGCTGGTCCTGGAAGGGCCGCCGAGTGCGGCCTCGGTGGAGCTGCTGGACGAACGCTGGCGGCGGCGGCCTGTGGGAGTCCTCGCCGGCGACCTTGCCTCGGCGGATACGCCGTTCGCCGGTTCGCTGTATTACCTTCGGCGCGCATTGTCGCCGTTCACCGAAGTCCGCGAGGCGGATCTCGCCACGCTGCTGCAACGGGAGATCTCCGTGCTGGTTCTCGCGGACCGGCCGCTGCCGGCCGGCGCTGAACGCGATGCGCTGACCCGCTGGGTCGAGCAGGGTGGGCTGCTCATCCGCTTCGCCGGCCCGCGCACGGCGGAACAGCCGATCGGCGAGACCGATTCGCTGATGCCGGTGAAACTGCTTGGTGGCGACCGCCAGCTCGGTGGGGCGTTGTCCTGGGCGGAGCCCGCTGGGGTCGCGCAGTTCACTGCCAGCTCGCCGTTTACCGGCCTGACCGTGCCGGACGAGGTGAAGGTCAACCGGCAGGTGCTGGCGGAGCCCTCGGCGGATCTGACCGGCCACACCTGGGCCGCGCTGGCCGACGGCACGCCTTTGGTGACGCAGGCGACGCGCGGGGCGGGCCGCATCGTGCTGTTCCATGTCACCGCCAACGCCGACTGGTCCAACCTGCCGCTGTCGGGGCTGTTCGTGGACATGCTGCGGCGGCTGGTCGCGCTGTCGGCGGGCGTCGCACCCGCTGCTGACGACACCTTGTTGGCGCCGGCCGAGACCCTGGACGGCTTCGGCCTACTGTCGGCACCGCCGCAAGCCGCGACGGGTCTGCCCGCCAACGAGATCGCCCGCACCACGGCATCGCCGCGCCATCCGCCCGGATTGTACGGACCTGAGAATGGCAGGCGCGCATTGAACCTCGGCGCCAATCTGCCGGCGCCCGAGACGGCACCGCCAGTGCCTGGCGCCAGGATCGAGGACTACGCCACGGCCGCACCGGAGCGTGCGCTGGGACCGGCACTGCTTGCGGTGGCCGTGGTGCTGCTGGCGCTGGACCTGCTGATCGCACTCGGCCTGCGTGGGCTGCTGCGGCTGAGCCGGGTGGCGGCCGTCCTGCTGCTGAGCCTGGTGACCGCACCGATGGCACAGGCACTGGAGAGCAACCCCAACCCGGCGCTGGCCACGCGACTCGGCTACATCGTCACCGGTGACGTCCAGTTGGACGCAGTGTCGCGCGCCGGGCTGGAGGGACTGTCGGAATACGTCAACCGCCGCACCGCCGCGACCCTGGTGGAACCCGACGCGGTCGAACCCGGCAGGACGGACCTCAGCTTCTATCCGTTGCTCTACTGGCCGATCAGCGCCGACGCGCAACCGCTTTCGACGGAGCAGGCCGCAGCGCTGAACGATTACATGAGCCGCGGCGGCATCATCCTGCTCGATACGCGCGATTCAGGGTCGGGTGCCGGCTTCGCGCCGGGCACCGGGTCGGCCTTGCAGAGGGTGGCGCAAGGCCTCGTGATCCCGCCGCTGGCGCCGCTGACCACCGAGCATGTACTGGCGCGGGCGTTCTACCTGCTGCAGGACTTTCCCGGCCGGTACACTGGCGAGTCGGTGTGGGTGCAGCGCGACCAGGATCGCGCCAATGACAGCGTCAGCCCGGTGATCATCGGCGGCAACGACTGGGCGTCGGCCTGGGCGGTGGACGAGGGCGGGCGCAACCCCTACGCGGTGATTCCGGGCGGCGCGCGGCAGCGGACCGTGGCGTACCGGTTCGGCGTGAACCTCGTGATGTATGCGCTCACCGGCAACTACAAAGGCGACCAGGTGCACGTGCCGGCGATATTGCAGAGGCTGGGGCAGTGATGACATTCGGGTCCC
>JANWJK010000135.1 GCA_025452005.1 Acetobacteraceae bacterium | reverse complement strand
GACGCGGTGATGCCGTATGTCCACGAACGCAAGCAATTCGGCCAGCCGATCGGCGAGTTCCAGCTCATGCAAGGCAAGATCGCCGACATGTACACCACGATGAACGCCGCCAAGGCGTATGTATATACGGTGGCGAAGTCGTGCGATCGCGGCGAGACGACGCGCAAGGACGCTGCCGGCGCAAATCTTTATGCGGCGGAGAAGGCGACCTGGATGGCGCTCGAGGCGATCCAGTGTCTTGGCGGCAACGGCTATATCAACGACTACCCGACGGGGCGGCTGCTGCGCGACGCCAAGCTGTACGAGATCGGCGCCGGTACCAGCGAGATCCGCCGTATGCTGATCGGCCGCGAGCTGTTCCGCGAGACGACATGAACGAAGCAAGGGTTCACACGGAGAACACCGAGAGCCACAGAGAACCACTGAGGAAGGAAAGGCGCGCCGCGCGAAGCGCTGTTTTCGTCCTCCGTGCCGCTCTGTGGTCCTCGGTGTTCTCGGTGTGGACCCTTTCTGCCGGTCGAGCAGCACAATGACCGTGTTGCGCTCCGACATCGACGCTCGCTCCGCCGAGTTTGCCACCCATGCAGAGGCGATGCGGGCATTGGTCCACGATCTGCGCGCTCGCGTCGCCGAGGTTCGGCAGGGAGGTGGCGAGGCCCAGCGCCGGCGCCACCTATCCCGCAACAAGCTGTTACCGCGCGACCGTGTCGCAGGACTGATCGATCCGGGTTCGCCATTTCTCGAACTGTCGCAACTCGCGGCGTACGGCCTGTACGACAACGAGGTGCCAGCGGCCGGCATCGTCACCGGCATCGGTCGCGTCGCCGGGCGCGAGTGCGTGATCGTCGCCAACGACGCCACGGTGAAAGGCGGCACCTACTTCCCCATCACGGTGAAGAAGCACCTCCGCGCGCAGGAGATAGCGCTACAGAATCGACTGCCCTGCATCTACCTGGTCGATTCCGGCGGCGCCTTCCTGCCGATGCAGGATGATATCTTTCCCGACCGCGACCACTTCGGCCGTATCTTCTTCAACCAGGCCAATCTATCGGCGCTGGGGATTCCGCAGATCGCCGCGGTGATGGGTTCGTGCACCGCCGGCGGCGCCTACGTGCCGGCGATGAGCGACGAAACCATCATCGTACGCAAACAGGGCACGATCTTCCTCGGCGGCCCGCCGCTGGTGCAGGCCGCGACCGGCGAGATCGTCAGCGCTGAAGATTTGGGCGGCGCAGACGTGCACGCACGCACATCGGGCGTGGTCGATCACTATGCGCATGACGACAGGCACGCGCTGGCTCTGTGCCGGCGCATCGTGGCTGGCCTGAACCCCATGAAGCAGCCACAGGTCGCGCTGCGCGAGCCACTGCCGCCCCGCTACGATGCTGCCGAACTCTACGGCGTGGTGCCGACCGACCTGCGGGCGACGTACGACGCGCGCGAAGTGATTGCGCGTCTCGTCGATGACAGCGAGTTCGACGAGTTCAAGCGCCTGTACGGCACCACACTGCTGTGCGGATTTGCCCATATCCACGGCTATCCCGTCGGAATCCTCGCCAATAACGGCATCCTGTTCTCCGAATCTGCGCTGAAGGGCGCGCATTTCGTCGAACTGTGCAGCCAGCGCGGCATCCCCCTCGTGTTCCTGCAGAACATCACCGGCTTCATGGTCGGGCGGAAATACGAGGCGGGCGGCATTGCCAAGGATGGTGCCAAGCTGGTGACCGCCGTTTCAACCACGTCGGTCCCCAAGCTCACCGTGATCATCGGTGGCAGCTACGGCGCCGGCAATTACGGCATGTGTGGCCGTGCGTACCAGCCGCGCTTTCTGTTCATGTGGCCGAATGCACGAATCTCGGTGATGGGCGGCGAGCAGGCGGCCACCGTGCTGGCGCAGGTGCGCCGCAACCGGGACGCGAGCCCCGAAGAGGAAGAAGCCTTCAAGGCGCCAATCCGCGCCCAGTACGAGCGGCAAGGCCATCCTTATTATGCGACTGCGCGGTTATGGGACGACGGCGTCATCGATCCGGCCGATACGCGGCGGGTGCTGGGACTGGCACTGTCGGCCGCACTGAATGCGCCGATCCCGCCGACGCGCTTCGGCGTGTTCCGGATGTGACGCGCCAGGTGTCTTGGAAACCTGTATGTTCCGCACGCTGCTGATCGCCAACCGCGGCGAGATCGCCTGCCGCATTGCGCGCACCGCGCGACGTCTGGGCATCAGCACCGTCGCCGTCTATTCGGCGGCCGATGCCGATGCGCTGCACGTGAAGGCCGCGGATCGCGCTATCCTGATCGGCCCGGCAGTTTCCCGCGACAGCTACCTCAACATTCCGCGCATCATCGAAGCTGCACGACGCAGCGGCGCGGATGCCATTCATCCCGGTTATGGCTTCCTTTCTGAGAATCCCGAGTTTGCCGAATCCGCAGCGGCCGCTGGCATCGTTTTTGTCGGACCGCCACCGTCGGCGATGCGTGCCATGGGATCGAAGGCGGCGGCGAAGACGCTGATGGAAAAAACCCGCGTGCCGCTATTGCCTGGGTATCACGGGGAACGCCAGGATCCCGCATTCCTTGCCGACCAGGCGAACCGCATCGGTTTCCCGTTGATGATCAAAGCTGTCTCCGGTGGCGGCGGCCGCGGCATGCGGGTCGTGCCGCATGCCGATGAGTTCGCAGCGGCATTGGATGCCGCGCGGCGGGAAGCCGCATCCGCGTTCGGCGATGACCGTGTGCTGCTGGAACGCTATCTGACGCATCCGCGCCACATCGAGGTGCAGATCTTCGCCGACAAATACGGCAATGCGGTCCATCTGTTCGAGCGTGACTGCTCGGTCCAGCGTCGCCATCAGAAGGTGATCGAGGAGGCACCGGCGCCTGGCCTCGATGACGATCACCGGTCCGCCATGGGGCAGGCTGCCGTCGCCGCGGCCCGCGCCGTCGGCTACGAAGGTGCCGGAACCGTGGAGTTCGTCGCGAACAATGACGGGTTCTTCTTCCTGGAAATGAACACGCGCCTTCAGGTCGAGCACCCGGTGACCGAGATGATCACCGGCTTCGATCTGGTGGAATGGCAATTGTGTGTGGCCGCGGGCGAGCCTCTGCCGGTGGCGCAGGATGCGATCCGCATAGGCGGCCATGCGATCGAGGTGCGTATATACGCGGAGGATCCGGAGCGCGATTTTGCGCCATCGATCGGGCGTCTGGCGCTGTTCCGCACACCCGAGCCGTCGACCGATGTCCGCATCGATACCGGCTTTACGACCGGTGATGCTGTGTCTGTCCACTACGACGCCATGCTCGCGAAACTGATCTGCCACGGCGCCACGCGCGACCAGGCGTTGCGGACATTGCGGCGCGCGCTGGCGGAGACCGACGTGGTCGGGGTCACCAGCAATCTCGATCTGCTCGGCCGCATCGCCGCGCATCCGGAGTTCGCCGCCGGCGGCGTGGACACCGGATTCATAGCGCGCCACGGCGACACGCTGCTCGCCGCACGGCCCGAGCCACCGATTGAGGTGCTGGCTGCCGCGGCATTGTGCGTGCTTGCGGACGAGGCCAAAGCGGCAGCGAACGTCGCGGCCTCGGGTGCCGATCCATTCTCGCCATGGCATGCGCGCGATCACTGGTGGCTGAACGCCGTCCTCGAACGCGACCTGCCGTTCCTCGCGAACGGAACGCCGATGCCGGTCACGGTGCAAAACGACGGACCTGGGTGGCAGTTGACAGCCCGTGGGAGCCGCATCTCGGCCACCGCCACGCGCGCGCCGGACGGCCGGATGGACATGGTGCTGGACGGCGTACGCGAGCGTCTGTCCGTGATGCGTGTTGCCGACAGCATAACCGTCCGCCGCGACGGTGAGACCTGGCGGCTGCAACTCTCCGATCCGATGGCTGCCGCGGCCGAGGAAGACGATGCCGGCGGGCGGCTTGTGGCGCCGATCCCAGGGCAGGTCACAGAGGTTTCTGCCGAACCGGGAATGCCCGTGACGCGCGGCCAGATCATGGTCGTGCTGGAGGCGATGAAGACGGTCTTCCGCCTCGCCGCTCCTGCCGATGGCGTGGTTGCCACGGTCTCCTGCCAGGTCGGCGACAGTGTGGTCGAAGGCCAGCTTCTCGTTGGCTTTGCCGAGGAGGACGCGACCCAGCCCCCCGAATGACGCGTGTTGCATCGATCGCCGCGTCATGGCCACAGTGGCATGTGGCTACTCCGTGAGAAGGACAAGAACTCGATGACTGGAAGAAACGCGTATCTGGCCGCGGCCATGCTGGTCGCTGCTGTCACGACAGGTGCGACAGCAGCGGACACGCCGGGCGTCACCGCGACCGAGATCAAGATCGGCAACACGGTACCGTACAGCGGCCCCGCATCGTCCTACGGCGTACTCGGCAAGCTGGAGAGCGCCTATTTCGGCATGGTGAACGAGCAGGGCGGGGTCGCCGGCCACAAGATCGACTTCATCTCGCTGGACGACAATTACAGCCCACCGAAGACTGTCGAACAGATCCGCCGGCTGGTCGAGCAAGAACAGGTCGCATTCACCTTCGGAACCCTAGGCACGCCGACCAACAGCGCGATCGTCCGCTACATGAACCAGAAGAAGGTGCCGCACCTGTTCGTCTCGACAGGCGCCGACAAGTGGGGCGATTACAAGCAGACGCCCTGGACCATCGGCTGGCAGCCCAGCTACCGCACCGAGGCGCAGATTTATACCAAATATATGCTCCAGCAGAAGCCGAATGCGAAGCTGGCGATCCTGTACCAGAACGACGACTTCGGTAAGGACTACCCGAACGGCGTGAAGGATGTGTTGGGCGACAAGTTCGACAAGATGGTGGTGACCGCAACCTACGAGACAACCGATCCGACGGTGGACAGCCAGATCACGACCCTTCAGGCGTCGGGCGCCGATGTGCTGCTGGTTGCGGCGATCCCCAAGTTCGCCGCGCAGGCGATCCGCAAGGTGCACGACCTGAACTGGAAGCCGATGTTCTTCATGTCGAATGTCGCAATCTCGGTGGGCGCGGTGATGAATCCCGCCGGACCGGAGAACGGCATCGGCATCATCAGTGCCGCGTATCTCAAGGACTCGTCCGATCCCACCTGGAAGGACGACGCGGGCATGAACGAATGGCGCGCCTTCATGACCAAGTACATGCCAGGAGCCGACCAGACCGATGGCGGATACATCGCCGCCTACGGACTGAGCAAGACGATGCGGCAGGTGCTGGAGCAGTGCAACGGGGATTTCTCCCGTGCCAACATCATGAAGCAGGTGACCAACCTGCATGACGTCGAGAGCCCCGTGCTGCTGCCGGGCATCAAGCTCAATACGAGCCCGACCAACTACCATCCGATCACCGCGATGCAACTCGAGAAATGGGATGGCAGGACCTGGGTGCTGTTCGGCAACGTGATCCAGGGCGCCGGTTCCTGAAGATCGACGCGATGCCTGGGCGCTTGCTATCATGCCCCGGCATCGCGCGGTTCAGGAGGACAAGCCATGCCCGCAGATGACGGCAACGGCCGGCGGCTTCGCTCGCGCCGCTGGTTCGACGATCCTGCCGATCCCGCGATGACCGCGCTCTATCTGGAGCGCTACATGAACTATGGCATTACGCCCGACGAACTGCGCGGCGGCAAGCCGATCATCGGCATCGCGCAGACGGGTTCAGATCTATCGCCATGCAACCGCCATCACATCGAGTTGGCGAGCCGCGTGCGTGACGGCATCCGTGCCGCCGGCGGTGTACCGCTGGAATTTCCTGTCCACCCAATCCAGGAGACGGGCAAACGACCGACCGCGGCGCTCGATCGTAATCTGGCATATCTGTCCCTGGTCGAGGTGCTGCACGGCTATCCGATCGACGGGGTGGTACTGACCACGGGCTGCGACAAGACCACGCCTGCCTGTTTGATGGCCGCGGCGACCGTGAACATCCCGGCGATCGTGCTGTCCGGCGGGCCGATGCTGGACGGCTGGTGGAGGGGGCGCCTGTCCGGCTCCGGCACTATCGTATGGGAGGGCCGCAAACTCTTCGCAGAAGGCAAGATCGGCTACGACGAGTTCATGCAGATGGTGTCCTCGTCTGCGCCTTCGGTCGGCCATTGCAACACGATGGGCACGGCGACGTCGATGAACTCGTTGGCAGAGGTACTGGGCATGTCCTTGCCCGGCTGCGCAGCCATCCCCGCACCGTATCGCGAGCGCGGCTGGATGGCCTACGAGACCGGCAGGCGCATCGTCGGCATGGTGAGCGAGAACCTTCGGCCGTCCGACATCATGACGAAATCCGCCTTCGAGAACGCCGTCGTCGCCGCCGCCGCTCTCGGCGCCTCGTCGAACTGCCCGATCCACATGGTGGCGATCGCGCGCCATATGGGCGTGGAACATTCGCTCGACGACTGGCAGCGACTGGGGCCGGAGATTCCGCTGTTGGTGGATCTGCAGCCGGCGGGGCGGTTCCTTGGCGAGAAATTCCACCGCGCCGGCGGTGTACCCGCGGTACTGAAGGAGCTGCTGGCCGCGGGCAAGCTGAACGGCGATGCGATGACCGTCACCGGCAGGACTGACGCTGGCCGAGAACCTGCGCGACGTGCCGGATGGCGATCGCGAGGTGATTCGCTGCTACGACGACCCGCTGCAAAACGCGGCTGGATACGTTGTGATGTCGGGCAACCTGTTCGACAGTGCCGTGATGAAGATGTGCGTGATCGATCAGGATTTCCGCAGGCGCTTCCTGTCGAATCCCGAGCGGCCGAACGTGTTCGAAGGCAAGGCGATCGTGTTCGAAGGCCCCGAGGACTACCATCACCGCATCGAGGATCCCGATCTCGGCGTCGTGGAGCAATCGGTACCGATCATCCGCAATTGCGGCCCGGTCGGCTATCCCGGAAGTGCGGAGGTGGTCAACATGCAGCCTCCGGCATCGCTGCTGAAGCGCGGCGTCATGACGCTGCCGACGATGGGCGATGGGCGGCAATCAGGCACATCGGGGTCTCCCTCCATCCTGAATGTATCGCCCGAGGCCGCGGTGGGCGGCGGATTGGCGCTGCTGCAAACTGGCGACCGCATCCGCATCGATCTCAACACCCGCAAGGTCGATGTGCTGCTGCCACAAGGCGAGCTGGAGGCACGACGCGCGGCGTGGCGGGCGCCACGACTGGTCAACATGACGCCTTGGGAGGAGATCTACCGGTCGATGGTGGGACAGCTTGGCACTGGCGCGTGTCTGGAACCGGCGACGCTGTATCTCAACGTGATCGAGACGCGCGGCGAATCGCGCAACAACCACTGAGCATCCACATGCAGTTCGGCATCGCCATCCCAACCGCCGCCGACTCCTGGCGCCTGGTGCGCCGGGCGGAAGAGCTCGGCTTCTCCCATGCCTGGTTCTTCGATACGCAGATGCTCAACGCCGATCCGTTCGTCGCCATGGCAGCGGCGGCGATGAAGACCACGCGCATCAAACTTGGCACCGGCGTGCTGATCCCATCCAACCGCATCGCTCCGGTCGCAGCCAATGCGTTCGCCTCGCTGAACCGGCTGGCGCCCGGACGCATCGTGTGCGGTATCAGTACCGGATTCACCGGTCGCCGGACCATGGGCCTCGGCGCGGTGAAGCTTGCCGACATGGAGGAATACATCCGGATCGTCCAGGCACTATGGCGCGGCGAGACTGTCGAGATGGAGCTGGAAGGCAAACGCCGCTCGATCCGCATGCTCAATCCCGAGCTTGGCCTGATCAACCTGCACGACCCCATCCCGCTGTTCATCGCCGCCTCGGGTCCCCGCGCGCGCAAGCTCACGGCGAAACTCGGCGCAGGCTGGATCGACAATGTCGCCGACGTCGAACGCGGCATCGGGACACTGGGCCAGATGCGCGCCACGTGGCAGGAAGCCGGGCACTCGCGCGACGAGTTGCAGGCGGTGGCGTGGATCGGCGGCGCGGTGCTGGAGGAAGGCGAGGCTGTGGACGGGCCACGCGGCATGGCACTCGCCGCACCGCGTGCCGCGATGCTGCTGCATCGCGCGGCGGACACCGCATTGGCCGGCTATCCCGCACCGCTGGCGATGCGCCCGGAGTTCGCCGCGTCGGTCGACGCCTATGTCGCACATGCACAAGGCTTCGCGCCGGCCGATGCCTATTACCTGTCGAACCATCGCGGCCATCTGATGTTTGTGCGTCCCGATGAACGGCCCTTCATCACCGCGGAGATGATCCGGAGCACGTCATTCATCGGCACCGCGGCGGACCTCACCCAGCGCATCGCCGCACTGGCGGATGCCGGCTTCACTCAAGTGGTGTTCTCCATCCCGCCCGGCCAGGAGCACGCGATCGAGGATTGGGCGCGCATCCGTCGGGCCTTTCGCTGACCTGGGAAACCTCGTATCGGAGTCACGCGATGCCCGGACCACTTGCCGACAAGACCGCTTTTGTAACGGCCGCCGGCCAGGGGATCGGCCGGGCCACCGCACTCGCCCTCGCGGCCGCGGGCGCACGTGTGATCGCGACCGACATCGACGCGGCGAAGGTAGCGGCGATCGCCTCGGACCGTATTCGCACGGCGAGGCTTGACGTGCTGCGTGTCGACGATATCTGGCAGGCAGCGCAGGATGCCGGCGCGGTCGACGTCCTGTTCAACTGTGCCGGCTTCGTGCACCAGGGCGCGCTGCTCGATGCCACGGAAGACGAATGGACGCTGGCGTTCGATCTGAACGTGCGTTCGATGTACCGCACCATGCGGGCGTTTGTGCCAGGCATGGTCGCACGACGAAGCGGCGTGATCCTGAATATGGCCTCGGTGTCGAGCAGCCTGAAAGGCTTGCCGAACCGCTTCATCTACAGCGCCACCAAGGCGGCAGTGATCGGGATGACGAAGTCGGTGGCGACCGACTACATCCGCGACGGCCTTCGCTGCAACTGCATTTGCCCGGGTACCGTGCTGACGCCGAGCCTCGAGGAGCGGATCGAGGCGAATGCCGCACAGGCCGGGTCGGCGCAGGCGGCGCGTCAGGCGTTCGTCGAACGCCAGCCGATGGGGCGGCTCGGCCTGCCTGAAGAAATCGCCGAGCTTGCGGTGTATCTTGCATCCGACGCCGCACAGTTCATCACCGGCCAGGCCGTCGTGATCGACGGCGGACTGACCTTGTAAGGGAGCCATCGTATGAAGCTGTTGCGCTACGGTCCGCCTGGGGCCGAGAAGCCCGCGCTGTTGGCGAAGGACGGCACGATCCGCTGCCTTTCGTCCGTGGTGCGCGACATCGACGGGTTCGCGTTGTCGGACCCGGCGCTGAAGATGATCGCCGGCATTGACCCGGCGACATTGCCGAAAGTGGATGCGAACGTGCGGCTGGGTTCCTGCGTGGCGCGGCCGGTGAACTATGTGTGCATCGGGTTGAACTATGCGGATCATGCGGCCGAGGCCGGGATGCCGGTGCCGAAGGAGCCGATCATATTCCTGAAGTCGCTCAGCGCCTTGTGCGGACCGAACGACGATGTGAAGCTGCCGCGTGGATCGAAGAAGCTCGACTGGGAAGTCGAACTCGGCATCGTCATCGGAAAGACCGCGCGCTACGTGCCGGAACACGACGCATTGAGCCATGTCGCCGGCTACTGCGTGTGCAACGACGTGTCGGAACGCGAATTCCAGATCGAGCGCGCCGGCACCTGGGACAAGGGCAAGGGCTGCGACACCTTCGGTCCGACCGGTCCGTGGGTTGTGACGAAGGATGAAATCCCCGATCCGCAGGCGCTGCCGCTATGGACCGAGGTGAACGGCAAGCGGATGCAGAACGGCACAACCAAGACAATGATCTTCGGTGTGGTGAAGCTGGTCAGCTACGTCAGCCACTTCATCACGCTCCATGCAGGCGACGTGATCGCTACGGGCACCCCGCCTGGTGTCGGCCAGGGCGTGAAACCGCACCCGGTGTTCCTGAAGATCGGCGATACGATGCGGCTCTCGGTCGATGGACTGGGCGTGCAGACGCAGCGCGTGGTTGAAGGCTGATAGAGGAACCGACATGGCCGAAGTGCCCTCCCCCGACGCGCTCGCAGCCGAGTTCGACTGCCTGATGGCGCGCGCCGGCGTCACCGTACCGCCGCAGCGCCGCGCCGCTGCACTCGCCGCATATGCCGATCTGCGCGGCCAGATCGAATTGCTGCACGGCCGCTATGGCCCCGAGGCGGAGCCGTCCAACGTCTTCCGCCTGGGAGACAGGTGATGGACACGCAGGACCTTTCCATCGCCGAGATGGGCCGCCTGCTGCGCGCGGGCACCGTTACCGCTGAAGCGCTTGCGCGCGACGCACTGGCGCGTGTTGCCGCGCGCGACGGCAGGCTGAACGCCTTCGTGCTGGTCACCGAGGACCGCGCTCTTGAGGATGCACGTCGTGCGGACAATGAGCTGAAGGCGGGGCGGGATCGCGGACCGTTCCATGGCATTCCGTACGCGCTGAAGGACATCTACGACACCGCAGGCATCCGCACGACCTGCCATTCCAAGCTGCGCCTGAATGTCGTGCCGAAGGAGGACAGCGTCGCCGCTGCGCGATTGCGCGAGGCAGGGGGCGTGCTGCTGGGCAAACTCGCGACCCACGAGTTCGCCATCGGCGGTCCCAGCTTCGACCTGCCGTTTCCGCCGGCGCGCAATCCGTGGAATCCCGAGCATGTCACGGGAGGTTCTTCGTCCGGCTCCGGCACCGCGATCGGCGCACGCATGGTGCGGATGGCGATGGGATCCGACACCGGCGGCTCCATTCGCGGCCCTGCGGCGTGGTGCGGCACGGTCGGCATCAAGGCCACCTATGGCCG
>JANWJK010000134.1 GCA_025452005.1 Acetobacteraceae bacterium | reverse complement strand
GTTCAGGTTGGCCATGCTGTGGCCTTCGCTGACCGAGACAGGAATGCTGATCTTGTGTACGCCCGCATGGTAGGCGTTCTGCACGCCACGCAGATTGGGCGCCAGCGCCTGCACGACCAGGCCAGGGACCCGCAGGCACTGCTCGACCACCTCGGGCGTGTCAGAAAGCTGCGGAATGACGCGCGGCGGAACGAAGCTGCCGACCTCGATCTCCTTGACGCCGGCCGCGGCGATCGCCCGTATCCACTCCACCTTCGCGTCCGTGGTCATGCGCGTCCTGGCGATCTGCAGGCCGTCGCGCGGGCCGACTTCACAGATGGAAACGTGTTCGGTCATGGCAGCACCGCTCTATCCTAGAATGCCGACGACCTTGCGCGATCCACCCGAAAGTTTCAACACGCCGCCCCGCACGAACCGCACCACCCTTCTCCGGTACCCTTACCGTTGGCTGATCCAGCCCGATACCCACGCCGAGAGACACCAGCGCGATTCTTGCTTCGGTTTGGTTGCGGCCAATCGGCCGCGCTAGGTTCATCCGTGTTCATCCGTGGTTCCCGATTTCGTGGGGTAGCGGTGAACGACACTGGCTAATCCGGTGACCTAGGATAGGTTACATGTAACCCCGTCGGAGGATTGTCATGGCCTCCGCTTCGAGACCCCGGTCCACTCGCGCGAAGGTGCGGGCACATCGCGAGCGGTTACGCGCGCAGGGGCTGCGCCCGATCCAGATTTGGGTGCCGGATGTGCGCGCGCCGTCGTTCCGGTCGGAGGCGCATCGCCAGTCGCAGGTTGTGGCAGCGAGTGCCCACGCTCGTGACGATCGGGAATTCATCGACGCGATTTCGGACCGGGGCGATGAATGAAGCGAGGCGACATCTGGACCGTCGCGGACGGCACGAATTACGCAGGCAAACCGCGTCCCGTTGTTATCGTCCAGGATGATAGCTTCGACGCGACGGACTCCGTTACCATCTGCGCTCTTACCATAGATGAGACCGAAGCGCCGTTATTCCGATTGCCGGTGGATCCGAACGAGCGCAACGGCTTGCGCGCGGCCTGCCGACTGATGGTGGACAAGATAACCACCGTCCCGAAGACCAAGGTTGGCGCGCGCATCGGCAGATTGGACGACGAGGATATCCTGCGACTCAATCAGGCAGTGCTCGTGTTCCTGGGACTGGCCGGGTCGCCAAGGAGCAAGCCGGCCGTGTGACCAGAAATGTTGCGCCTCGACTCAAGTTCTTGCTGTTCTCTACCCGGCTGTTGGCTGAGCCCGACCATAGCGAGTTGTCAGCACTCATCCAGCCATAGGCGGAATATCCCTGGGGATTTTCGGGATTCTGCGGGTCGGACCTTTCCTATACCGGTTTCGATGATCGATCGGTTATCCCTGTCGCATACCAGGGAGATAACCGATGCGCTCATATCTGATCGCCGCCGGTCTCGCCTCAACACTGATCACAGTGTGGATCGCCCTGGTGCAGGTGATTGTCTAACGCCGACCCAGCGTGGGGGTGCGACATGCGGTGCCTCATTCAAATGTTCGACGACAAAGGTGCTGCGCAGCTCAGCGGGGACAGCAGGTTCAAGGACCACATCGGTTGGCTCACTCTGAAAGGGTGGAGCTTTGGTAATGCGAGTGACGTTTCTCCTGGCGCCAGTTCCCGTTCCAGCTTGTCGGATAAGGAGATCCAACTTGTCCTGCGTACCGAGGACCCGGTCGTTAGCACGCTCAGCGATGCAGTCGGCGGCACGAACTGGTCCAAGGGAACGCTCGATTGTTTCAAGGACGGGGAAGATCAGACCTGGTATCTGAGACTGACGCTCCAGGATCCGGTGATGACCTCTCTGGACCTGGGGACCAAGCCTGAGCCGGGTAGGGGGCTCAGCGTGGCCAAGATGGCCTTCAGTGCATCCTCGATCGACTACCGCGACCCGGCGAGCAAGGTCACTTACTTCATGCCGAGCGGCGCTGTCTGGGATCCCGACCAGGAGGTCTGTCGAATCTACGATCCGGATAATGCTGTTTCCCGATTGCCAGAATAAGTGGTGTCCGGCCCGGGCCGGCGCGGCGTGATATGGTCGTGTCCCTACCGCGTCAGATTGTCTCCGGCTCCTCCAGCTCGACGCTCAGCTCGCGCAGCGACGCGGTGTGCGGATGCCGCGTGCGGCCGGCGCGCAGGTCGTCCGCCGACAGCAGTTCGACCAGTTCGCCCGCCTGCATCACGCCAATGCGCTCGCAGAGATGCGCGACCACCGCCAGATTGTGGCTGACCAGTATATACGTCAGTCCATGCGCCTGTTGCAGGTCCACCAGCAGGTTCAGCACCTCGGCCTGCACCGACACATCCAGCGCGCTGGTCGGTTCATCCAGCAGCAGGACCTGTGGCTCCGCCATCAGCGCCCGAGCGATCGCCACGCGCTGACGCTGGCCGCCGGAAAGCTGATGCGGGTAGCGGAAACGCACCGAGGGCGGCAGGGCCACCTCGTTCAGCCCGCGCATGATGCGGCGTTCGATGTTGTCCATGCCGTGCACCTGGAGCGGTTCCGACAGCAGACGGTCCACCGTCTGGCGCGGATGCAGCGACCCGTACGGATCCTGGAACACCATCTGTACGCGCCGATGGAAGTCCTTCGAGCGGCGCGGTGCGAGCGCCTGGCCGTCGATTGACATCCGGCCCGTCCAGTGGGGGTTAAGCCCGGACAGCGCACGCAGAACCGTCGATTTGCCGGATCCGGACTCGCCGACGATGCCGAAGCTCTCCCCGCGGGCGACGCTGAACGAGACGGACTTCACTGCCTCGGTTCGTCCGAAGCGAACGTAGAGGCCATCGATCTGGATCATGATTCCAGCCACGACGGGTCGCGCTGCATCACGGTGAGCCGCCGCTGACGATGGCTGAGCGTCGGCAGGCATTCCAACAGACCGCGCGTATAGGGATGGCGCGCACGCATCAGCTCGGCCGCCTCGACCTCTTCCACCACGCGTCCGGCGTACATCACCGCGACGCGGTCGCAGAAATGCGAGACCAGCGGCAGATCGTGGCTGATCAGGATCAGTCCCATGCCGCGGCGCGACACCAGATCCTCGATCAGGCGCAGGATCTCCGCCTGCACCGTGGCATCGAGCGCGCTGGTGGGTTCGTCGGCGATCAGCAGTTCCGGATCCGGCGCCAGCATCATCGCGATCATCACGCGCTGGCCCATGCCGCCCGACAGCTCGTGCGGATAGGCCCGCGCAACGTGCTGCGGTTCGCGAATCTGCACCTGTGTCAGCAGATCGATCGCCGCCTGCTCTGCCAGTTTGCGGCCTCCGCCGCGATGCGCACGCCACGCCTCGGCGATCTGCGCGCCGGCGGTCATCACCGGATTGAGCGAGAATTTCGGGTCTTGCAGGATGAGACCGGCGCGCGCGCCGCGGACGCGCCGCAGCGCCGCCTCATCGGCGCGCAACACGTCGATGTTGTCGAATGTCAGCTTGTCGGCGGTGACCACGGCATTCGACGGCAACAGGCGCAGGATCGAGCGCGCGGTGAGCGACTTGCCGGAGCCGGATTCGCCGACGATGCCGAGCTTCTCCTGGCCGAGGGTGAGGGAGACATTGCGGACGGCGTCGGACAGACCGGTGGCGGTGGGGAACTGGATGCGCAGATTGCGGATTTCGACCAGCATCTAGCGCTGCCGCGGGTCGAGCACGTCGCGCATCCCGTCGCCGAACAGATTGAACGCGAGCGACGCGATCAGGATCGCCACACCCGGGATCGTCGGTACCCACCACTGATCCAGGATGAACGCGCGCGACGAGGCGATCATCGTGCCCCATTCCGGCATCGGCGGCTGCGCGCCCATGCCGAGGAAACCGAGCGCCGCCGCGGTCTGGATGATGCCGCTCATATCCAGTGTGACGCGCACGACCACGCTGGACATGCACATCGGCATGATATGGCGGAGTATGATACGGAAGCTGCCCGCGCCGGTCAGCCGCACCGCGGCAATGTAGTCGCTGCTGCGCACCGTCAGCGTGTCGGCGCGCGCCAGCCGCGCGTATGGCGGCCAGGCCGTGAGCGCGATCGCGATCACCGCGCTGGTGATGCCGGGCCTCAGCGCCGCGACGAACGCCAGCGCCAGCACGAGGCGCGGAAATGCCAGGAAGACATCGGTCACGCGCATCAGGGCGCGATCCGCAAAACCGCCGAGATAGCCGGCGATGCTGCCCACCGCGAGCCCTACCGGGGCCACCAGCAGCACGACCGCCACCACCAGGCCCAGCGTCACGCGTCCGCCGTACAGGATGCGTGCGTAGATGTCGCGCCCCAGTTCGTCGGTGCCGAACCAATGCGCGAGCGAAGGCGGGGCAAGACGTCCGGCAAGATCCTGTGCGCTGGGGTCCTGCCACGCGAGCAACGGCGCGGCGAGCGACGCGAGGATCATGATCGCCGCCGTCACCAGGCCGACCATCGCCAGCCCGTTGGAGCGTAGCTGTAGCCACCCGCGATAGCGCCTTACCCAGGCGGCCTGCGCGCGCGAGGCCGGGGTCTCGCTCAGCAGCCATTCGCGTGACAGCACGCCGCTCATGCGACGCGTGGGTCCAGCAGCCGGTACGCCATATCGGACAACAGATTCAGGATCAGATAGATCAGCCCGACCACCAGAGTGGCACCGAGGACCGCGTTCATGTCGGCGTTCAGCAATGACACCGTGAGATAAAGTCCCAATCCCGGCCAGGAAAACACCGTCTCCGTGATTACCGCACCTTCGAGCAATCCGGCGTAGGCCAGGGCCAGCACGGTGATCAGGCGTACCGCGATATTGCCGAACGCATGCCGCCACAGGACGCGAGCTGCCGAAAGCCCCTTGGCCCGCGCGGTGATGATGTATTCGCCGGACAGCGATTCGATCATGAACGCGCGCGTCATGCGTGTGATGTAGGCCATCGAGAAATAAGCCAGCACCAATGCCGGCTGGGCGAGATGCGCCAGCGCATCCCAGAACGAATCCCAGTCACCGGCGATCGCCGCATCCAGCACCAGCATGCCGGTGACGCGAGGCACCAGTCCTTGGTACGCCACGTCCAGCTGCCCGGTACCGGGAGCGATGCCAAGCTTCACGTAGAACACCAGAAGGCACAGCAGGCCGAGCACGAACACCGGGATCGACTGGCCTGCGAGGCTGACGACGCGGACCACGTGATCGAAGCGCGAGCCTTGCCGGTCCGCGGCGAACACGCCGAGCGGCACGCCGACGATGATGGCGATGATGATCGCGGTGGTCGCCAGTTCCAGCGTCGCCGGAAAGAACTGCGCGATGTCCGCCGTGACCGGGTGCGTCGTCATCACTGAGCGCCCGAGATCGCCGTGCACCAGGTTCACCAGGTAGATCCAGAACTGCACCAGCAGCGGCTTGTCGAGGCCGAGCTGGTCGCGCACCGCGGCGACCACGTCGGGCGGCGCATGATCGCCGGCGATGGCGATCACCGGATCGATCGGCATCACGCGACCGATCAGGAAGGTGACCAGCGTCAACCCGAACAAGGTCAGCGGGATGCTGGCGAAGCTGCCCGCCAGCATCTGCAAGCGGGGGTTCACGCTTTCTGGATCGCAGAGTAGTGCGTGTAGTCGGGCATCGCGCCGACGCTGAAGCCAGACACGCCCTTGCCCAGCACGGCGACCGCATTCTGCTGCAGCAGCATGGCGAACGGCGCGCGCTCCATGAACTGGCGTTGCATGGTCTGATACAGCGCGATGCGCTTCGCCGGATCGAGCTCGTGCACCGCGGCCTGTGATTCGTCGGTCAGCTCTTTGTCGACGAAGTGGCTGCGCCAGGCGAGTATCTTGAGCTTGCTCTGGTCGCTGTCATCCGGATTCGCGCACCACGCCTGCGCATTGGAATTCGGATCGAAGTAGTCGGTCCCCCAGGTGAGCATCGCCAACTGGTGCTGGCGGGCCCGCGTCTTGGTGATGACCTGCTTGCGCTCGCCGGGCAGCAGCTGGACCTTGATACCGATCGCCGCCAGATCCGCCTGGACCGCCTGGGCAATGTCGCTGTTGGGCGAATTCGAGAAATAGTCCATGGTGACCGAGAAGCCGCCCGACAATCCGGCGTCCGCCAGCAGTTGCTTGGCCTTCGCGACATCCTTCTTGAACGGATTGTTCTTGAGCGCTCCGGGCAGCGCGTCGGGCAGGAATGCCTGGCAGACGCTGAAGGTGCCCGGCGTGATGTTGTTGGCGATCGCATCATAGTCGATCGCCCACTTGATCGCCTGGTGCACCTGCACCTTGGCGAGCTCGGGCATGGTCTGGTTCATCGCGATGTACATCGATGTGCCCTGCGGCGACGCAGCGATGGTGTAGTCCTTGCTGCCTCTGATCGACTTGAGCTGGTCGGAACCCAGGTCGCGCGCAATGTCGATGTCGCCCTTCTCGAGCATCAGCAACTGCGCCGACGGGTCCGCGACGTGCCGCAGGACGATCCGGCGCATACTCGGTTTCTCGGCCTCATGCGGGTTGACATCGATGATCACGTGGTCGCTCGCGGCCCACTCGGTCAGCTTGAATGGCCCGGCGCCGGCGGTGTGGCTCTTCAGCCAGGCGTTGCCGAGATCGCCATTGGTCTGGTTGGCCATCACCGTCTTCATGTCCACGACGCTGCCGACATTCGCCGTCAGGCAGTAGAGCACGAAGCTGGTCGCCTGCGCCTCGGGCAGCTTGATCTCCAGCGTGTAGTCGTCCAGGGCGCGGACCATCTTCTCGACGTTGTCGGCGTTGAAGCCGAACTGGGTGATGATGAAGCCCGGCGTCTTGTTGAGCTTGACCACGCGATGCAGGCTGAACGCGGCGTCGTTCGCGGTGAGCGGGTTGCCGGAATCGAATTTCGCGTCGCGCTTCAGCTTGAAGGTGAAGGTGAGGCCGTCCGGGCTGACCGTCCACTTCTCCGCGAGATCGGCGTCGATCTTGCTGGCGTCGTTCACGTCGGGCCGGATCAGCCGGCGGTAGCAGTTCGCATCGATCTCATTGTTGGTGAACTCATAGGATTCCGCCGGATCGAAACTCACGATGTCGTCGATCGCCCTGGCCATGACGGCGACGCCCTTGGGCGTGGCGGCGTGCGCCCCGGTGTGGATCGCGGGCACGGCGGCGCTGGCGGCCGAGGCGGCCAGCAGGGTGCGTCTGGTCAGCATGGTGAAGTCTCCCGGCCTGATTTGCTGCCATTTTGCCAAGCCGGCGCGGCAGGCGCTAGGCTCCAGGCTCATGCAAACCGATATTCGTCACTCCGCCTGTCCGCACGACTGCCCATCGACCTGTGCCCTCGAGATCGAAGTTCTGGACGGCGGGCGCATCGGCGCGGTGCGCGGCGCGGCCGCCAACAGCTACACCGCCGGCGTGATCTGCGCCAAGGTCGCGCGCTACGCGGAGCGCATCCACCATCCGGACAGGCTGACGCAGGCGATGCTGCGGACCGGTCCGAAAGGATCGGGGCAGTTCCGTCCGATCGGCTGGGACGAGGCGCTGGACCGCATCGCCGAGGCGTTCGAAGAGACGACCGAGCGGCACGGCGCGGCGGCGGTGTGGCCCTATTACTACTCCGGCACGATGGGCCTGGTGCAGCGCGATGGCATCAACCGGCTGCGCCACGTCATGCGCTATTCGCGGCAGGCCAAGACGATCTGCACCTCGATCTGCGAGGCCGGCTGGATGGCCGGCGTCGGCCGCTTCGTCGGACCGGACCCGCGCGAGATGGCGCGCTCCGATCTCATCGTGATGTGGGGCGGCAATCCGGTGGCGACGCAGGTCAACGTGATGACGCACATCATGCGCGCGCGGAAGGAACGCGGTGCCAGGCTGGTGGTGGTTGACCCGTATCGCACCGGCACCGCTTCCGTGGCCGATATGCATCTGGCGTTGCGGCCCGGCACGGACGCGGCGCTGGCCTGCGCGGTGATGCATGTCGCCTTCCGCGACGGCTACGCCGATCGCGACTACCTGACGCGCCTCTCGGACTTCCCCGCGGGGCTGGAGGCACATCTTGCGACGCGGTCGCCCGAGTGGGCGGCAGCGATCACCGGCCTGCCGGCGACGCAGATCGAGGACTTCGCCAGGCTGTACTGCGCGACACAGCGCGCCTATATCCGCATCGGCTACGGCTTCGCGCGCTCGCGCAACGGGGCAGCCTCGATGCACGCGGTGACCTGCCTGCCGACCGTCACAGGCAAGTGGCAGCACGAAGGCGCCGGCGCGCTGTGGAGCTACCGCAGCATCTGCAACTGGGACAAGACGCTGATCGAGGGTCTCGATGCGGTCGATCCGGCCACGCGCATCCTGGACATGAGCCGTCTTGCCAGCGTGCTGACCGGCGATCGCGACGCGCTGGGCGACGGTCTGCAGGTGCACGCGATGCTGATCCAGAACAGCAATCCCGCGACGGTGGCGCCCGACGCCAATCGCGTACGCCGCGGCTTCCTGCGCGACGACCTGTTCGTCGCGGTGCACGAGCAGTTCATGACCGAGACGGCGCTGCTCGCCGACATCGTGCTGCCGGCGACGATGTTCATGGAGCACGACGATCTCTATCAGGCGGGCGGACACAGCCACATCCAGATTGGTGCCAAGCTGATAGAGCCGCCCGGCGAGTGCCGGCCGAATCATGCGGTGCATCAGGGGCTCGCGGCG
>JANWJK010000133.1 GCA_025452005.1 Acetobacteraceae bacterium | reverse complement strand
TTGCGCAGCACGGGTGGCGGACGGAAGCCGCCGCGCCGGCGCAGCATTGCATCCAATGCGGCAATATGCTGCGCATTGGTGCCGCAACAGCCGCCGATCAGGTTGACACCGTCTTCCTCGACGAAGCGTTCCAGCCAGGAAGTCAGTTCTGCCGGCCCGAGCGGGAAATGCGTCTCGCCGTCGACCAGCTCCGGCAGGCCGGCATTCGGCTGCACCGACAGCAGTCCCGGCCAGTTGCCCGCCAGCCAGCGCACGTGTTCGGCCATCTCGTGCGGCCCGGTGGCGCAGTTCAGCCCCATCAGGGGCACGTCCAGCGCGTGCACTATGGCAGCGGCGGTGGCGATGTCGGGACCGACCAGCAGCGTGCCGGTGGTCTCCACCGTCACCTGCACGAAGATCGGGATGTCGCTGCCGACCGCGGCGCGGGCGATCTTGGCGCCATTCACCGCCGCCTTGATCTGTAGCGGATCCTGGCAGGTCTCGATCAGGATGGCATCGACGCCGCCGGCCACCAGCCCGCGGCACTGTTCGGTCAGCGCCGCCTCCAGAGGGTCGTAGGCGATATTGCCGAGGCTGGGCAGCTTGGTGCCGGGCCCGACGCTGCCGATCACCCAGCGATGGCGGCCGTCGGAGAACTGCTCCGCCGCCTCGCGCGCCAGTTCGCCGCCACGCCGGTTGATCTCGAACGCGCGGTCTCCGATGTCGAACTCCGCCAATGTGACCGGCGAGCCGCCGAACGTGTTGGTCTCCACCATGTCGGCGCCGGCCTCGAAGTAGCCGCGATGGATGTCGCGCACCACGTCGGGGCGCGAGAGGTTCAACACGTCCGTGCAGTTCTCCTTGCCGAGGAAGTCCCGCTCCACGTCGAGCGGCATGCCGAGGACGCGGGTGCCCACCGCGCCATCGCACAGCAGCACGGTATCGCGCAGCGCATCCAGAAGATGAGGAGGGGGCATGCGGCGTTCCTTCAGACGGCAGCTTCGCGAAGCCGCGCAATCGGGGCATCGGTGACGCGGGTGGAGGGCCAAAGACGGATGGCAAGCTGTCCGCCGATCGCCAGCGGCGTGCCCAGATGCATACCGGCGCCTGCCACCAGATCGCGCATCGCGTCATCGCCGAAGCCGGGCCAACGATGCGCCAACTTGGTTACCAAATCCTCGCGGGAATGTTCCGCGAGGTCGATGACGATCAGCCGCCCGCCCGGCCGCAGCACGCGCGCCACCTCGGCCAGCACGCCAGGCGGGTCCTCCGCGTAGTGCAGCACCATCTGCATCACGGCGATGTCGAACGACGCCTCGGCCAGGGGCAGGCGATACATATCGGCGAGCCGCACCGAACAGTGGCCGATGCCGGCACGTGCCAAGCGCGAGCGCGCGAGCGCCAGCATGGCCTTCGAGGCATCGACGCCCACCCCCTGGCTGATCCGCGGCGCCAGCAACTCCAGCATGCGCCCCGTGCCGGTGCCGATGTCCAGCAGCCGGCCGGCGTCGTGCTCCGGGATGAGGGCAAGAAGTGCCGCCTCGACCGCGGCCGCAGGGAGGTCCAGCGCGCGCATCTCGTCCCAATCGGCGCCCTGGCGGCGGAAGCTTTCGGAGGCCGCACGGGCGCGTTCAGCCAGAACTCGGGCTGCCTGACGGCGGTCGGTCTCCAGGATCGGGTCGTCCTCGGGCAGCCGGGCGACCACGTCGCGCGCCAGCGCGCCCGGCTCGCCGTGCGGCAGGGCGAACCAGACATTGGCGCCCTCGCGCACCCGGTCCAGCAGGCCGCAATCGCACAGCAGCTTCAGGTGACGGGACAGCCGCGGTTGCGATTGGCCAAGGATTTCGGTGAACTCCGATACGCAGAAGGCGCCGCGGCCAGCCAACGCGAGTAGGCGGAGGCGGGTCGGTTCGGCGGCGGCACGCAGGCTGGTCAGCAGGCGTTCCATGGGTTATCGGGATGACATAAACATATCCTTATGTCCAGACTATGAGTCATGACGCGAATGGCCGGGTGATGGTCCGGTTCGGATTGCCGGAAGCGGGCGAAGCAGCATTGGTGGAGGGCGACGCGCCCGCCCCTCCCGGCCAGCCGACGGCGCGCTTCCGCCTGAAACCGGGTCTGGCCGGCCATGTTCCGGGCTGTGCCTGCTGTGTTCCGCGCGGACCGGTGGCGGAGGCGCTGAGCCGACTGTTCCTCGCCAGGGCGCGTGGCGAGGTGGCGTGGTTCCGCACCGTCGCCGTCCTGGCGACCCCGGCAGGCGGGGCCGCGGTGCGGGCGGCAGTGGCCGAGGATCAAGTCTCCGCGGGACGGTTTCGGCTGGCTGACCGCTGACCCCAGATCGGCGGTATGCGCGTCCTGGTCGTCTATTGCCATCCGGTGGCGGAGAGCTTCGCCGCCGCCGCTCATCGGACGGTACTGGAGGCGCTGGCCGAGGCCGGTCACCAGGTGGCGGATGCCGATCTCTATGCCGAGAATTTCGATCCGGCGATGAGCCGGCAGGAACGGCTCGACTACCTCAACACAGCGCGCAACGAACGGTTGGTGAAGCGCTACGACGACCAGCTAGTCGCGGCGGAGGCGATCGTGCTGGTTTATCCGGCATGGTGGTATGGCATGCCGGCGATGCTGAAGGGCTACTTCGATCGCGTCTGGCTGCCTGGGGTGGCGTTCGACGTGACGCCGGATGGCAAGGTGAACACCGAGCGCCTGCGGCATATCAGGCGGATCATGGTGGTCACCACCTATGGCGCTTCATGGTGGATGGTACGCCTCGCACTCGGCGATCCAGCCCGCAAGCTGATCGGACGCGCGATTCGCGCGCTGTGTGCGCGCAGTTGCCGGGTGACGTGGTGCGTGCACTACAACATGGACCGCGCGGAGCCGGAACAGTTGCGTCGGTTCCTCTTGCGCATCCGCGCCGCGGCAAGGAATCTCTGAGGGCGGGAACGCCTTGCGCTTTCCGCTACCGACCCCACAATCCGCAGCCAAACCGCGGGGGAGGGTCACCGATGAAACGACGCGACGTGCTGGCGGCGGCCGGCGCAGCGCTGGCATCCGCCAATCTGCCACGCCCAGCCATCGCTCAGTCGGCTGCGAAGACGCTGAAATTCATTCCGGAAGGCAACCTGCAGAACCCTGATCCGATCTGGTCCACCACGACGGTGGCCCGCAATTTCGGCTACATGATCTGGGACACGTTATATGGGTGGGATGGGAATCTGAAGCCTCAGCCGCAGATGGTCGAAGGCCACACGGTCGAGGATGACGGACTTACCTGGCGCTTCCGCCTGCGCGACGGCCAGCAATTCCACGACGGCTCACCGGTGCGCGCTGCGGATTGCGTTGCATCGATCCGGCGCTGGATGAAACGGGACGGCTTCGCGCAACGCATCGAGGCGTCGCTGAACGAACTCGACGCCATCGACGACCGCAACTTCGTGTTCCGCCTGAAGAAGCCCTTCCCGCTGCTGGCACATGGGCTCGGCAAACCCACCGCGAATGTGTGCTTCATCATGCCCGAGCGGATCGCGAAGACGGATCCCTACAAGCAGATCGACGAGTACATCGGGTCCGGTCCTTACCTGTTCAACCGCAACGAATGGACACCGGGCGCGCTCGCCACGTTCAAGCGCTTCGATCGCTATGAGCCGCGGCAGGAGCCGCCGAGCTTCGTCGCTGGCGGCAAGCAGGCGAACTTCGACCGCATCGAGTGGAACATCATCACCGATGCAGCCACGTCGTCCGCCGCCATCCAGTCGGGCGAGGAAGAGTGGTGGCAGACGCCTCTCGTTGATCTGCTGCCGAAGCTGCGCAAGGCACAGGGCGTGGTGGTGGAACGACTCGATGATTTCGGCGTCGTGGGCTGCATGCGTTTCAACATGCTGCATCCGCCGTTCGGCAACGTGAAACTGCGCCGCGCTTTGCTGCCGGCGATCAGCCAGGCGGATTTCATGAATGCCGCGATGGGCGGCGATCCGGAACTGACGCGCATCGGCGTCGGCGTGTTCACGCCCGGCTCGCCGCTCGCGAACAATGCAGGGCTGGAGACACTGACCGGCCCGCGCGATCTGGCGCTGGCGAAGAAGCTGGTCGCCGAGAGCGGTTATGCCGGCGAGAAGGTCGTGTTCATCGCGCCAACCGATTATCCGGTGTTGAACGCGGAATGCCTGGTCGGTGCCGATCTGCTCGGCAAGCTGGGCATCAATGTCGATCTGCAAGGCATGGACTGGGGCACCATGATCCAGCGCCGCAACAACAAGGACACCATCGACAAAGGCGGATGGAGCGCGTTCTGCACCGGCTGGGAAGGCCTCAATCTGGTCGACCCAGGTGCGCACTACCCGATCGCCGGGACGGGCGAAAAAGGCTGGTTCGGCTGGTTCAGCAGCGAGAGGATGGAGGCGCTGCGCACTGCCTGGTTCGACGCACCCGACTTCGCGACGCAGAAGAAGGTGGCCGAGGAGATCCAGCTCGATGTGTGGCAGGAGGCGCCGTACTACCCGCTCGGCCAGTGGCTCCAGCCGATTGCGCACCGCACGACGATCGAAGGCATCGTCAAGTCACCGTTCCCGCTGTTCTGGAATGTGCGGAAGCGCGCGTAGCCGTCCCTGTCATCGCCGGTGCCGTCATCCGGTCACGATCAGCCGCGCCAGATCGTCCGCCGCCGACAGCATCGGATAGTGTCCGGTATCCAGCTCGTGCCACGTCGCACCGAGCCTGTCGGCCGCGCGACGCTGATGCGCCTCGCCGGGGTTCGCCGCCTGGCGACACCAGATCACGCTCGCCTTCCACTTCTGTTGCCAGAAGTTCGGCAGCTTCACCGGGTCATTCATCGCCGCCACCGGGTGCGGCGTGTAGCGATCCAGCGCCCAGGCCCTCGTCGCATCGTCGAGGCTGGCGAACATTCGCCCCGAAGCATCCTCGCGTGAAGGGCCGCTGGCGAGATCGGTCGTCACCCGCGAGGTCCGGTTGACGATGTCGCCGATGCTTTCGCCATCCAGCAGCGCCAGTGCGTCCGCCAGCACCAGCCTTCCGACCCGCTCGCTCGCGCGTTCGGCCGCGTTGCACACCACCATGCCGCCGCTGCTGGTGCCCACCAGCACGACGTCGTGCAGGTCCTCGAACATCAGCAGTTCGGCGATTTCCGCGCCATGCGTCTCGGTGCTGATGCCAGGCCGCAATGCGTGCCGGCGTTCCGCGCAGCCGTCCAGCGACGGCGCGAATACGCGGTGGCCTCCCGCCGTCAACCGCGACACCACGCGCTGCCAGATCCAACCGCCTTGATACGCTCCGTGGATCAGCACGATATCTGCCATGTTCCTGCTCCTTCTCGGGCCAATGCCGGTGCTGCATTGTAAAGGCAAACCCCTGTCGCTCAATGACCGGTGACGCCCGGCAATTCACTGCAACCGTCTCGACCGCGGCCGATGGCCGCGCTACGCTTCCGCGCATGATCGACAAGTTCGTGCATTCCATGGCCGATGCCATGACAGGCATTGCCGACGGCTCCACGATACTGTTGGGCGGCTTCGGCGATGTCGGCACTCCCACCGCGTTGCTCGACGGCTTGATCCAGCAGGGCGCGCGCGATCTCACCATCGTCGCGGTTGCCGGCGGGCGCGACGGCAGCGCGATCGAACAGCTTCTGTCGCTCGGCCGTGTGCGGAAGCTGATCTGTAGCTTCGTGCGTCCGGCGAGCCTCTCCGGCCGCCTGCTCCAACGCGGCGACCTGGAGGTGGAGATCATCCCGCAAGGAACGATGGCCGAACGCATGCGCGCCGCGGGCGCCGGCATCACCGGCTTCTATACGCCAACGGGCGCCGACACGCTGCTGGCCGAGGGACGTGAGACGCGCGAGATCGGCGGCAGACTCTGTCTGCTGGAATACCCGCTGCCCGGCGACGTCGCGCTGATCGAGGCGTGGAGCGCCGATCGCTGGGGCAACCTCACCTATCGCGACAGCGCACAGAACTTCAATCCGGTGATGGCGATGGCGGCGAAGCTCACCATCGCGATGACGCGCAACGTTGCCGCGCTTGGCGAACTGGCGCCCGAGACCATCGTGACGCCCGGTATATTCGTCAATCGCGTGCTGCACGTGCCACTCTGAGGGGACTCGATGGACATCACTCCGCTCGATCGCAACGGCATGGCGGCCTGGTGCGCACGCGATATTCCTGAAGGATGGCTGGTCAATCTCGGCATCGGCATCCCGACACTGGTCGCCGACTTCGTTCCCGCGGACCGCGAGGTGATCTTCCACGCCGAGAATGGCGTGATCGGCGTCGGCCCCGCGCCGGCGCCCGATGCGATCAATCCGTTCCTGATCAACGCCAGCACCACGCATGTCACGCTGCGCACCGGCGGCTCCTATGTGCATCATGCCGACAGCTTCGCCATCGCACGCGGCGGTCATCTTGACCTGTGCGTGCTGGGCGCGTTCGAGGTGGCGGAGAACGGCGACATCGCCAACTGGGCGCGGTCGGCCGACGAGCCGGTGAAGCAGGTCGGCGGTGCGATGGATCTGGCAATCGGCGCGCAGCGGCTCTGGGTGGTGATGGAGCACACCACCAGGGAAGGCGAGCCACGCATCAGGCAGCGCTGCACTTACCCGCTGACCGCGAAGGGTGTGGTGAAGCGGGTGTATACCAATCTGGCGGTGCTCGATTTGACGGCGCACGGATTTGTGGTGCGCGACATGATTCCCGGAATGACGCTGGAGGCGCTGCAAGAGCGTACGGAGGCAAGACTTCTGTCGGGCTAGCAGGAGGAACCGAGGATGAGTACGCGGCTGACCCGTCGACGCGCGGTGCAGATCAGTGCCGCCGCATTGCCGCTGGTGCATATCCGAAGCGGCCGCGCCGCGGGCAGGCTGGCGCTGGCGTTCTGGGACCATTGGGTGCCAGGCGGCAACGACGTCATGACCAGACAGATCACCGCCTGGGCAGAGAAGAACCAGGTGGAAGCGGCCACCGACTACATGAGCGCCGGCAACAAGCTGGTCATCACCGCGGCGGCCGAGGAACAGGCGAAGACTGGCCATGACGCTATCGCGCTGCCGGTGTGGGAAGTGCACAACCACGCCGGCGCCTTCGAGCCGGTCGATGATGTGGTGCAGCGGCTGATCGCAAAATACGGCCCGACCAACGAGGTGAACGAATATCTCGCCAAGGTGAACGGCCACTGGATGGCCGTCCCGAGCAATTCGGGTTCGCAGAACCAGCCGCCGGTGGGTCGCATCAGCGTGCTGAATGACAAGGCCGATCTCGACGTGCTGTCGATGTACCCGGTGAGAGATGAGTACACGCCGGGCGCCGATGCGTGGACCTGGGATGCGCATCTAAAGGCGGCGGAGACCTGTCAGAAGGCGGGCATGCCGTTCGCACTGGGGCTGTCGAACGCCGGCGACTGCGTCGATTTCTGCGGCGCGCTGTTCGCGGCGTATGGCGCCGACCTGGTGGATGCCAAGGGCAATGTCACGGTACACTCGGATGAAGTGCGCCAAGTGCTCGAATATGGCCAGCAACTGGTCAGGTTCCTGCCGCGCGATGTGCTGAGCTACGACAGCGCGTCGAACAACCGCGCGCTGATCTCCGGACAGAGCGCGTTGATCTTCAATCCGCCGTCCGCCTGGGCGGTGGCGAAGCGTGACCAGCCGCAGGTGGCGCGCGACTGCTGGACGTTCTCCTCGCCGAGAGGACCGAAGGGACGGTTCGTCGCGTACAACCCGTATTTCTGGGCGATCTGGTCGTTCAGTCGCAACAAGTCCGCGGCGAAGGACCTGCTGGAATATCTCTGCCAGCGCGAGCAGGTTGAGGAACGCACCAAGGCAGTGTCGGGCTTCGACATCCCGCCGTTCGACAGCATGCTGGACTTTTCCATATGGAACGAGGTCGAGCCGCCGGTCGGCACCGTGTATCACTACCCGATCAGAGCGTCGCACCACGCGCGTCCACATGTCGCCGGGACACCGGCCACGCCGGATATCGCCATGCAGATCTACAGTCGCGGCACTCAGCCGGCGATGTTGGCCAAGCTGTTCACCGGCCAGTCGATTCCGCAGGTCGTAACCTGGGCGGAAGAGGAACTGGCTGGCTTTGTGCGCTGAAGGAGCTTGTCGATGATCACAGCAATAGAAATCACATCGCGCGTCCCGTTCGTCGGCGGTGCCGATTTCGGCAAAGCAGGCGCATATGAACGGCTCGACGGTATCGCGATAGGCGAACTCGATCCGGCGCTTCCCGCCAACCGCGGCATCGTCTACATAGACAAAGCGCCGCGCAATGCGCGCGGCAACGTCGAGTACCGCACCGACATCTGCATCCTGCGCCCGACGAATCCCGAGCGCGGCAACGGCCGCATCCTCTACGAAGTGAACAACCGCGGCCGCATCATGCTGTTCGCCAACCTGTGCGCCGGCAAGCCCGGCAACCAGCCGGCGAGCGCGCCCGATCTGGGCAACGCGTTGCCGCTCCGGCTCGGATTCACGCTGGTGTGGTCCGGCTGGGATGCGGGCGCGCCGCGCGCCAATGGCGGGCTCGGACTGGATGCGCCCGTGGCCACGGACAACGGTGCGCCGATCGTGCGGCGCATCCGCGAGGAGTTCATCTCGGGCACGCGGGGCGGCGATCTGCAGCAGTTCCGCCTGTCGTACGAAGCGGCGACGCGCGATGACGCCGTGCTGACGGTGCGACGCACGCAGACCGCTCGGCGGCAGAACGTGGCGTTCGAATTCGTGGACGCGCGTACGGTGCGGCTGGCGCAGAACGCGCTGCCTGAGCCGGGATCGATCTACGAGCTGCGCTATGACGCGACAAAGCCCCGCGTGCTGGGCATCGGCCTCGCTGCGACGCGCGACTTCGTCAGTCATCTGCGCAACAGCGCCGACGGACGCGATCTGCTTGGTCGCCAGCCGACGCATGCGCTGGCTTTCGGCATTTCCCAGGCCGGGCGCTATCTGCGCGATCACCTCGCACAGGGTTTCAATCGCGACGAGGCCGGCGCGCGCGTGTTCGACGGTGTGTTCACCCATGTCGCCGGTATCGGCCGCGTGTTCTTCAACACCGGGTTCGGCCAGCCGGCGCGCACGCGCACCTGGCACGAGGATTACGGCTTCCCCGAGGTGGAGTTCCCGTTCGCCACCGGTGCGCTGATGCGCGGCGATGACAGCGATCCGAAGGTGATCGAGACCAACACCTCGACGGAATATTGGCAGAAAGGCGCATCCTTGCTGCACACCGATCCCGATGGCACCCACGACGTGGCGCTGCCGGCGAATGCGCGCGGTTATTACCTGCCTGGCACCCAGCACGGCGGCAAGGCCGGCATGCCGCGCGATGCCGGCCCGTGCAGCAATCCGCGCAACTGGCACGATCCGATGCCTGTGATCCGCGCGCTGCTGGTAGCGCTCGACGAGTGGGTGACAAACGGCCGCGAGCCACCGCCATCACGTCTGCCGCGCATCGCCGACGGCACGCTGGTGCGCGACGACGCGGTGGCATGGCCAAAGTTCGCGCCACTGATGCCACCGCGCGCGGCGAACGACGCGGTCGCGGTCGGTGACTGGACCGATCCGCAGCCGCCCGCGCGTGCCTGGCAGGCGCTGGTGCCGCAGGTCGATACCGACGGCAACGAGATCGCCGGCCTTCGCCTGCCGGACATCGCAGTGCCGCGCGGCACGTTCACCGGGTGGAACCTGTACAAGGCACCGCTGCCGCCCGGCGAGCTCGCCGATCGCGATGGAACCTACATTGCGTTTGCCGCCACCCGTTCCGAGCGCGAACAGTCGGACGATCCGCGGTCGTCGTTGGCCGAGCGTTATCCGACCCGGGAAGATTACGCCGCACGTGTGCAGGCGGTGGTCACTGAGTTGCAGCGCGATCGGCTTCTGCTCGAGGAGGATGCCATCGCCTATCTCGCAAGGGCGCCAGGCTGACCGCCTCCGTCAATATCCGGTCCGCGTCGCCCCTGCCACATAGTCCTTGCGCGGGAACTCCTCCCAATACTGTCGCAGTCCCTTGCCGCCCATGTCGCGATACGGCCGTACCTTCAGCCGTGCCACGTCGATGTCGATGCCATGTCCTGGCACCGTTGGAAGTTCGGCCCAACCGTCCTGCACGGTGATCGGCTGCACCGCCACCTCATCGCACGCCGGTCGCAGGTTGACGAAGAACTCCGCGATCCAGAAGTTCGGGATGACGGCCGAGAGATTCACCGTCGCCGCCAGCCCGACCAGTGTGCTGTTGTAGTTGTGCGGTGCGATCGCCACGGCGTGCGGCTGCGCCATCGCTGCGATGTCCAGCATCGCCGAGATGCCGCCACAGTTGCAGATGTCAGGGTTCAGGATATCGGCAGCGCGCGCTGCGAGGGCCGCCGCGAATGCCTCCTTCGAGTAGATCGCCTCGCCGGTCACGATCGGCATCGGCAGTGCACGCCGCACCTCCGCCACCAGCTCGATATTGTCGCATAGGCACGGTTCCTCGTACCAGCCGATGTCGAACTCGGCGATGCGCTTGCCGATGCGGATCGCATGCATCGGCGCGAGTCGGCGATGCACCTCCACCAGCAGCGTGAAGTCCGGCCCCAGCGCCTCGCGCATTGCCCGGACATAACGCACCACGTGCTCCTCGTCTTCGCGATGGATGAAGCTGCGCCAGGGTCCTGGAAACGGATCCCACTTCAACGCCGTGAACCCCATCTCCTTCACTTTCAATGCACGTTGTATGTTGGCCTCGATCGGCTCGGATCCGTTCGACCAGCCGTTCGCATAAACGCGTACCCGTTCGCGCGACGCTCCGCCGAGTATGTTGTACAGCGGCAATCCCGCGCGCTTTGCCACGATGTCCCACATGGCAATCTCCAGCGCGCTCCACGCCGACAGCAGATCGAGCGATGCGCGGCGGATTGCGAAGTCCTCGAACATGATCTGCGCAGTGTGGCGGATATTTAGTGCGCTGCGGCCGATGACATGCGTCGCCATCGCTTGCAGGCATTGCTGGATCACCGGTTCCTTGCCTGGGGTGACGTAGGCCTCGCCCCAACCGTGCAGCCCGTCTTCGGTTTCCATGCGGCAGAACAGGACATTCTTGCCGGCCCCGGGATCGAACAGGAATGTCTCGACGCGTGCGATCTTCAACTCTGGCATCGTCTTGCTCCTCGGCGCATGGTTGGAGCCGGACCATACAAGCGACAACGCGCTGGAGGAAACAGCCATGCAGTTCGATCAGATCACCTACGAAATCAAAGACAAGACCGCCGTCGTCACGCTGAACCGGCCGGAGAAGCGCAACGCGCTCAGCGCGAAGCTCCTGCGCGAACTGCACGAGGCGCTTCTCGAAGCCGACGAGTACAACCCGGTTCACTGTGTCGTGCTGCGCGGTGCGGGTCCGCATTTCTGCGCCGGCGCCGATCTGAGCGAGTACTCCTCAGGCCGCGGCGAGGCTTATCGCGGTCGGCAGGAGATCGATGACGACGTGTGGCGCCTGGAGCAGGGCCAGCGTCTGCGCATCACGCTGTTCGACATGCACAAGCCGGTGATCGCCCAGGTGCACGGCACATGCATCGGCATCGGCACCGACCTTGCCTGGCTGTGCGACATGGTGATCGTCGCCGACGACGCGCGGATCGGTTTCCCGCCGGTGCGGGATCTTGGCACGCCGCCCGGCAGCATGTGGCTGTATCACTGCGGCCCGCAGTGGGCGAAGCGCCTGCTGTTCACAGGTGACAGCGTCACCGGCGCGGACGCCGCGCGGATCGGTCTCGCCATGAAGTCGGTGCCGGCGGCGGAACTCGAGGCCGAAGTGATGCGGCTCGCGGCACGCATGGGCTTGGTCGATCCGCACCTGCTGTCGGCCAACAAGCGACTGGTCAATCTCGGGCTGGAGTTGATGGGCGCGCGCACGTTGCAGCGCATCGGCGCCGAGATCGATGCCCGTGGGCACAACGCGCCGCTGGCGCGCGAATTCCGCCAGACGATGCGCACGCACGGTGTGAAATACGCGTTCCAAAAGCGCGATTCCGCGTTTGGCAAGGGCTTTGCCGCCGTCAGCGGACCTGATCCCGAGTAGGCCTAGCCGGGCGCCAGCGCGACGCCCGCGGCAAGGGATTATTCCCGCGCCTTCGAAAATTTTTAGAGCGGTGGGCGGAAATATTTTCGCTTGCCGGAATGTTCTTGTTGCTCTATTGCATCGGCCGTCTTGTCGCAAACTGTGCCGCCGCGCTCTCGTGGAGCACTGGGAATAGAGCGCCGCCCCGAACGTCAGTGTCGTCATAGCAGGAGGCCCTCGCATGCCCGGATACTGGGTGACGCCGTTCGTGCTCGCCAGCGCAATCACCCTCACCGTCGCTGCCCGGGCGCAGGCACAGGACGTCGCAGCCGGCGAAAAGGTGTTCAAGAACAGCTGCGGCATCTGTCACAGTGCCCAGCCCGGACGGAATCTGGTGGGGCCGAGCCTGTTCAAGGTCGTCGATCGCCAGTCCGGCCAGATTCCCGACTTCCACTATTCGGATGCCAACAAGAACTCGGGCCTTACCTGGAACGTGACGACACTGGACCGCTATCTCGTGGCGCCCCGCGAGCTCGTGCCGGGCACGAAGATGACGTTTCCCGGTCTCAAGGATCCAAAGCAGCGTGCCGACCTGATCGCCTATCTCGCAACATTGCGCTGAGGAGAGCACCATGGCCGCACGCATTTCGGCCAGCATCCTTGGCAGCCTTGTCGTGTCGCTGCTCGTCTTCGCCGCAACGCCTGCCGACGCGGTGCCGGCCTTCGCGCGGCAGACCGGTCAGCCCTGCACGGCCTGTCACATAGGCGGCTTCGGACCACAGCTCACCCCATTGGGTCGCTCCTTCAAGATTGGCGGCTACACCCAGACCGGCGGCGAAGGCCTCGCATCGAAGATCCCACTCTCTGCCATGGCCATTGGCTCGTTCACCAACACCGGTGCGTCGCAACCGGGCGGAGCCGCGCCGAATTTTGGCAACAACAACAATCCTGCGCTCGACCAGATCAGCATTTTTCTCGCAGGACGAGTGACCGACTATGCCGGCGTCTTCGTTCAGGGAACCTACTCCGGAGTGGACCGTGCGTTCAGTCTCGACAACACCGACCTGCGCCTGACGACACCGCTGTCGCTCGGCGATTCCGAGCTGCGCATCGGCATGTCGATCAACAACGGCCCGACTGTGCAGGATGCCTACAACACGACGCCGGTGTGGATGTTCCCGTTCGCGGCATCAGCCTTGGCACCCACGCCTGCCGCGCAAACACTGCTTGGTGGCGGAGGCTTGGTTGGCAACTCGGTCGGCGTAACCGCCTATGCGTGGTATGATCGGAGCCTTTATGTGGAGGCGGGAGGCTACGGGACCTACGGCCCCACCCTGCTCAGTGCAACCGGCGCCGCGCTCGGCCCTGGCTCCACAGCCAACATAGCGCCCTATGTGCGGGTGGCATATCAGTGGGACTGGAATGAGCAGTCCGCACACATCGGCGCGCTGTTCCTCAGTGCCAATATCAATCCGGCCATTTCGGAACACACTGCCGATGGCTCACAAGGCAGGAACCGATACACCGACTATGGGCTCGATGCCGGCTATCAGTACCTCGGCAGCGGCGAACATATCGGCACAATCAATGCGCTGTTCGTTCACGAACAGCAGGATCTGCAGGCGGCGTTTAACACCGATACATCCAGTCAAACGCATAGTTCATTGAATCAGGTGAACCTGACAACAACGTACTATTACAACAACACCTACGGCCTGACGCTTGGCTGGCAGTATATATGGGGCAAGGCCAACCCCCTGCTATACGCGCCGGCACCCATCACTGGCAGCGCCAACGGCAAGCCGAACAGCAACGCCTTCATCATCGAGGCGGACTGGATCCCATTCGGCAAGGAAGACTCCTGGCTGCGGCCGTTCGCCAATCTCAAGATCGGCCTGCAATATACCATCTACACGCACTTCAATGGTGGAAACGCCGACTATGACGGCTTCGGGCGTAATGCCAGCGGCAACAACACCGTGTTCCTCTACGCCTGGCTGGCGTTCTAGCCTAGGTCAGGTGCGGCGCGGCCGCGGCACCCAGCCACGCCGTCGTCGTCCATAGCGCCAGCAGCGCCATGTAGGCACGCGCGGTAAGCGCCGGTACCGGAGCGTCCTCGGCGAGCGCGCCCCCACCGTTCAGTGCCAGCACTGTCAACGGCACATAGACCAGGAAGCTTGCCAGACTCGCGATCACCAGCGCGGCAAGACAGGCCTGCCAGCCGAGAGCAAAGCCAGGCGCGAAGGCCAAAAGCACGAAAGGCAGCCCCAGCAACCGCCCGCGAGCGTCGCGCAGCGAAGGCCAGGCTGGGAACGGTGTTGCTTGTCGCAGGGAACGCATCGTTCAGCTCCGCAGTTCGGGGGGCAGATCGGCGTGGAACGTATTGCCGGCGGTCGTCGCACGAATGTGGCCGGCGCGAATCGCGTAGTCGCCGAAGCGCTCACCTGGTGCACGGCGTTCGGCGTAACCGCGGAACAGTGGAACCAGTGCGGCAACGATGGCATCGCCGCCGACATCCCGGCGATACAGCTTGTTCATGCGCGTGCCGTCGAACGCGCCGCCGAGGTAGAGATTGTAAAGACCAGGGCTGCGTCCCACGAGACCGATCTCGGCAAGGTACGGCCGCGCGCAGCCGTTGGGGCAGCCGGTCATGCGGATGGTGATGTCGTCCTGCGCAAGCCCCACCCGTTCCAGTTCGTCTTCGAGGCGCGCGACGAGGTTCGGCAGGTAGCGCTCGCTCTCGGCCAAGGCGAGTCCGCAGGTGGGCAGCGCGACACAGGCCAGCGCGTTGCGCCGTAGCCCGCTGACCGCGGTATCGAGGCCGTGCGATTGCAGCAGGGCCGCTATCTCCGACTTGCGGTCCGCAGGGATATCGGCCAGCACAAGGTTCTGATTGGGCGTGATGATGAAGCGGCCGATATCGAGTTCGGCGATCGCATGCAGTCCCGCAAGATCGCGCACGCGGCCATTCTCGACGAACAAGGTATAGTGCCAGGCGCCATCGTCGCCCTGAACCCAACCGAGCCGATCGGCATTGTCGGTGAAGGCGAACTCGCGTGCAGGCTCGAATGCATGGCCAAGCCGTCGCTCGAGTTCGGCGCGGAATGCGTCGAGGCCCATACGTTCGATCGTGTATTTCAGCCGTGCATGCTTGCGGTCGGAGCGGTCGCCGAAATCGCGCTGCACCGTAACGACCTGCTCCGCGACATCCACCGCCTGACCAGTTGAGCAGAAGCCGATGACATCGCCGGTGCGCGGGAATGTGTCGGCCTCACCGTGCGTCATGCCCATGCCGCCGCCGACCACGACGTTGTAGCCGACGATGCGACCGTCTTGCTCGATGGCGATGAAGCCGAGGTCGTGGGCGAACACATCGACATCGTTGTGCGGCGGCAACGCCACGGCGATCTTGAACTTGCGCGGCATGTAGGTGCGGCCGTAGATCGGTTCGTCCTCCTCCTCGCCGCCCGAGTGCTTTTCCCCATCGATCCAGATCTCGTGCCAGGCGCGGGTTTTCGGCAGCAAGTGGCCGCCGATCGCTCCTGCCAGCTCCGCCACTTCGGCGTGCGTGCGGCTCTGCCAGGGATTGACGCGCGCGATGACGTTGCGGTTCACGTCGCCGCAAGCGGCGATCGTGTCGAGCATCGCCTCGTTCAGACCGCGGATCGCGTGGCGCAGGTTGCTCTTGATGATGCCGTGGAACTGGATCGTCTGGCGCGTGGTGAGGCGCAGCGTGCCGTTGCCGCGCTCGCGCGCGACGCGTTCCGCGGCCAGCCATTGGTGAGGCGTCAGAACCCCGCCCGGCACCCGGAGCCGCGCCATGAAGATGAAGGCCTTCTCCAGCTTCTTGCGCCCGCGCTCCGCGCGCAGGTCGCGGTCGTCCTGCACATAGATGCCGTGGAACTTGGTCAGTTGCTGGTCGTCATCCGACAACGAGCCGGTCTCGACGCGCGTAAGTCCGTCGGCGATGGTGCCGCGCAGGAAGCGGCTGTTGGCCTTGATCGATTCGTTGGGGGAGGGAGGACGAGCCGCGCTCATGACCCGGCGTCTCCCGTCAGTGTCATTGCGAGGAGCGAAGCGACGCGGCAATCCCGACCACCGCGTGCGCGCACTACTCGATGGGGATTGCTTCGTCGCTGCGCTCCTCGCAATGACAGGGGATCAGTAGACATCGCGCAGGTACCTCCCCTCGCGCCGCAGCGCATCCAGGGCCGCTTCTCCCAAAATCTGCTGCAGCGTCGTATGCACGTCCTTCGCCATCGCATTGGCATCGCCGCACACGTAGATCGCGGCACCGTCCTGCACCCACGCGTGCAATTCGCGCCGGGCATCCCACAGCGTGTGCTGCACGTAGCGCTTCTCCGGTTGGTCGCGCGAGAACGCCACATCGAGCCGCGTCAGCACGCCGCGCTTCAACAGGTCCTGCCAGTCAAGTTGATACAGAAAGTCGTGCGTGTAATTGCGGTGACCGAACACCAGCCAGTTGCGGCCGCGCGCGCCGACCGCATCGCGCTCCTGCATAAAGGCGCGGAACGGCGCGACACCGGTGCCCGGCCCGATCATGATGACCGGCCGCTCGGGATCGTTCGGCAGCCGGAAGTGCGTGTTCGGTTTCAAGAACACCTTCAGCCGGTCACCAACCTTGCGCCGTTCGGCGACATCCACCGAGGCGACGCCGCTCCGCGCCCTTCCATGCGCTTCGTGACGCACCGCCGCGACCAGCAGGTGCGCCTGGTCGCCGATCGCCTTGCGGCTCGACGCGATTGAGTAGTAGCGCGGCGCCAGCGGCCGCAGCCGCGCCAGCAACTGCGCCTCGGTAAGCGGCTGACGCGCGGCCTCCAGAACGTCGATGACCTGCCATCCGTCCGGACGCGGTTCGGATCCGGTCAGGGTGGTGATGTCGAACTGCTCCAGCAGCCGCGCGCGCAGCGGCTCATTGTCTGCCAGCCCCGTGGCGTCGAGCACCGCATCAACCAGCGCCGAATCGTTCATTGGCACGAACCCGAGCGAGTCACCCGGCTCGTAGGCAATGCCGGCACCCTCGAGCGAAAGTTCGACATGCCACGTGTCCGACGTCGAACGGCTGCCGGAGAGCCGGATGTGCTCGGTCACCTCCGCCTCGAACGGCCGGGACCTGCTCCAGGCGGCGACCTCCGCCGGCGAGCGGGCGAAATCGACGTGTATCACCGCGCCCGCCTCTGGCTCCCCCAGCTCCGCCTGCAGCGTGCCCAGCGTGGCGTCGATCCATGCCCCGGCAGGAGCCTCGTAATCCAGATCGCACTCGATCCGTTCAGCCACGCGCGTGGCGCCCAGTGCCGCGAAGCGTTCGTCGAACAACCGCCCGGTCTCGCAGAACTTTGCATAGGCGCGATCGCCCAGCGCCAGGACCGCGTAGCGCACGCCGTCGAGGCGCGGCGCATCATCTGCCATCAGCGCCGCGTGGAAGTCGATGGCGCGCTGCGGCGGGTCGCCCTCGCCCCAGGTGCTGGCGATCACCAGCACGTTCTGCACGCCGGCCACCTGCGCTGGCGTCGTGTCTGCCATATCGAGGACGCGCGCAGCGAAGCCGAGCTTGCCGGCGGCCTTGCGCGCTGTATCCGCCAGCGCCTCGGCGTTGCCGGACTCGGTCGCGAACAGGATGGTGAGCGGCGCTCGTCGTGCTGGCGGAGCGGCACCGGTAGGCTGCGGTGCGTTCGCCGCCTGGAAGCCCGCCAGGAACCCGCTCAGCCAGGTCCGCTGCTCGGCACTGGTGCCCGAGATGATACGGTTGAGCGTGGCGATCTGCTCGGCAGGGAAGGGTGCGGTCTCAGGCAGCATGGCGTTCACTTTCCGGCTGCCAGCCGGCAAGCAGCGGCTGCAACGCGATGACAGGGCCAATCACGATCAGCGTCGGCAGATGCGATGGGATGGCAGCGCCGGTGCGCTCCGCCTCTGAGAGGGTGGAGACCACAACGTGCTGGCGTGGTGTCGTGGCCTCGGTGATGAAGGCGACCGGCTCGGCTGCGTCCCGTCCGGCGGTGCGCAGACGCGCGGCAATCGCACCGATCCGGCGCAGCGCCATGTAGAGCACCAGCACATCGGCGCCGCGCGCCAAGGCGGACCAGTCGAGATCGGGTAGGCCGCCGCTGGCGTCGTGGCCGGTGACGAAGGCGACGCTGCGTGCGAGGCCGCGATGCGTCACCGGGATCCCCGCCGCAGCGGTCCCGCCGATCCCGGCGCTGATGCCGGGGACGATGCGGAAGCGGATTCCGGCGGCGGCGAGCGCCAGCGCCTCCTCCCCGCCGCGGCCGAAGACCAGCGGATCGCCGCCCTTCAGTCGAACGACGCGGTTGCCCTCGCGCGCCAAACGGATCATCCGTTCGTTGATGCGAAGCTGCGGCGTGCGGCGACCGCCGGCACGCTTGCCGACCGGCTCCAGCCGTGCCTGACGGGCAAGCGCCAGTATCTCCCGCGAGACAAGCGCGTCGTGCAACACCACATCGGCTTCAGCGAGGGCGTGCGCGGCGTGCAAAGTGAGGAGGCCAGGATCACCGGGGCCTGCGCCAACCAGCCAGACAGTGCCCGGCTCGAAGTTCATGCCAGCCATCCGTTGGCACGCAGCAGCGCCTCGGTGAGCGCGGCGACATCCCGCCGCTCGCGACGCCATGCCGCCCTCTGGCCGCGCAAGACAGCGAGACGGTCACCCCATTCGGGGCCGAACTCCGCAGCCAGGCGGGCACGGATGCGGGCGGCAAGGCCTGGGCTGGCACCGCTGGTGGAGACGGTCAGCAGCAGATCGCCGCGCCGGACCTCGGCCACATTGTGGAAGTCGCACAACTCGGGGCGGTCCTCGACGTTGACCAGCACCCGATCGGACCGTGCCAAGTCGGCCAGTTCGGTGGCCGTGTCGTTGGGCAACCCGACGATCCAGAGGGCTCGCAAGCCCGCCAGCTCGGCCCGGCCAGGAAGGTAGCGCCGCAGCGCGGCACCGGCCGCCTCGTCCAGGTCATCCGGCTGGTCGGAGAACAACAGCAGATCGCGCGCACCGCCTGCCCGCAACGCGCTGAAGCGGCGCACAGCCGCCGGTCCCCGGCCGGTGACCGCGATCGGCAGAGCGGCGGCGTCCAGTGCGACCGGTATCATCGCCGCCTGGCGATCGGGAGAAGAATGCTCTCGCGGGTCATCGGCACCCCGGCACTGCTGCGATCCAGATTGCAATCAATCGGGCAATCCGGTCGCTAGCAGAGAAGCATTTTTCTCAGGAGTTCAAGTCTCCCATCGAAAAAAGGACACTATTCTCCTAAACCCCCTGCCGATAGGGGGCATCGCGCGTCTCCCCCCGCGAACGCAGCGAGGCCGGCCTACTTCACCAAAGCAGGCTCCGGCACCTTCGCCTTCCTGAACGCCGGCATCACCTCCTCGGCGAAGCGCTGCAACTGCTCCAGCGCCTCGGACTTCGGCACGCCGACCGACAGGCTGACCGAAATCCGGTCCAACGCCGGGTACTTCGCCTCTAGCGACTTCAGGTGGTCGATGACCTCCTGGGCGTTGCCGGTCAGGAAGCCGCCGGCATTCACGGCATCCTCGATGCGCGGCAGCTTCGCCGTGGGCGCGAGCTTCGGGTCCCGCATGATCTCGACCTGCTCGTCGGTCATCGCCCGCACCAGGCGCAGCTCACCGAACATCTTCATGTTCTCTTCGTAATATTTCGCCGCGCGGCGGATGCCGTCCGCGCGGCTGTCGGCCATGTAGAAGTGGAAGCCGAAGCACAGCCGCTCACCGAGTTCGATGTGCTTGCCCTGCTTGGCATGTGCCTCCTGCCAGCCCAGCACCACTTTGTGCATCGCGCCGCCTTCGGCTGAGCCGCCGCCGACCATGCCCTGGATGCCGTGCTTCGCCATGAATTCCAAGGCACGCGCCGAGCCGCCTTGGATCGGCTGCCAGGTCTCGACGGGAAGGCGCAAAGGGCGCGGCACCAGCGTGAGTTCCTTCAGCGTGTAGCCGCGATACGGCACCTCGGGAGGCAGGGTGTAGTGCTTGCCCTTGTGGCTGAACGACTCGTTGTTGAACGCCTTGAAGATGATATCGGTCTGCTCTTCGTACAGCTCGCGGTTGGCCGCCTGATCGAGCAACGGCGAGCCGAACGTCTCCACCTCGCGCGTGTGATAGCCGCGACCAAGTCCGAAGATCACCCGACCGTTGCTGAGGATGTCCGCCATCGCGTAGTCCTCGGCCAGACGAAGCGGATGCCACATCGGCGTGATGTTGAAGCCGCAGCCGATCTTGAGGTTCTTCGTCACGTGCGTGAGGTGCAGCGCCATCAGCAGCACGTTGGGGATGCATTCGGTGCCCTCGCGCTGGAAATGGTGCTCCGCCATCCAGAACGCGTTGTAGCCGTGGCCGTCCATCAGCACCGCCATGGACTGCGCCTTTTCCAGCGCGGAGGCGAGGTGCTCGTTCGAATAGCGGCGGTCGTTTATCGGCGTGCCGGCGTAGCCGACGTTGTCCAGATCGACATGGCCCGCGTACAGGCTGTCGAATTTCGTGATCATGCCGTTGTCCTCCGGGTGGTTGCCGCGATGGTAATCCAACAGCCTTGCTTGGCAACCGCTCCGCTGTACGCTCGCGCTACTCGCGCCGATTGCGTGCAGCGATCAGCAACTCGGCCACAGCCGCGGCACCGACCGATACCGTCAACGCGGCAAGCAGCCACAGCGACTGCGTGGTCCACATGGCGATCCAGCCGCGTGGCATCCCGCGCTTCCGACCATGTCGAGCATTTCCACCCCCTCGCGAACCTCATCGCAAAGCCACGCTGGCTCTTTCGGCCGCCACGCGCTTTGATCCAGATCAACGACGCCCGCGACCCAGGAGACAGCCCGCCATGAGCCAGACCAGTGTTTCCCTGCCCTCTGCACTGGACCTGCGCGGACGGCGCGCGCTGGTCACCGGCGCCGCGAGCGGCATCGGCCGCGCCTCCGCGCTCGCGCTCGCCCAGCTCGGTGCCGAGCTGCTGCTGACCGATCGTGCGCCGCTGGCCGGCACGCGTGCGGAGATCGAGCGGACCGGCGCGACATGTACCATCTCCGAAGGCGATCTGACCTCGGACACGTTCGTCACAACATTGTTCGCCGGCGGGCGAGTGCATGCTGTCGCGCATTGCGCGGCGATCCTGGATGGCCGCAACTGGCGCGAGGATCCCAACTGGCATGAGCGCTTCCATCGCGTGATGGACATCAACGTGCGCGTACCGCTGACGCTGACGGCGGCGGCGATAGACCACATGGCCGAGCATGGCGGCGGCGCGATCGTGCTGGTCGGTTCGGTGGCCGGCCGCACCGGCGGGACCTCGAATTTCACCCCGCCCGACTACGCGGCGTCGAAGGGCGCGGTGCATGCGCTGGTGAAGTGGCTGTCGCGTCAGGCGATCGGTAGAGGCGTCCTGGTCAATGGCGTCGCTCCCGGGCCTGTGCAGACGCCGATGACCACGGGCTTCACCACGGGCGCGCAACTGCCGCTCGGCCGCATGGGACGGCCGGAGGAGCTGGCCTGGCCGATCGCCTTCCTCTGCACGCCGGCGGCAAGTTATTTCTCCGGCGCGATCCTCGACGTGAACGGTGGGGCGTTCGTCGGCTGAGCGCGCCCGTTCTATGGATGGATCAGCGTTTCCGCGCGGCTGATGACGAACGCCTCGTGTCGTTCGAGATAATCGGTCGTCACCTCGGCGAACGCCTCCGGCCGCTCGGTGCTGATCGCGTGTCCTGCATCATAGACCAGAACAAGGTGGCAGTTCGGCATCAGCGCCTTGTAGCAGCGGCCCATGTCAGGCGGGATCACGCGGTCGAGGGTGCCGAACAGCACCAGCGTCGGTGTCGCCAGTCCCCGCAAGGCGTGTTCAAGTTCCGCGTCGCGGTCGGGTCCTCGCAGCCGATCGACCAGCGCCCTTGTCTTCGCCTGCACCACCGGATCCACCGCGGGCAAGGGGCCGAGCCGCTCGGGGTGGGCGTAGATCCGGCGCGCCATTTCCTCGGGCGTGCCGGATGGCGGCCTGCTCCCGGCCGCCGGGCGGATCGCCGCCGGTGCTTCCAGCACCAGGGCCTGGACCCGCTGCGGCTGCCGCGCCGCCAGCCATAGCGCCACCTTTCCGCCGAATGAGGTGCCCATCAGGTTGAACTGCTCGATGCCGAGTGCGGTGACCGCCGCTCCCATCGTGTCGGACAATTCAACCATCGTCCGGGTTCGCGTGTTGTCCGGCGACTGCCCGAACCCCGGCATTTCGAACACGATCACCCGGTAGCGCTGGCTTAGCAGGTCGTGCGCCGGCGTCATGCGCATGCCGCCGGCACCGTGCAGATGCACAAGCGGCGCCCCATCCCCCGCTGCCATGAAGCGGATGCGGAACCCGTCCGCCTCGACGAAGCCTTCACTGAACGCCACGATCAGAGCTCCCGAATACGCGGCAGGACCTTGCGTCCGAATAGCTCGAGCGCATGCATCATCGAGTCCGTATCGCCGGCGCCGGGGTCGTGCAACGACAGATCGACCACGCCCGCGCCGATCTCCTCGCGGCAGCGACGGAGTTGCTCGATCACGCGGTCGGGGCCGCCGCAGAAGCTGATCGGCAGCACGCCGCCAACATTCGCGGGCCGCCGTTCGCCGGCGACGTTGCGCGCGTCGGCCGCCAGCAGCGCATCGCGCAGCCCCGGCCGCACCGGGAACGCTGCCTGCCCGTCACGCCGCGCCAGCGCGGCCTCGGCCGCATCGTCGGTCTCACCGAGGATCATGTTGGCGCGGTAAATGATGTCGTCGGGTCCCGGCTCCCAGCCGTAGTGGGCGCATTGATCGCGGTAGTGGCGGGTCGCCTTGGCCATGAGCTCGAACGTGCCGTACGACACACCCAGGCCGAGCCGGTTGCGCGCGGCGAACTCGCCGGCTTCGGCGCTGGTGCCCAGCGCGTAGGTCGGCGGATGCGGCTGATGCTGCGGGCGTGGCCAGATCGATACCGTGCGATACTGGAAATGCTTGCCCTGCCAGCCGAACGGCTGCGGCTCGGTCCATGCCTTAAGGATCAGCTCCATCCCCTCGTCGGTGCGCTCGCGCGATTCCTTCGGGTTCAGGTCATAGCTGAGGTATTCGTTCGTCGTGCCGCGCAGCAGGCCGACCACGATCCGCCCCGGCGCGAGCGTGTCGAGCATCGCGAGCTCCTCGGCGACGCGGATTGGGTTGCTGACCGGCACGATCGGCCCGAGCAGCGCAATCTTGATCGTGTCCACCCGCGCAGCGAGCCAGGTGGCGGATACCACCGGCGACGGCGTCAGGATGCGTGGCGAATAGTGATGCTCGGAGACGCTGACCCAATCGAAGCCGAGTGCCTCGACGAACTTCACCCGCTCCACCATGTTGCGAAAGGCCTCGACGCCGGTCTCGGGGTCATAGGATGCCGGCGCCACCGGCCACTCGCGCGCAAGGTCCGGCGGCAGGACATAGCGACCGGTTTCGAAATACGAGACTTTCATGGCTCGCTCCCTCGTGCGGCCGTCATCTTCGGCTGTGTTGCGCGGATCGTGCAAGGTGGCTGGGAGAAGATTTCACTACATCCGGCATCCCTTGAATATGCGCGAAGGATGTATTTTCATCCTGCGCTATCGCCCATGACAACGGACGACGGAACGGAGGCAGCCATGGCTATTGTGCTCGACCACACCATAGTGCCGGCACACGACAACGAGGCGTCTGCCCGCTTCTTCGCGCGGATCTTCGGCCTGGACTATCAGGGTTCGGCTTCTCACTTCGCACCCGTGCGGGTGAACGAGGCGCTGGTGCTGGATTTTGACACGCGCGAGGCATTCGATGTCCATCACTACGCGTTCAAAGTGAGCGATCCGGAATTCGATGGGATCTTCGGGAGGGTCAAGGACGAGGGTCTTGCGTATGGCAGCGGCCCGTTTACGCCGGACAACATGGCGATCAACCATCGTGGCGGCGGGCGCGGGTTCTACTTCAAGGATCCGAACGGTCACCTGCTGGAAGTGCTGACCGTCTGAAGGCTTGGCCGGTAGCCGGCCACTCGCGGAACAATCTGTCGCCGCGAAGGGAGTGACAGGCTCGACGCATCCCCCTCGCCACCCCGCTCCAGGAGGCGTATCGATTCCCCTCGGGGCAGGACGCCCTGGAGGCGGGGCGACGTTTGGCGCCAAAAAATGCCGAACCTGGATCAGATGCGGGGACCATACATGCAACTTCACCTCTATGTGGCTGCCATGCTGTGCCTCCTCGCCGCGGCCAGCCCCGGGCGGGCGCAGCAGCCGACCGCCATCCCTGTCGGTACGGTGGCGGCCGAGCTGCGGCCGATCACCAAGGCGACCGAATTCGTCGGACGGGTGGAGGCCATCTCGCGGGTGGAGGTCCGGGCCCGCGTGACAGGGTTCCTGGAGGACGTGCTGTTCAAGGAGGGCGAGCTCGTCAAGGAGGGCGATGTCCTCTATCGGATCGAACCGGACACCTTCCAGGCAGCGGTGCAGCAGGCCCAAGGCTCGCTGTTGCAGGCGCAGTCCAAGTTCGCCAATGCCACGGTCCAGCGCGGACGCACGCAGGAGCTGGTCAAGACCGACGCGGCTTCGCGCGCGCTCCTGGACGAGCGCGTGGCAAATGAAAAGGGTGCGCAAGGGGATGTCGTGATTGCCGATGCCAACCTGAAGACCGCCAACGTCAACCTCGGCTATACCGAGATCACCGCGCCGATCAGCGGCGAGGTCGGCCGCACCAACATCACCAAGGGAAATGTCGTCGGACCGGACAGCGGTCCGCTGACCGTGATTGTCAGCCGCGATCCCATGTATGTGACATTCCCGGTCAGCCAACGGGTGTTCCTGCAAGTGCAGCATGAGGAAGAGCGCAAGGCGCGCGGCCAGGCGCTGACCGTGCGGATCCGCTTTTCCGATGGCTCCACCTACCCCGAGCCCGGCCGGGTAAACTTCGTCGATGTAACTGTCGATCGGGCGACCGACACGGTGCTGGTTCGGGCAACGTTTCCCAATCCGAATGGTACATTGATCGATGGTCAGCTCGTTCGCGTCTCGGTCGAGGCCGATAAGCCCGACGAGAAGGTACTGGTGCCGCAGACCGCGCTGGTCGTCGATCAGCAGGGTCCTTATGTCTTCCTTGTCGTGGACGGCAAGGCGGCGATCAAACGCGTAAAGCTGGGCGGTGAGTCGGGCCCGTATGCCATCGTCGAAGATGGCCTGAAGGGCGGCGAGCAGGTCGTCGTTCAAGGACTGGAAAGCCTTCGCGCGGGCTCGCCGGTCGTCGCCAGCCCGGCACCACCGCCTCTCAGCGGGAGCTGAACGGGTGTTCTCCGCCATCTTCATCGACCGGCCACGCCTGGCGACGGTCATCGCGATCGTGACGACGATCGCCGGGCTGTTGTCCCTGCTGGTGATCCCGATCGCGCAGTATCCCGACATCGTTCCACCGCAGGTGTCGGTCACCACGACCTATCCCGGCGCGTCGGCCGCCATCGTGGAGACGACGATCGCGCAGCCGATCGAGAGCCAGGTCGTCGGCGTGGACAAGATGATCTACATGAAGAGCGTCAGCGGCAACGACGGGAGCTATTCCCTGAAGGTGTCGTTCGAGCTCGGCACCGACCCTGACATCAACACCGTCAACGTCAACAACCGCGTGCAGATCGCCCTGTCGAAGCTGCCCGAGGACGTGCGCAAGCAGGGCCTGACGGTGAAGAAGCAATCCTCGGCGCTGCTCGGCGTCATCGCGCTCTATTCGCCGAAGCAGACGCACGACGAGCTGTTCATATCGAACTACGCGACGATCAACCTGCTCGATCAGATCAGGAGCACGCCCGGCGTGGGCGATGCGACATTGTTCGGCCCGCAGGACTATTCGATGCGCGCCTGGGTGCGCACCGACCGGTTGACCGGTCTCGGCCTGACCACGTCCGACGTCATCAACGCGATCAATTCCCAGAACCTTCAGGCAGCGGTCGGCCGCATCGGCGCCCGGCCGATCTCCAACGATCAGCAGTTGCAGCTCAACGTTCAGACCAAGGGACGCCTCGCATCCGCCGCCGAGTTCGAACAGATCGTGATCCGCACCAACCCGGACGGCTCGGTGCTCCGTCTGGGCGATATCGCACGGGTCGAACTGGGCGCGGCAAATCTCGACCGCTCGACGCGCCTGAACGGCGCGCCGGCGGCGCTGCTCGCGGTCTATCAATCGCCTGGCGCGAATGCGCTCACCGCACTGGGCGGCGTCAAGCAGGCGATGGCCGAAGCGGCGCACGAGTTCCCGGAGGACCTGGCCTGGAAGGTGACCTATGACCCCACGACATTCGTCACCGACACCATCCACGAGGTGCAGAAGACGCTGATCGAGGCCTTCATCCTGGTGGTACTCGTCGTCTATCTGTTCCTCGGTAACCTGCGTGCCACGCTCATTCCCACGATCGCAGTGCCGGTCAGCCTGATCGGCACGTTCATCGTGCTGAACGCGATCGGCTATTCCGCCAACACCGTTTCACTGCTGGCGATCGTACTCGCCATCGGCATCGTCGTGGACGATGCGATCGTCGTGGTCGAAGCAGTCGAGCAGGTGATGGAACACCATCCCGAGCTGTCACCCGGCGAGGCGACCAAGCTGGCGATGGGACAGATCTTCGCGCCGATCATCGCGATCACGCTGGTGCTGCTTTCCGTGTTCGTGCCCGTGGCCTTCATACCGGGCATATCGGGCGAGCTGTTCCGTCAGTTCGCGGTAACCGTCGCGGTGTCGATGTTCCTGTCCGCGATCAACGCACTCACGCTGTCACCGGCACTGTGCGCCATTCTGCTGCGGCCGCACCATGGACCCCGCCGCGGCCCGATTGGCGCGCTGATGCGCGGCATCGACTGGGTGCGCGACGGTTATGGCGCCATCGTCGCTCGCCTCGTGCGCATTTCGATCATCGGGCTGGTGATGGTCGGTGTTTCGATGGCGGGGATCTGGGGGCTGGGCAAGATCACACCGACCGGCTTCCTGCCGGAAGACGACCAGGGTGCATTCTTTGTCGTCGTGCAATTGCCCGACGGCGCCTCGATCGGCCGAACCAGCGACGTGGTGCGGCAGATCGAGGACATCCTGAAGCAGGAACATGCCATTGCCGACTACTCGGCGACCATCGGGCTGAACTTCATCGACAACTACTCGCAGGCCAATGCCGCCTTCCTCATCGTCTCGCTGAAGCCGTTCGAGGAGCGCAAGGACGCATCGCAGTCGGCGCAGGCAATGATCGCACGGCTCGGCGGGAAGTTCCGCCAGGTGCGCGGCGGGCGGGCCGTGCCGATCGCGCCGCCGCCGATCATCGGGCTCGGCACCGGCGGCGGCTTCAGCTATGTGCTCCAGGACACCGGCGGCGGCAGTTCACAGGCACTGGCGCAGGTATTGCGCGGGCTGTTGGTGGCGGCCAACCAGGACCCCAGGCTCAGCCGGGTGTTCAGCACGTTCTCGGCTGCCACGCCTTCTGTCTATCTCGACATCGACCGCGACAAGGCGCAGATCCTGAAGGTGGACCTGGCAGCCATCTTCCAGGCCTTGCAGGCGTCGCTGGGCGGGTACTACGTCAACGACATGAACCTGTTCGGACGCACCTGGCAGGTGCAGGTCCAGGCGGAACCCGACGACCGGTCGTCGATCGACGACATCTACCGCATCAACGTCCGCAGCGCCGACGACAAGATGATCCCGCTGCGCAGCCTGGTCGAGGTGCGGCCGGTGATCGGACCGCAGGCATTGATCCGCTACAACAACCGGGTGGCCGTGACGGTCCAGGGCAGCCCGGCTCCCGGCATCTCGTCCGGCCAGTCGCTGGCGGCGATGGAACAGGTCGCCGCGCAGACGTTGCCGCGCGGCTACCGTGGCCTTTGGACCGACGTCTCCTTCCAGGAGAAGCGAGCCGAGGGCAAGACACCGATCATCCTCGCCTTTGCGGTGTTGTTCGCCTATCTGTTCCTGGTAGCGCTGTACGAGAGCTGGACGATTCCCGTCCCGGTTCTGCTGTCGGTCACAATCGGCATTGTGGGATCCTACGCCGCCTTCGCGATCGCAGGTCTTACGCTCGATCTCTACGCACAGATCGGCATGATCGTGCTGATCGGGCTCGCCGCCAAGAACGGCATCCTTATCGTGGAATTCGCCAAGGCGCGCCGCGAGGAAGGCATTCCGCTGCTCGAGGCCGCGACCGAAGGGGCAAGGCTGCGATTCCGCCCGGTAATGATGACATCCTTCGCCTTCATCCTTGGTCTCCTGCCGTTGGTCGTCGCTGTAGGGCCGTCGCAGTTGGCCCGGCGCAACGTCGGGACACCGGTGTTCGGCGGGATGCTGTCGGCATCCTTCATCGGCATTTTCGCGATCCCGGCGCTCTACGTGACCTTCCAGTCGATCCGTGAGCGATTGCGCTCGTCGGCGCGTCCGGTTGCCTTGCGGACGGAGAAACCGGTGCCGACGGAGAAACCGGTGCCGGCAGACCATCCGGCGTAGTGCGACTTCAGGAGAGTGGGAACCCCGATGCGGCCCGCTCAACTGAGACGACGCTTCTTGTTGGCATTCTGGTACGAAGTGCGTGTGGTCTGGCCGATCCTGTCAGGCGTCGTCGTTATACAATTGGTACTTGGCATACTGGTCGGCTACCTCGAGGGTTGGCGCATGGGTGACGCCGCCTATTTCACATTTGTCACCGGACTTACGATCGGCTATGGCGATTTGGTGCCCGTACGGATGCTCGCACGCGTGATCGCGGTGGCGATCGGGCTCTGCGGGATTCTGTTGACAGGGCTGATCGCGGCGATCGGTGTCCGGGCTCTCCAGGCGGCTACCGAGCATGAGACAAGACGATGATAGAAGGTATTCGGATGGTCTGATTGATCCAGATCAACGCGACCGCGGCTTGCTCGCGCTATCCGCGGCTCGGCAGCCGATCGGCACCGCTGCGCGGCTGGACTGAGAGAAGGAGGGTGACATGTCAGGAACCGGCCTATCGGTCAGTGCGCTCTTCGCGGAACGTGAGGCGCGCCTCCGCCACGACAAGGAGGCGGAAGAACAACTGCGGCGCCGAAAGGAAGAGGAGCTCGCGGAATTCCGCAAGCGTCTCGATAATTTCAAGTTGACCGATGAGATCATCCAATCGGGCCTCGACAGGATCAAGCGCGCATTCGAGCGTGGCGAGACCGAGCTCATGATCGCTGCCTTTCCGAGCGACTTCTGCACGGATGGCGGCCGGGCGATTATCAACGCCGGGGCGCCACCGATCAACAAGCCAAGCCAGGCCGAGCAGGCCGCGCGGTCGGACGAGCCCGAATGGCTGACGACGCTTCCGGCTGGCGCCCATCACGTCTACGACTTCTGGAAACAAAACCTGCGCACCGGCGGCTTCGGCTTCAGTGCCCGCATCATCAACTATCCCGGCGGGATGCCAGGCGATGTCGGCTTGTTCTTCACCTGGCCGAAGAGCACCCTGGAAGCCTGATTCGAATCCGTTCACGCGGCACGGCTCGCGCAGCAACGGAGCCATGGGAGGTCACGATGGGCGCGACAAAGAAGGCCAGGCAGTCGGCGGAAGAGACCGCCGAGGGCTCCGGCGACAAACTGAGCACGAAGGAGTACGAGCGCGCACTGGCCCGGCTGCATGTCGAGCTGGTCAGATTGCAGCAATGGGTCGTCTACAAGGGCCTGAAGGTCTGCATCGCGTTCGAGGGACGCGACGGCGCCGGCAAGGGCGGAGTGATCAAGGCGATCACCGAGCGGGTCAGCCCGCGCGTATTTCGCGTCGTCGCCCTTCCGTCGCCGACCGAGCGCGAAAAGTCGCAGATGTATTTCCAGCGATATATGCCGCACCTGCCCGCGGCCGGAGAGATCGTGATCTTCGACCGGAGCTGGTACAACCGTGCCGGCGTCGAGCGGGTGATGGGCTTCTGCACCGAGGATCAGGCGAAGCGCTTCCTGGTGTTGGTGCCGCCGGTGGAAAGGGCGATCATCGAATCCGGCATCATCCTGCTGAAATACTGGCTTGAGGTGAGCGAGAAGGAACAGACAAACCGGCTCGAATCGCGCAAGGACGACGGGCGCAAGATCTGGAAATTGTCGCCCATGGACCTGAAGTCGTACAGCCGCTGGTACGACTACTCCCGGGCACGCGACGAGATGTTCAAAGCGACCGACACGCCCTGGGCGCCGTGGCACGTCCTCCGCTCGGATGACAAGAGGCGTGCGCGGCTGAACCTCATAACGCACATGCTGAAGCAGATTCCGTACGAGGACGCGCCGCGCGAGAAGGTGAAGTTCCCCGATCGACAGAAGCCGCACGGCTACAAGGAACCGGACTATCCGTATAAGTTCGTGCCGGAGCTGACCTGGCCATCCGGCTGATGTGGCAGGATCGGCTCCGGCGCGATCAACGAGGGAAACGCATATGAAAAGCACCAGACGCTCTCTGCTTGCCGTACTCGGGACCCTCGCGGGTGGAACACTCGTACCAATCGACGCCGCGCACGCCGCATCCGCACACAAGATCAGTCAGGACGCCGACCAGGCCCTGCGATCGCTCTATGCGGCGCAGCCCAAGGCACGTGAGCTGGGAAGCCGCGCCAAGGCGATCCTGGTGTTTCCGAAGATCATCAAGGCGGGACTGCTGATTGGTGGCCAGGGCGGCGACGGCGTGCTCCGCGTGGGCGGCAAGACCGCTGGCTACTACAACATCGCGGCAGCGTCCTTCGGTCTTCAGGCGGGCGCGCAGAGGTTCAGCTACGCCCTGTTCTTCATGACCGACTCCTCGCTCAAGTACCTCCAGGACAGCGACGGCTGGGCGATCGGCTCCGGCCCGAGCGTCGTCGTGATGGACAAGGGAGCTGCTGCCAGCCTGACCAGCACGACCGTCACCCAGGACGTGTATGCCTTCCCGTTCGGCCAGCACGGCCTGATGGCAGGCCTCGGTCTCGAAGGCTCCAAGATCACCCGCATCCATCCGGGAGCGTGACGCAGACCTCACCGCCCCACAGGACTGGCGAACGTCGCCGCGAACCGCCGCAGCCCCGCCCATTGCTGGTGCAGATACGATCCGCTCGCGAGCGCCTCGTCGCCTGAAGGATCGCCGGTCGCCACATAGTCGCGGCGGAAATCCGCAGTGCCGAACAGCATGTCCCACCACGGCAGGACCGCGCCGTAGTTGCAGCTCCGCTGCCCGGCGGCCAGCAGCCCGTGATGCGCGCGATGGAACCTGGGCGAGATCAGCAGCCGCTCGCCAACCGCGCCGAACGACACCCGGGCGTTGGCATGCGACAGGCTCTCGAGGAACCGCAGCACCAGCACCAGCAACGGGAATTGCAGCGGCGGCACACCTATCGCCAGCGCGATCAAGCCGAACCACAGCGCGCCGATCAGGTCGTCGAGGACGTGGTTGCGGTCGTCCGACCAGAACGTCATCTGCCGTTGCGCGTGGTGCAGCGAATGGAGTGCCCACCACCAGCCGAACCGGTGCGACAGACGATGCCGCCAGTAGTCGGCGCAATCAAGGATGACGGCATAAAGCGCGAAGGTCAGCACCGGCTGGCCGAGCAGGAACGGGAACAGCCGCTCGAGCGTCGGCGGCACCCAGCCGTGGTCGGCCAGGAACCCGTTCAGCGCCACCTGCGCGCGGTAGAACAGCACGAAGGTGAACAGCGGCAGCAGGCCGACGCGGGAGACGACGGTATAGAACACATCCACCGTGACGGCGCGCGCATCGGGCCAGCGCTCCACTGGGCGCCAGTGCTCCAGCGGCACGCAAACCGCGTAGGTGATCGCCACCTGGCAGGCGCCGTACACCGCGAACAGCGCCCACCCGTACG
>JANWJK010000132.1 GCA_025452005.1 Acetobacteraceae bacterium | reverse complement strand
CTATGCGCCACTGCTGCGCGGCTGCACCAGCGTGATGTACGAGGGCAAGCCGGTCGGCACACCGGACGCAGGCGCGTTCTGGCGGGTCTGCGCGCAGCATCGCGTCAAGGTGCTGTTCACCGCGCCGACCGCGATGCGGGCGATCAAGCAGCAGGACCCGGAGGGCAAACTGCTGCGGGCGTACGACATGTCCAGTTTGGAGGCGCTGTTCCTGGCCGGCGAGCGCTGCGATCCGCCGACCGCGGTGTGGGCGGCGGAGTTGCTCGCCAAGCCGGTGGTGGACCACTGGTGGCAGACCGAGACCGGCTGGGCGATCACCAGCGGCTTTCGCCAGTATGGGCTGTTTGCGTTCAAGCCCGGCTCCGGCGGGCGGCCGAGCCCAGGCATCGACCTGCACACGCTGGACGACGATGGGCACGAGGTTGCGGCGGGGCAAACCGGCAATCTGTGCGCGCGGCTGCCGTTGCCGCCTGGCTGCGCACCGACGCTGTGGCAGAACGACGAAGGCTACCACACCGCCTATCTGTCGGACTTCCCCGGCTGGTACCGCACCGGCGACGCCGGCACGATCGACGACGAGGGCGATGTCTGGGTGATGGGCCGTACCGACGACATCATCAACGTCGCCGGCCACCGGCTCTCCACCGGACAGATGGAGGAGGTGCTGGCCTCCCACGCCGCCGTCGCGGAATGCGCCGTGGTGGGGGCCAAGGACGAACTGAAGGGCCAGACGCCGATCGGCCTGGTGGTGCTGAAGTCCGGGGTGAACCGGCCGGATGCCGAGATCGCCGCCGAGCTGGTGGCGCTGGTGCGCGAGCGGATCGGCCCGGTGGCGGCGTTCAAGGACGCGCGCGTGGTGCCCCGGCTGCCGAAGACCCGCTCCGGCAAGATCCTGCGTGGCTCGATTCGCCGGATCGCCGACGGCGAGACCGCGCCGGTGCCGCCGACCATCGAGGACCCGGCGGCGCTGGACGAGGTGGCGCGCGCATTGGGCCATTGACCTCTCGCGGCAGGTTGTAGTGGCAGGCGCAGGCAAGCGCTGCTAACCTTGGTGCCTGGCGCAACAACAACTGTGGGGGGAAACGCCGCGCATGGCCGATATCCGTATGAGGCTGGGCGTCCACAACCTCGACGCGACGCAGGTGGGCGACTTTCGGAACTCCTATCGCGGGATGATGGCGATCAGCGACAACCGCGGCTATCAGGTGCTTGCCGGCCGGCATGGCGTACCTGACTGGTTCTGCTGGCACCACCAGCAGAACTCGCGCGTGGCGCAGAACATGCGGCTGTTCCTGCCGTGGCACCGCGCCTATCTCTACAATTGGGAGATGGCAATGCGCGACCGGGTGCCAGGAGTGACGCTGCCGTGGTGGGATTGGACGCTCGGTCCGCCGCGTCAGAACGGGCTGCCGAGCATCTTCACCGATCGCACCGGGGCCGATGGGCAGCCCAACTCGCTGCTCGGCTTTCGCATCAACCTGCCGCAGGCCAATCCTCCGGTGGTGCGGGCGACCAGCCGTGCACCCGGCACGCCGGACGGGCTGCCGACCCAGGACGATGTGGACAACTGCCTGGCACGCACCGACTGGTCGGACTTCAGCGATGCGCTGGAGGACATCCATGACCAGGTGCACGGCTGGGTCTCGGGCGACATGGGCGTGATCGGCACGGCGGCGTACGATCCGATCTTCTGGTCGCATCACGCGATGATCGACCGCATCTGGTGGCTCTGGCAGGCGCGCAACGGCAACGGCAACATCCCCGCGGACCTGGTCGGCCAGGTGCTGGCGCCGTTCAACATGCAGGTGCGCGACGTGCTGAACGTGCATGACCTTGGTTACGAGTACGGCGCCGCGCAGTCCGTCGTTCCGATCGGAGGGACAAGCTGATGCCTCGAACACCCAGGAAGGCCCCGGCCCGCAAGGAAGCCGCGCCGGCGCCGCGACGCCTCGGCGCACCGAAGCGTGTAGGCGGTGGCGCAAAGACGTTCACCAGCAAGCCGGTAGCCATCGACTTCGCCGCGCCGGACCACCGGATGACGCGCGCCGATCTGGAGATCGACGGCATCTTCCATGGCGAGGCCTCGTACGAGGGCCGCATCTTCCTCAACAACCCCAATGCCGACCACAACACGCCGCGCACGCGCGGGTCGGGCTATGCCGGATCGTTCTACCTGTTCGGCCATGGCGGCTGTCTCGGTGATCCCGGCCATTGCGAGGTCAACGAAGACGGGCGCGAGAAGTACGATTTCCGCGCACCGCATCCGCTGACGCTCGCCTCGAAGCGGGTGACGGTCACCGACGCGGTGCGGGAACTCGCCAAGGCGAACAAGGAGGTCACTGTCACGGTGGTGCCGGTGATCACCGCTGCCAACGAGCTGTGCGACACGGAGAACGTGTTCCGCTGCCAGGATATGCGGTTCGTCAGCTACAACTGAGCGTCTCAGGCGGCCCTGTCGACCGGCGCCCGCCGCAATGCGACCGGCAGCGGTGCGCCGCTGCGGGCGCGATTGATAGAGCTTCGTGTGAACTGATCCACGGCGGTTCGCTGGGAGACAAGCATGACCGACCTTCGGCCCTACCAGAAAGCGTCGAACCGCTTCGAGCAGCTCTCGCTCAGGGACCTGCTCGAGGCGCGGGATCAGTATCACATCCATCTCATGCGCCATCCCAACGTCGTGGCGACGGCGATCGGCCGCTACCGCATTCGCAAGGAGGAAGGCTGGCCATCAGACCGCGGCGCCAGCAAGCCCGTGACGGGAGAGCGGACGCTGGTCAATTCCGAGGTGCGTCCGTATTCCTGGCCGGCGGTGCTCGTCTTCGTCGAGCGCTGGGAAGATGCCGATGCGTTCGGCGGCAAGGACGGCCAGTACGATCCTGACCAGATGGTGCCGCGCACGCTCTATTTGCCGGACGGCCGCGAAGTGCCGGTCTGCGTCATCGCCGCTCCCAGGGAGGCACGCACCGATATCCAAGTCCCGCCGATCCGCTACCCGCTCAACAACATCGGCGGCGGCTACCCGGTGATCGCCGATGTGCAGGGCCAGGTCCATATGGCGACGATCGCCTGCCTGGTCGGTGATGGGCACAAGGTCTACGCGTTGACCAACCGGCACGTTGCCGGCGACATGGGCGAGATCGTCTACGCGATGCTCGGCGGCAAGCAGACGCGCATCGGCGTCAGCTCCGGCAAGCAACTCACCCGCCTGCCGTTTGCCGAGCTTTATCCAGGCTGGCCCGGCCGCGACACGTTCGTCAATCTCGACATCGGACTCGTCGAAGTCGATGACCTCGCTTCTTGGACCGCGCAGATCCGTGACATCGGCACGATGGAGCCGATGGCAGACTTCTCGGTCGACAATCTGTCGCTGGCGCTGATCGGCTGCCATGTGCGGGGCTACGGTGCCGCGAGCGGCGTGATGCTGGGCGAGATCCACGGCCTGTTCTACCGCTACAAGTCGCAGGGCGGCTTCGAATACGTCGCCGACCTGTTCGTCGGACCGCGCAGTGCCGGGCGTGGCCGCGGCAAGGCGCAACCCGCGTTTGCCACGCATCCCGGCGACTCCGGCACGCTGTGGCTGCTCGAACCGATCGATCCAGGGAAGGACTCGCCGAAATACCTGCCGCTGGCGATGCAATGGGGGCAGAACACATTCGGCGCGCGGCAGCGGACGGGTGCGCAGACCTATGTGCTGGCCACCCTTCTCAGTCGCGTCTGTAGTCTGCTCACGGTCGATCCGATTCGCGACTGGAACCTCGACCAGCCGGACACCTGGGGCGCGGTCGGTCATTTTGCCATCGCCGCCCGCACCGAGGCTGCCCTGTCAGGCGCGTTCGGCAAGCTCACCAAGCTGATCGAGAACAACCGCCAGATCATCGGGCACACGGATGAAACGATCCTGACCGACGATTTCAAAGGCATGGGCGCCGCCGATTTCGTGCCGCTGGCCGACGTGCCCGACTTCTACTGGAAGCACGGCCGGCAGGGCGCGTCCCGCGGCAGCGAAGGACCCAACCATTTTGCCGACATGGACCAGCCGGGACCGGGCGGTCAGACGCTGCTCGATCTAAGCAAGGTGCCCGCCGGAATCGATCCGGACCGCTGGAACCAGTTCTACGACACGGTGACCGACCTGCTGACCGGCGAACGCATCTCGGCCGAGCACCGCGGCCTGCTGCCGTTCCGGGTATGGCAGATCTTCGACGCGATGGTGACCTTCGTCGGTGCCGGAGACCATGCGCGCTTCCTGTGCGCTGCCGGCGTGCTGGCGCATTATATCGGTGACGCCTGCCAGCCGCTGCACATCTCCTATCTGCATGACGGCGATCCCGAGCAGCCGACCACCCGCACCGTCCACCATCGCAATGGCACGACCGAGGACGTCAATGAATCGCTGGGCAAGGGCGTGCACAGTGCGTACGAGGACGAAATGGTCAACGCGTTCCGCAGCGAGATCCTCGATGCGCTGCGGCGAACGCCGAAGAAGGCGAAGAGGAGCGAATACGTCGCCAACGGCTTGAAGGCGGCGCAGGCGACGATAGCTCTCATGCGCGACACGTTCGGCGCCATCCCACCGGCCCGCATCGTTCAGTTCTTCGTCGGTCTCCCCAAGGGCAAGAGCGGTCGCGCCGAGGCCATGTGGGGCGAGTTCGGCAAGGACACGATCGACGTGATGCGCGACGGCGCGCACCTGCTTGCGGTGCTCTGGGAAAGCGCCTGGTCGCTCGGCAAAGGCGAGGAGACGATCCGTTCCGTCGCCGTGCTGACCGAGGACGAGGCGATGCGGATCTGCGCCGATGCGGACTTCCTGCCCTCACTCACCATCGATCGCATCGGCACGACGCTGGTTCGACCCGGCGGCTGAGGCGGCTGCCGGCGAGGCCGCTCCGCGCTTTGTGCCACACAAGGCCGACAGACGCTCGACCGCGGAGGCATCGCCAAGCACGGCCACGAGTTCGGGGGCTGACAGCGCAGCGAGCGCATCCTCCAACGTCTCCGACTCGTCCAGCCTGGCGCGCGCCTGAAGCAATGTCGCATCGATCGGGTCCAGTCGCGGCCGGCGCGGCGGCGGCAGCATCGCCTTGTGCGCCGCCAGCAGAGCGCGATCGCCGAACAGGCGTGCCACGCCTGGTGTCATCGCGGTCTCCCACCCGCGTTGCAACGCCGCGGCGCGCGCCACCACCGAAGGCGGAGCGACATCCTCGGGCGTCGCCAGCACACCGCCGCCCCATCGTCGGCCCGTCGTCAGGGCGAGCGGAATCGCCAAGGCCAGCCCGAGCACCACCGGGAGCATCCACAATGCCAGGGAAAGCGATACCAGCCACGCGACCACGCCAAGCGCCAGCCCGAGCACGGTGTGTCGCCGATACAGTCGGCGGGTCTCGCTGGCCGGTATCGCTCCATCGTCGCGCCGCTGGGCATTCCAGCCGGAATCGCGCCCGAGCAGGATGGCCGCGACATCGATCGTCTGCGTGAGCATCACCACCGGCGCCATCAGCCCGGCAATCAGCGTCTCGAACAGGATGCCGCCGATCATCCGGAGTACGCGCCAGCGTCGCCGTTCTTCGCCGCGCAGCACGATGGCGATGCAACCCAACAGCTTTGGCACCAGCAGCAGTGCCATGGTGCCGACGAACATCCACATCGCGCGCACCGGATCGATCACCGGCCATTGCGGGAACAGCGATTTCCCCTGGGGAAAATAGTCGGGTTGCACGAAGCGCGCCTGCACCGCGATCAGGATCCCGGTGAGGATGAACAACAACCAAAGCGGCGCGGTGATGTAGGAGCCGATGCCGGTCAGCAGATGCAGCCGGCTGACCGCAGCGAAACCGCGCGTCGGCAGCACCGCCAGATGCTGGAGATTGCCCTGGCACCAGCGCCGGTCGCGCACCGCAAGATCGGTCAGCGTCGGCGGCACCTCCTCATAGCTGCCGGGCACGCCGGGCACCATGTGCACCGCCCAGCCGCCGCGCCGCATCAGGGCCGCCTCGACGAAGTCGTGGCTCATGATCGGTCCGCCGAACGGCTTGCGGCCGGCCAGTTCCGGCAGTCCGGCCTGTTCGGCGAAGGCACGGGTGCGGATCATGGCGTTATGACCCCAGTAGTTGCCCTCCGCGCCGTGCCACCACGCGATGCCATGCGCGATCAGCGGGCCATAGACACGGCCGGCAAACTGCTGAACGCGCGCGAACAAGGTCGTGGCGCCGGTGATGATCGGCAGCGTCTGGACCAGGCCGACGTCGGGATGCCGCTCCATCGCGCCGGCCAGCCGCACCAGCGTCTCGCCGGTCATCAGGCTGTCTGCGTCGAGGATCAGGAACTGTGCGTACGCGCCGCCGAAGCGGGTCACCCAGTCCGCGATGTTGCCTGACTTGCGTGCGATATTCTTCGGACGCCGGCGATAGAAAATGCACGCCTCGCCGCCGGTGCGCTCGCGCAGCGCCAGGAACCCCGCCTCCTCGGCGATCCAGATCTGCGGATCGGTGGTGTCGCTCAGGATGAACAGGTCGAACGCATCGGCCGCGCCGGTGTCGCGCAGCGATTCCCAGATCGCCTGGAGTCCCGCCATGACGCGCGCGGGCGGTTCATTGTAGGTCGGCATCAGCAGTGCCGTCCGCGACGTGAGTTGCGGCAGCGGCGCGTCGGGTCCCGTGCCGAGACGGCAGCCGCCGCCCGCCACCAGCGAGCAGAAGCCGGCCAGTCCGCTGGTGAACGACAGGGCGATCCAGGCGAACAGCGCGAAGAACAGCGCGAGCATGAAGATCGCCAGCGCCGTCACGCCGTTGGCCGCGAACACGAGGTACATCTCGTGCACGCCTTCGACGGTCAACGCGACAGCTCCGCCGATCACGAGGAACCGCCGCAGCCCAATTGCACGCGGCGCACTGGGCGGTCGCGGCGTGCGCAACGGCGCAACACGCAACGACTGCGTCGGCATCGCAAGCGGCGCCTCGTCGGGCAGCGCGCGGAAGGAGGCTGCGTTCAGGCCGTCCACCGGTAGAGCCAGGTCTCGGTGAGCGGGTTCTCGCCGTCCATCAGGCGGGCGTGCAACTCGACCAGCGTCTCGCTGCCCTGGTCGAGCTGAAAGCTCAACCGCCAGCCTCCGGTTGCCGGATTGAATTCGGCGACCGGGTTCTCGATCTTGCCCTTGCTGGCGCCAACATCGATCGTCGGCAGCGCATCGCCCCGCCGACCCTTCAGCACACCGCCGACAAAGTCGATGATGAACAGCCGGTTCTTCTGGTCCCCGGCCAGCCCGCTGCGTGTGCCTGAGACCTCGGCCAGCGTCGTCCCGGCCGGCACCGACCAGCACCAGTGCAGCCGGTAGTTCACGGTGTACTCGCCCTTGGCCTTCAAGGGATCGTGCGGCCGCCAGAAGGCGACGATGTTGTCGTTCACCTCGCGGTTGGTCGGGATCTCCACCAGCGCGACCACGCCTTCGCCCCAGTCGCCGATCGGCTCGACCCAGAGCGAAGGCCGGTTCTCGTAATGCGCCTCCAGGTCCTGGTAGTCGCCGAAACTGCGGCCGCGCTGCATCAGCCCGAAGCCGCGTGGTCCGCTGTCGGCGAACGCGCTGATTTGCAGCGCCTGCGGATTGGCAAGCGGCCGCCACACCTGCTCGCCCTTGCCGGTCCACAGCAGCAGGCCGGTCGAATCGTGCACCGCCTCGCGATAATCGTCGGCGCGCGCACGGTCGTTGGCATCGAACAGGAACATCGAGGTCAGCGGCGCAATGCCGACGGCGGCGAGGTCGGTGCGCGGATACAGCGCCATTTCGGTGTCGAACACGGTCTGCTTGCCGGGGCGAACGGTGAAGCGGAACGCCGCCGCCGCGCTCGGACTGTCCAGCAGGGCATGGACCACGATGGCGTCGCTGCCCTTGCCCGGCCGCTCCAGCCAGAACGAGCGGAACAGCGGGAACTCCTCGCCGACGGGATCGGCGGTCTTGATCGCCAGACCGCGCGCCGACAGGCCGTATCCCTGTCCCTTCGCAACCGCCCGGAAGTAACTGGCGCCGAGAAACGCGCAGACCTCGTCGAAGTAGTCGGGCCGGTTGAGCGGATGGTGCAGGCGGAAGCCGGCGAAGCCGATATCGCCGGTGGGCGGCTTCAGCTTGCCGAAGGTGAACAGGTCCGGGCTGTAGCGGATCAGCTCCGCGCGGCCATTGGCGACCTCAAAGATCTTGACCGGCTCCTTGTAGAGGAAGCCGCGGTGGAAGAACTCGGCGGTGAAGCGCAAGCCCTGGCCGTGCCACAGCGCATGGCCGGGATCGAAGCGGATCGCGCGATAGTCCTGGTACTCCAGGTTCTTCAGCGGATCGGGCAGCGTGGCATCGGGCGCCTGGTACGCGCGCTGCGCCAGATCGCGCGCCAGGTTGCGCACGGTGGCGCCGTCGAACGGCGATGACTCCTCGGCCCGCGCCGTGCCGGCCAGCGCGACAGCGAACGGCAGAGCCACGGCCTGCAACAGGATGTCACGCCGGCGCATCGCGTCTCCTCTGGGAAGGAAGAACCCGCGTGCGTTTCATCCCGCAATTGGGGCGAGATGATGCAACTCAACCGGAGTTGAAAACGACTAGAGCAGCCGCAATGCCAGGAAGCCGCCAACGATGCCGGCGGCGAGCATACCGGTGACCAGGGTCAGGCGCCGCTCGATGAAGTCGCGCACCGGGGCGCCGAACGCGCGCAGCAGCGCCGCCACCATGAAGAAACGGGCACCGCGCGTGACGATACTGGCGGCCATGAACACTGGGAAGCTGAACTTCGCGGCCCCGGAGGCGATGGTGACGATCTTGTACGGGATCGGCGTGAGCCCCTTGATCAGGATGACCGCAAGGCCCCAGCGCGCATACCACGCCTGAAACGCGCTCAGCGGGTCGGGGCCGAACAACGTATGCGCGAGCGGCAGACGCATGATCTCCTCGAACACGAAGTATCCGATGGCGTAACCGAGCGCGCCGCCCACGACACTGGCGAGAGTGCAGATCGCAGCCAGGCGCCAGGCGCGATCGGGCCGCGCCAGCACCATCGGGATCAGCAGGGCGTCCGGCGGAATGGGAAAAAAGCTGCTCTCGGCGAACGCCACGACGGCGAGCCACCAGGGAGCGCGAGGCGAGGCAGCCAGCGCGAGGGTGCGCATATAGAGGCGATGCAGCATGGGGCGGTCTCCTACCACCGACCGCTGCCACTGGTCACTGATTCGTGCCCGCCCTATCGTGACGGCAGCATTGTCCGAGGAGCCTGCATGCGCCGCATCGCCCTGATCGCCACCCTTATCCTCGCCGCGCTGCACGCCGCGCCGGCGCGTGCGCAAGCCAATCTGCCACCGCATTCGTGGCTTTTCGGGGCATGGACCGGCGGACTGTTTCCGCCTCCGAGCACGCTCAGCGCGCAGGAGTGCCTCGCGCTGCCGGTGGTGATCTTCACCCGCGACCTCGTCATGCGCGCGGTGATCACCGACCAGTTCTACACGCAGCGGCTGGTGGAGACCGCGCGGGTTACACCGGAGGGTGTGGAGTTCCGCTTCTCGGCGCCGGTGGCGACCGCCCCGGCCGGGCCGTTCAGCCTGTCGCCGGGCGCCCCGAACAACGTGGGCTTCGGCTGCATCAGCCCGGACATCCTGCGCGTGCAGCGCCGTACCGAGAACGAAATCAGCTTCCCGGGCTGCAACGATTTTCCCTACCCGCTTGTGCGCTGTTCGGCGCGCTGACAAAAATCAGGAGACGTCACCGACATGACCCGTTCCGTTGCCCGGCTGCTCGCCGAAAGCCTGGAGGCGCACGACGTCGATCAGATCTTCTGCGTGCCCGGCGAGAGCTATGTCGGGCTGATCAATGCGCTGACCGACATGAACTCGCTCAGGCTGATCGTGTGCCGGCACGAGGGCGGCGCGGGCTTCATGGCGGTGGCCGACGGTCGCCTGCGCAGCCGTGCCGGCTGCTGCATCGTCTCGCGCGGTCCCGGCCTGTCCAATTCGATGGTGTCGCTGCATTCGGCGTATCACGACGCGACACCGATGGTGATGCTGGTCGGCCAGGTGGAGCGCAAGGATTTCGGCCGCATGGCGTTGCAGGAGCAGAACTACTCGCGTCTGCTGTCGGATGTGACCAAGGCGGTGATCGAGGTCGTCGAGCCGGAGCAGGCATCCGAGGCGATCGCGCGGGCATTCCATCTGGCGGAGAGCGGCACGCCCGGACCGGTGGCGGTGATCCTGCCGGAGGATATCTTCGACGAGAAGACCGATGTGGAGGTGGATCAGCCGCGTCCGCGCGTGCTGGCTGGACCACGCGCGGAGGACCTGGAGCGGCTGGCTGACATGCTGGCGAAGGCGGAGCGTCCGCTGGTGTTGGTCGGCGGCGCGCTGCTCGGCGACGCCATGTATGATGGGGCCGTGTTCGGCGACCTGCGGCGTTTGGCGGAGGAATGGGTGCTGCCGATCTCGCCCACGCACCGCCGGCCGCAACTGTTCGATGCGACGCATCCGCACTACGGCGGCTACATGGGCATCCGTGTGCCGCCGGCACTGATCACCGAGATGAAGCGCGCCGACCTGATGGTGGCGATCGGCGAGCGGCTGACCGACAGCGTGAGCCAGTCCTACAGTTTCCCCGCCGCGCCGCAGCCGCAACTGCCGCTGGTGCATGTTTGGCCCGATGCCAACGAGGTGGGACGCGTGTGGCGGCCTGAACTTGGCATCGCCGCAAGTCCGCACGAGGTGGTGAAGGCGCTGCTGAAGCGCGGCGCGCCAGCCTTAGCGGAGAAGCGGCGCGGCTGGGTCGATGGGCTGCATGCGATCCATCGCAGGCTGCTGGCAAAGGAGTGGGAGCCGACCTCGGACGGCGTCAACTTCGCCGCGATCGTGTGCGAGGTGGACAAGCATCTCGCGCCGGATGCCACGGTCACGTCGGATGCCGGCAACTTCGGCAGCTTCATCCACCGTTATATCGGCTTCAAGCAGGGTCAGATCTTCCTGTCGTCGGTGGTGGGCGCGATGGGCTCAGGCATGCCGATGGCGGTAGCGGCCACGCTGCGCCGGCCGGGCAGGCAGGTGGTGGCGTTCATGGGCGACGGCGGCGCGCTGATGGCGGGCAACGAGATCGCCACGGCGGCGCAGTATGGCGGGGCGCCGATCATCGTGATCTCGGACAACCGGATGTACGGCACGATCGGCATGCATCATCACGTGCGGTATCCGGGGCGGCCGTTCCAGGAATCGATGAAGCTGACCAACCCGGACTTTGCCGCCTGGGGCCGATCGTTCGGCGCCGAAGGGATCACGATCCGCGATGAGTCCGAAGTGGCGGAAGGGATCGCACGCGCGTTCGCGGTGAAGACCAAGCCGGTGGTGGTGCACTGCCATACATCGGCGGTGCAGATGAGCGCGTGGCGGCGATATGAACCCAAGTAGGCGCGGCCCCCTCCCCCCAACCCCCTCCCGCAAGGGGAGGGGGAGTAACACAGCCGCACATACTCCCCCTCCCCTTGCGGGAGGGGGTTGGGGGGAGGGGGCCTCGCCTACTTGGG
>JANWJK010000131.1 GCA_025452005.1 Acetobacteraceae bacterium | reverse complement strand
GTGGTGGTCGCCGCCGGCGCCTGGTCGGCGCAGTTGCTCGCGCCACTCGGTATCCGCGTGCCGCTGGAGACCGAGCGCGGCTACCACGCCATGCTGTTCTCCCCCAGCGTCACGCCGGCGATCCCGATCAGCAGCAAGACACGCGCCTTCTTCATGACGCCGATGGAGGATGGTGTGCGCGTGGCCGGCACGGTGGAGATCGCCGGCCTCGACGCCCCGCCCGATGAACGGCGCGCACAGATCCTGGTGGACCATGCGCGTCGGCTGTTCCCGGGGTTGCAATCCAGCGAGGTGCGCTACTGGATGGGATTCCGCCCGTCCACGCCCGACAGCCTGCCGATCCTCGGACCCGTGGAGCGCCACCAAGGCCTGTATCTCGCGTTCGGACACGGGCATTTCGGCATGAGCGGCGGGCCGCCGAGCGGCCGCCTGCTGGCGCGTCTGATCGCCGGCGCGCCGCCTGGTATCGACCCGGCGCCATACGACGCGCGGCGGTTCGCACGCTGAGCTTTACCCCTTCAATGGAATATTAACTCATTCGACCTACGCCGGCGTGCGATGAGTACGCACATCGATCTTGGTTATGCGCCGGCGGTTCCGCCCTGGCTGGCACGACAGGCGCGTCGGGCGCGGCTGCTGGTCTGGTGGACCATCACGCTGCAACTGCCGAAGCAGTTCGTGCTGTGGCGGCGCGCTCAGCGCATTCGCCGCCTCGCGCCGATCACACAGGCGCTGCAACCGATCCTGGTCCATGAGGCCGATCCGCGGCGGATCCGTGTGCCGCGCAGCCTCAAACCGGTCGTCTCCGTCATCGTTCCGAGCTACGGCAAGCCCGAGTACACGCTGCGCTGCCTTGCATCGATCGCGGCTCATCCGCCCACGGCCGCGATCGAGGTTATCGTCGTCGACGATGCGACACCGGATGACTCGACCGTGTGCCTCGCAGCGGTTCCAGGCATCCGGCTGATCATCAATCCGAGCAACCTGGGCTATCTGCGATCCTGCAACGCCGCCGCGCGTATCGCCCAGGGCGAGTTCCTGCTGCTGTTGAACAATGACACGCAGGTGCTGCCGGACTGGCTCGATCCATTGCTGCTGCCGTTCCGATCGCGCGGCGACGTCGGCGCGGTGGGGTCCAAGCTGCTGTATCCCGACGGCAGGCTTCAGGAGGCAGGGTGCATCGTCTGGGACGATGGCTCAGGCTGGAACTTCGGCCGGCTCGATAGCCCGGAACGGCCTGCCTACAATTATCTGCGGGAAGTGGATTACTGTTCGGCGGCCTCGCTTCTGGTGCCGCGTGCGCTGTTCAACGCGATGGGCGGGTTCGACGAGCGCTATGCGCCGGCCTACTGCGAGGACAGCGATCTCGCATTCCGGCTGCGCGAACGCGGCTACAAGGTGCTGTATCAGCCGCGCTCGCGGATCGTCCATCATGAAGGGATCTCCTACGGCCGCTCGCTGACCGGCAGAGTGAAATACTGTCGGATGCGCAACCAGCAGACTTTTCAGGAACGCTGGCTCGGGGTGCTGTCGCGCCAGCATCTGCCCAACGGCGAGCACGTCATGCGTGCGCGGGATCGCGCACGGGAACGCAACGTCATCCTGCTGATCGATCATTATGTGCCCGAGCCTGATCGCGATGCCGGCTCCCGCACGATGCTGTGCATAATCCGCGGCCTGCAACGGGCGGGACTGGTCGTGAAGTTCTGGCCGCACAATCTGTACTTCAGCCCGGGTTATACCGAGGCGTTGCAGGACATCGGCGTGGAGGTTGCCTATGGCGGCGATGCCGACACGTTCCGCCTGTGGCTGACCGAGAACGGCGACGATCTGGACCACGTGCTGATGTGCCGTCCGCAGGTGGCGGCTGCCTTCCTGCCCGAGCTCAAGCGCCACCCCGGGATCAGCCTGCTGTACTATGGCGCCGATCTGCACTTCCGCCGCATGCGCCAGGAAGCGAAGGAGCTGGGGGACCGCGGTGTCGTCCGCGAAGCGGTTGCCATGGAAAAGCTGGAACGCTCCGTCTGGCGCGATGTGGACGTGGTGCTCTATCCATCCGATGAGGAAACCGAGATCGTCAGGGCCACCGAGCCCGGCGTCGCCGCACGCACGCTGCTGCCATACAGCTTTGCCGATTTCTGCGCGCCGCGGGCACCAGCCGATGAACCGGTCATCCTGTTCGTCGGCGGCTTCGCGCATCAACCGAACCGTCACGGTGTCCGATGGTTCGTCGAACGGATCCTGCCGCTCGTCCGCGAGCGCGTGCCGTCCGCCCGGTTCACCATCGCCGGATCGAAGCCGCCTCCGGACGTGACGGCACTCGCCGGCGACGCGGTCGGCGTGCGCGCCAACGTGAGCGAGGCCGAACTTCACGAGCTGTATCGCACGGCGCGCGTGGCGGCCGTTCCACTGCGTTACGGCGCCGGGGTAAAGCTGAAGGTGATCGAGGCGTTGCGCGAAGGATTGCCCCTGGTCACCACCTCGATCGGCGCGCAGGGCGTGCCGGGCCTGGAGCATGTCGCATCGATCTGCGATGAACCGCAGGCTTTCGCCGATGCCGTCTGCCTGCTGCTGACCGACGATGTTGCCTGGCAGGATCGATCGGTCGCGCAGGCGGAGTATGCCGCCGCGCACTATTCCGAGGCGGCGTTCGGCGACAGCCTCGCGCAGGCACTGGCTCAGTCGGCCAGTCGCTGTGCGGCACGGCTCGTCTCGTAGCCGGCGCGCGCGGCGTTCACCTGCGGCCGCGCAGAAACCTCCGGCACACCGACGTCCCACCAGTGTCCGCCGGCCGCGGTGGCTACGCGCGGATCGGTGCGGAGTACCACCACGCTGGTTCGCTCGGCGGTGAAGGCGCGGCGGAGCGCGGCCTCCAGTCCGGCGATACCATCCACCTGTTCCGCCAGAGCACCCAGGCTCGCGGCGTGGGCGCGGAAATCCACGAGCGGCGCGGCGCCGCAATCGGCCAGCAGGTTGTTGAACGGTTCGCCACCGGTCGCACGCTGCAGCCGATCGATGCAGCCGAAGCCGCCATTGTCCAGCACCACGATGGTCAGCCTGATCCCCAGCATGACCGATGTGGCGATCTCGGAATTCAGCATCAGGTAGCTGCCGTCGCCGACCAGCACGATCACCTCGCGGTCAGGCCGCGCCAGCTTTACGCCGAGGCCGCCGGCGATCTCGTAGCCCATGCAGGAATAGCCGTATTCCAGATGATAGGTGCCGACCTCCCGCGCCTGCCACAATTTGTGCAGCTCGCCAGGCAGTCCGCCGGCGGCGCACACCACGATGGCGTCCGCGGGCGACGCGCGCTGAACCGCGCCGATCACCTGTGCATCCGACGGCAGTTCAGCGTTCGATGGCGCGGTGACGGCGCTCGCCTGTTCGCGCCAGCCGCCGACGACGGCGGTCAGGTGGTGCGGCCAGGCGGGAGGTGCGCGGTGGCCGGCGAGCGCTTGATCCAGTTCGGTCAAACCAACGCGTGCATCGGCGATCAACGGCTGCATGTGATGTTTGGCAGCGTCGAACACCTGCACATTGAGACCGATCAGCCGACGCCCCGGATTTTGGAACAGCGCCCACGATCCCGTTGTGAAGTCCTGCAGCCGCGTGCCCACCGCGAGAATGACGTCGGCGGTCTCGGCTGCCCGGTTCGCCGCCGATGTGCCGGTGACTCCAATCGCGCCGAGGTTAAAGGGATGATCGAACGGCAGCGCACTCTTGCCGGCCTGGGTTTCGGCCAGGGGGATGCCGTGCGCGGTGACGAAGCGATCAAGCACCTCGGTCGCCTCGGAGTAGTGCACGCCGCCGCCTGCAATCAGCAGCGGCGCTCTGGCGTTACGCAACAGATCCGCCGCTGCCGCCAGTTCGCCGACATCCGGCCGGACCCGGCGGACATGCCAAACGCGAGTGGCGAAGAACTGTTCCGGATAGTCGAACGCCTCTGCCTGCACGTCCTGGCACAGCGCCAGTGTCACCGGGCCGCATTCCGCCGGATCCGTCAGGACCGAGAGAGCGCGCGGCAGTGCGGTGAGGATCTGTTCCGGCCGCGTGATGCGGTCGAAGTAGCGCGACACAGGACGGAAGCAGTCGTTCGCCGATGCCGTGCCGTCGCCGAAGCTCTCCACCTGCTGAAGCACCGGGTCCGGCCGGCGCGAGGCGAACACGTCGCCGGGCAGCAGCAGCACGGGCAGCCGATCGACATGCGCGACCGCAGCCGCGGTTATCATGTTGGTGGCACCCGGGCCGATCGAGGTGGTGCAGGCCATCATGCGTCGCCGGTGCATCGCCTTGGCGTAGCCGATCGCCGCCAGAGCCATCGCCTGCTCGTTATGTGCGCGATAAGTAGGCAGTTCCGCGCGATGCGCGGCGAGCGCCTCGCCGATGCCCGCGACATTGCCGTGGCCGAAGATCGCCCACACGCCGCCGAACAGCGCCACCGTGCGGCCGTCGCAGTCGGTGTGCTGCGCCGCCAGATAGCGCACCAGCGCCTGCGCCATGGTCAGTCGGATCGTGGCCATTCCTCCCTCCTGCCAACCGGCGTTGCTCGTTGCTATTGTCCCACGGTGCAGACGGGAAGGGGAGGGCGCCGCGATGCTGAGCATTGCCGTGATCGGTGCCGGGCGGATCGGCAGCATCCACGCGCGCAACATCGCCGCGCACGACGGCGCGCGGCTGGCCGGCGTGGCCGATGTCGATGCCGCGGCGGCAGCGCGACTGGCAGAGGCATGCGGTGTGCGCGCGCTGACGCTGGACGAAGCGTTTGCGGCGGATGCGGTGCTGATCGGCTCGCCGACGCCCACCCATGCCGACTACATCGAACGCGCCGCTGCCGCGGGGCGGGCGATCTTCTGCGAGAAGCCCATCGATCTCGCAGCGGACCGTGTGCGCGCGTGTCTCGCAGCGGTGCAACGTGCCGGCGTGGTGCTGATGGTCGGCTTCAACCGCCGCTTCGATCCGCATTTCTCGGTGTTGAAGCGGCGGATGGATGCCGGGGAGATCGGCGCGCTGGAACTGCTCACCATCATCAGTTGCGACCCGGCACCGCCGCCGCCTGCCTATGTCGCAACGTCTGGCGGGCTGTTCCGCGACATGACGATCCACGACCTCGACATGGCACGCTTCCTGTTGGGCGAGGACCCGGTCGAACTCCATGCCGC
>JANWJK010000130.1 GCA_025452005.1 Acetobacteraceae bacterium | reverse complement strand
TTACCCTCAATAACGCCTTTTATCGTCGGCCAGATTGCCGCTAGATGCAGCGGTGTACCGGACCATCCGGCACAACCCTCGAAGCCTGCATACTGTGAGACGGGGTCGCCCCTATCTCAGGCGAACATCTGGTCTAGATCAGCGCCACCGAGCGCAGGATATGCACCATCAATCCCCCATACAGTGCGACCAATGCGACGACAGCCGCACTGAAACGGGCAGCGACCAGCAGGCGGTGCACGAAGCGCGGCTGACCCAGGATCGAGATGCCACCGAGCACCGGCAGGCCAAGATTACGGAGCTGATCCACCGTCGAGAACGACCGGTCGAGCTGCCCCAGCAGGACAGTGAAGGCAATGCCGCCGCCAATCCCGGCGAGCAGGACGCCGGACACCAGCAGCAGCCGGTTCGGCGCGGCCGGCAATCGCGGCGTCTCGGGCGGATCGACGATCTGCAGCTTCACCTTGTCGGCCTGCGTGTCGGCCGCCTGAGCCAGGTTGGCCGATTGCAGGCGACCGAGCAGTTCCTCGTAGTTCCTGCGCAGCACGCCGTAGTCGCGGTCCATGTTCTGATACTCGGCCAACAGCCCCGGCTGCTCGCGCTGCATCTTGTCCAGACGCTCCAGCAACTCGGCCTCGGCGGCACGCTGGCGTTGCAGCGAGGCTACGGCGGTATCGGCCTCCACCAAGCGCACCTTGAGCTGCTCATAGACCGGATTGGACACCGAGCGCTTTCCGGCGTCGGCCGCGCGGTCGCCTTTTCCGGTGGCACCGCCCGCTGGTGCAGACCCTTCGCGCGACGCCCTCAGCGCCTCGATCAGCTTCTTCTGTGCGATCACCTCGGGATGCTGTTCGGTGTCCCTGAGCAGGAGCATCTTGAGCTGCTCCTGGGCGTCCTGCATCTTGGTCCTAATCTGACCCTGAATGCGGGAGTTGTCCTCAGCCACCAGCATCGCCGGTGCCTTCGACAGTTCGTCGCGCAGCGTATCGCGCCTGATCAGCGCGTCCTGCAGCCTGCCATCCATTTCCCGCAGGCTGTTGCGGGCGCCCTCGGTCGCCGAGTTGTACGGGCGGTCCGGATTGAGGTCGGCCGGGAGGATGTCGACATACTTGAAGCGGAAGTCGGCACGGCGCTTCTCGGCTGCCCGCAACTGCTGCTCGTAGGACGAAATCTGGTGCTCGAGGAAGCGCTTCGCATTCTCCATGTCGGTGCGGTTCGACCCCGTGGCACTTTCGACGAAGATCGACAGCAGTGTCTGCACCACGTCGTGCGCCAGCTTTGGGCTCGCGCTGCGGTAGGTGATGGTGAAGAGGTTCCGGGTCTGCGGCGTCACCTTGATGTCGGTCGCGAGGCTCTGCAGCAGACGCTCGCGGTCAGAGGGGCTGGCAACGCCGAGGTCGAGGTCGGTCTTCGAGATCAGCTTCTCGAGGTTGGGCCGGCTGAGCAGGGTGCGCTGCAACATTTCAAGCTGGCCGACCGGGGCGGAGTCAGCCGCCAGGCCGCGCAGCAGTGGCGTGAGTATCGCATCGGCATCGACATACAGCCGTGCACTCGACTCATACTGGTTGGGCACCAGATAGACGCCGACCCAGCCGACGCCGCAGATCAGCCAGGTGATGAAGATGCCGACCCAGCGGCGGCGCCACGCGGCGCGCGCATACTGCTCTAATAGGAGCCGGAGGGAGTCCATAGGATTGTTGCTGCCTTCAGAACCAGGATTGCGGGATGATCAGGGTGTCGCCCGGCTGCATTTCGACGTTCTGACTGATGTCGCCGTCCTTGATCAGGTTGTTGAGCCTGACCGGGATCGCCGTCTGCTTCCCGTCAGAGTCGCGCCGAACGATTTCCGCGCGGTTACCGGCGGCGTATTTTGTCAGCCCCTTGGTGGCGATCATGACGTCAAGCAGGGTCATGTGGTCGCGATACGGGATGGCGGCCGGCTCGGTCGCCTCGCCGATCACCCTGATCTGACGGTCGAACGGCCCGACGAAGGACCGCACGATAACGGTCACATTGGGGTCCTGTATATATTTTTTGAGCCGGCCCTCGATCTCCCGGGCGAGCTGGGTCGGGGTCTTGCCGGCCGCCGTGATGTCCTCGATCAGCGGCACCGAGATCCTGCCGTCCGGCCGGACGGACACCCCGCCTTCGCTGAGATCGGCGTTGCGATAGACGAATACGCTGAGCGTATCGCCCGAGCCGATCACATACTGATCTATTGGCGTGACGTCGCCCGGGTTCATGTTGTCCGGCGTTCGTGCCGCCGATGTCGCGACACCGGTCGGCCCCGTGCCGGGGGAACAGGCCGTGGGCGACAGCGCCACAGTCGCCAGGGCAACCATCCAAATAGCCCGAAATAGGGAATTCACAGCGACTCCAAGTTCATTGACCCGCTCGACTGGCCTGGCCTGGTAGGCGCGGAAGGATTCGAACCCCCTCCTCTGCCATGTATGGGCAGCGCTCTACCACTGAGCTACGCCTCGCTCCTACGACCGCAAGCCCCAATTTGGGTGTGGCGGCCACTCTCTGGTTTGTGATAGTCTTTTACCATCTTGAATGACAGTATGCAATCGAGAGTATCACGAAACAGCATGTAATATAACATCTATAGGTTGTATAAACCTTTCCGATCCCTTCCCTCCCGTTTTCGCCTGCCCAAGATCCGATGCGAATGCGCACAGAGGAAAGCCCCATGCTTTCAGACCTGAAGCTATTCTGATCAGCAGAAGTGAAACGTCGTGGCCAATCGCGGACATTCAAAATTGTGGACAAGCCGCTTCAATCCGATGCATGTGACGCCGACAGACCGGTCCGGTCGCCGATGGGCCGGCCTACCTGCGCGGTCCGGCCTGTTGCCCGTTCGTGAGCGGTTCATGACGAGAGCGCCTTCCGGGGGGAGACAGCTATGACGCGTGTCCTGGGACGCTTGATGTCGCTCGAGATGGCCCTCCTCGGCCTATGCGAGTTGGCACTGTCGTTCCTGGTCATCTATGGGATGCTGGCGATGCCCGGCGTGCTCCCGGCCCTGGTCGAGGCATCGAGTGCCGGGGCGAAGCATGCGGCGGCGCTGGACACGGTCACTCTCGCCGCCGTGCTCGCCCTCACCATCGGGTGCACGGCAGCCGCCATCGGCCTTTATCGCCGAGAGATCTGCATCGAGCGGCGCCGCCTGCTGATCAACGCCGGGGTCGCCGGGATTCTCGCCTTCCCTGCCGTCCTGGTGGTGACCGGGAGCTTCCACATCGGGTTGTCGCGCCATGCCGTGGTGTTGCTCACCAAGGTCCTGGTGGTATGGCTCGTCTGCATCGTGGCGAGCCGCGTGATCTTCAACCGGATCATGCGCGATCGTTGGTTCATCCGGCGCATTCTGGTGCTTGGGTCTGCTCCGGGGATCGCACGGCTCCGCCTCTTGGCGACCGGGGGGCGCGGCAGGCTGTTCGAGCCGGTGACCGTGCCGCGCGACGCCGGGGCGGGGGGGGTAGATCAGCCGCTCTCCTGGGCGGCGCTGCGACACCAGGGAATCTGGGGTATCGTCGTCGCCAGGGACCCCGCCGATACTCCGACGGTACCGGTGAACGCCCTGCTGGACTGCAAGTTACGTGGCGTACCAGTGTTCGACGAAGCAGGTTTTTGCGAGCAGCATCTCGGGCGCATCGATCTCGACGGCGTCCACGCCGATTGGCTGCTGTTCGCCGACGGGTTTGCCAGCGGGCGGGCCAGCAACGTCGCGAAGCGCGCCTTTGACATTTGCGTAAGCCTGGCCCTGTTGTTGCTGACGTTGCCGCTGATGCTGCTGATCGCGGCGCTGGTCCGGATAGACAGTGTCGGCCCGGTCCTCTACCGCCAGCAGCGCACAGGGCTGCACGGCAGGCCGTTCACGCTGCTCAAGTTCCGCAGCATGACAATGGACGCGGAGCAGGGTGGCAATCCGCGCTGGGCAATCCAGCAGGACCCTCGGATCACCCGCGTGGGCAGCTTCATCCGCCCGATGCGGATCGATGAACTGCCGCAATTGATCAATGTGCTGCGCGGCGAGATGAGCATGATCGGGCCGCGCCCGGAGCGGCCGCATTTCGTCGAACAGCTTGCCAGGATCATCCCGTTCTATAACGAGCGCAGCTACGTCAAACCGGGCATCACCGGTTGGGCGCAGGTGAATTATCCGTATGGCGCGTCGGTCGAGGATGCCCGCCAGAAGCTGTCCTATGACCTCTACTACGTGAAGAACCGCAGCCTGCTGCTCGACGTGCTGATCCTGATCGCCACCATCCGCGTCATCCTGTTCCGTGAAGGCGCACGCTGACGCAATCCGTGCGCGGGCTTCCGCCATGAGTGCCGCGGCATGATCCAGTCGCTCCCGACGTTTGTGCTGCTGCATGCCGGCTGCGCCGTTCTGTATGCCACGTTGGCCACGCTTGTCCTGTTGCGCCGGCCGGGTCGGTCCGCGGTCTGGCTTGCGGGCGCCTGCCTGGTCACTGCCGCCTGGGCCGCGGCCGTTGCTCTGACGGGATGGCCGGAAGCGACACGGGGGGTCGCCGGCTGGCTCGAGGTGGCACGCTCGGCTGCCTGGTACGGCTTCATCCTGCACCTGTACCGCCGCTCCGTCGCCGTCCACCGGCAGCTTCGCCAGGTGTTCACGACGATGGGTCTGCTCGCCCTGCTGCTGGTCGGCGGCCTGCCGCTGATCGATGTGCTGTCGAGCCAGTCCGGCGCCTCGCTATGGTCCGCCGGCACCGCGATCCGACTTGGCTTCGCGGTCTGCAACATCCTGTTGCTCGAGAACCTCTACCTCAACACACCGAGGGATGCGCGCTGGCATATCAATCTGCTCTGCGTCGCGCTCGCCGGACTGTTCCTGTACGACCTCGTGCTCTACGCGGATGCCGAACTGTTCCACCGCGTCTCGGAGACGCTGTTCGAAGGCCGCGCCAGCGCCGCGGCGATCGCCGTACCGCTGATCGCCGTGGCCGCCGCACGCGACCGGCGCTGGGATATCGACCTTCACGTCTCACGCAACGTCGTGTTCCACACCGCGACCCTGGTCGTGAGCGGGGTATTCCTCCTCGCGCTTGCCGCGACCGGCGAGTTCTTCCATCGCGGCGGCGCTCAGTGGGGCTATGTCGCCGAGGTCTCCCTGATCTTCGCCGGGATGCTGGTCATCGCGGTGTTGCTCACCTCCGGCACGGCACGCTCGCGCATCCGGGCGATCCTGGTCGATAACTTCTTCAGCAACCGCTACGATTATCGCCGCGAGTGGATGCGCTGCATCGACACCCTCACCACGCCTGCTGCACACACCAGTCTGCCGGTGCGGGCAATCCGCGCGGTGGCCGAGGTGGTGGACAGCCCCGCCGGTGTGCTGTTCGTGCGCGCGCCCGAGGAGGTGGCGTTCCAATGGGCCGGGTCCTGGAACATGCCGGCCGCAACACAGCCGATTTCTCCGGGACATGGTCTGGTGGCCGAATTCCGCTCTGGCGACTGGATCGTCGAACTCGACAAGGTGTCGCCGGTGGCGGAGTGGGCGAGCGAGCTGACACGCACCTGGCTTGCCGCGCCGCTCAATCACCAAGGCAACCTGATCGGATTTGTCGTGCTTGCCCGCTCGCGCGCCCAGTTCAAGCTGGACCGCGAGGTATTCGATCTGCTACGCATCATCGGACGCGAGGTGGCCAGCCGGGTCGCCGAGCAACTGGCGGCGCAGGTATTGTCACAGACGCAAGAATTGCGCGAGTACAGTCAGCGGTTCGCCTTCGTCATCCACGACATAAAGAATGTTTCCGGCCAACTTTCGATGTTGCTCACGAATGCCGAGGTCCATGCCGACAATCCTGAGTTCCAGCGCGACATGCTGGCGACGGTGCGCGCCTCGGTAGGCAAGATCACACGGCTGCTGACACGGCTGCAGGCGGATCGGCAGGAGCGGAGCCATGCGCTTATCCAGCCATTGCGGCGGCTGCAGGACATCGTGGAAAAGACCGGACAGATCACCGGAATCCCTGTCGAGTTGTCGGACGACGGCGGCAGCGCCGGCGTGGCGATCGATCCGGAATCCTTCGATGCCGTGGTGCAGCATCTGCTGAACAACGCGATCGAGGCATCCGGGCGCGCGAGCCCGATCCGCGTAGCGCTGCGCCATGAGGCGCTCAGCGTGGTGGTGGATATCGTCGACGAGGGACCGGGGATGGCACCCGAGTTCATCCGCGACGAGTTGTTTCGTCCGTTTGCTACGACGAAAGGCGGAGGACACGGCATCGGCGCCTATCAGGCGCGCGAACTGTTGCGCGAGGCCGGCGGCGATCTCCTCGTGCTGAGTCGCAAGCCGGGTGGCACCACGATGCGCTTGTTGTTACCTTCGGTCCGGTTGGCTGTCGCCAGTGCCGCGACGCTGCCGGCCTGACGTATCGCCGTGGCCATCAAGCCGAAGCTGCTGGTCGTTGAAGATGACGAGGGTCTGCGCTCGCAGTATCGCTGGGCCTTCCCGTCCTGCGAGGTGGTGATGGCGGGTGCGCGTCCATCGGCCATCGCGGCGATGCAGAAGGAGCACCCACCGGTCGTGATCATGGACCTCGGCCTGCCGCCCGATCCGGATGGCGTATCCGAAGGCCTGGCGACGCTGGACGAAGTGCTGCGGATAGCACCTGAGACCAAGGTGATCGTCGTCACCGGCAATGGCGAGCGCAAGAACGCGTTGAAGGCCGTTGGCCTCGGCGCCTACGATTTCTGCGAGAAGCCGGTGGAGCTCGAGGTGTTGCGCACGATCATCGAGCGCGGTCTCAACCTGCACCGGCTGGAGGACGAGAACCGCCGGCTGGCCGCGATGCCGGCACGTTCGCCGATCGCGCGCATCGTCACCGCCAATCAGGCGATGCTGAAGATCTGCCGCGACGTCGAGAAGCTCGCCACCACCCATGTGCCGGTACTGCTGCTGGGTGAAAGCGGCACGGGCAAGGAGGCGCTGGCGCAGGCGCTGCACGATCTTGGACCGCGGGCCAAGCAACCGTTCGTCGCCATCAACTGCGGCGCGATCCCGGAGAACCTGCTGGAATCCGAGCTGTTCGGCCACGAACGGGGCGCGTTCACCGGCGCGGTGAAGCAGACGATCGGCAAGATCGAGAGCGCCCATCGCGGCACGTTGTTCCTCGACGAAATCGGCGACCTGCCGCATCCGCTCCAGGTGAAGCTGCTCCGCTTCCTGCAGGATCAGGTCGTCGAGCGCATCGGCGGCCGCCAGCGCATCCAGGTGGATGTGCGGATCGTGTCGGCCACCAACTCGAGCCTCGAGCAGCGGGTCAGCGAGGGCACGTTCCGTGGCGATCTGTTCTATCGCATGAACGCGGTCACGGTGCGCATTCCGCCATTGCGCGAGCGCGGCGGCGATGCGCTGCTGCTGGCCAATTATTTTCTCGGGTGCTTCAACCGGGAGTTCGGCCGCAACATCCGCGGCTTCACCGAGGCCGCCAATGCCGCACTCGCCGCGCATGCGTGGCCGGGCAACGTGCGCGAGCTGGAAAATCGCATGAAGCGCGCGGTGGTGATGACCGAGAAACGGATGATCGACGCGGCGGACCTCGAACTGGCGCCCGCGGCGCATGCGGCGGTGCCGCTCGATCTGCGGGCGGCACGGCTGCGGGCGGAGCGCGAAGTGTTGCAGCTTGCGCTGGCCCGCGCCAACGGCACTTTGTCGGTCGCCGCCAAGCTGCTGGGCGTCAGCCGACCGACCCTCTATGGGCTGATGGAAGTCCACGGCATAGAGTTCGAGCCTGGCAAGGTGGCCGACGCAGGCGCGGAACCGGACGAGACCAGGCCAAGTATGGAATGAGGTCACATAGCATGCGTATGCAGCGACTCGGCTGGCTTTTGTTGACCGTATGGCTCGGCATTCTGCCGACGACGGTGCGCGCCGATGACCTTGCCGATGCCCGTAAGGCGCTGCAGAAGGGCGACCTTCGGGCGGCGCAGATCAATCTGCGCAATGCCGTGCGGACCGATCCGCAGAACGCCGAGGCGCATTTCTGGCTGGGCAAGGTCAGCCTCGAGCTTGGCGATGCCGTGGCGGCGGAGCGCGAGGCCCGGGCGGCGCGCGATCGCGGCTTCGATCCGCATCAGGCGGTGCCGTTGCTGGCGCAGGCCTTGCTGGCGCAGCAGAAGGCGAAGGACCTGCTCGCCGAACTGCGCCCTGATGGCAAGGACCCAGTACTCGATGCGTCGATCCTGGTGGCGCGCGGCTACGCGCAGATCGCAACCAACAATGCGGACGAGGCACAGAAGTCCTTCGCGCTCGCCGAGAAGACCGCGCCGAACGCCGTGGAGCCACTGCTGGCCAGCGCACGGCTGCTGGCTTCGCGGGGCGACCTGGAGGGTGCGCAGGGCAAGATCGACAGTGCGATCAACGCGCAGCCGAAATCGCCCGAGGCGCTGCTGGCGAAGGCCGAGATACTGCGCTCGAAGGGCGACGCGACCGGCTCGCTCGCCGTCCTCGACCAGATGCTGACGGAGCAACCAGGCAATATTCGGGCGCTGCTCGACCGCGCCGGCCTGCTGATCGCCACCGGCAAGTCCGACAAGGCGAAGGCCGATCTCGATGCGGTGCTGAAGTCGACGCCCGGCAACGTCCAGGCGGTCTATCTGCAGGCCGTGATTCAGGTGCAGGCAAAAGATTATAAGGCAGCCGACGCGACGCTCGACAGGATCAATGCCTACATCGCGCGGATTCCCCGCGGTTACTTCCTGCAAAGCGTGGTCAAGGAGCAGCTTGGCCAGGCGGCGCAGGCCGAGGAGGCGATCCGGCGCTACATTGCGCGCACACCGAATGACCTTGCAGGCTACAAGGTGCTGGCGCGGCTGCAGTTCGGCAAACGCCGCCCCGATCTCGCCGCGGAAACGCTGGCCAGGATCGGCGAGTCCGGCCAGGGCGATGCGGAAACCTACGATCTGCTCGGCCGGGCCTATGCCGCGACCGGCCGCAGCGAGGATTCGGTGAAGGCCTTCCAGAAGGCCGAAACGCTCGCACCGAACGATGTCGGACTGCAGACGCGCCTCGCGAGCGCGCGCATGGGCGCTGGCCAAGCGGAGTCTGCGATCGTCGATCTCGAACGCACGCTGGAGCTTGCCCCCACAGCGCCGCAGGTCGGCGAGGCACTGTTCTTCGCTGCGTTGGCGACCGGCGACCTGCACAAGGCTGCCGATGCCATCGAAAAGGTACGCGCCGCACAGGGCGACACACCCGTGGTGCAAAACCTCGATGGACTGCTGAAACTGGCGCAGCTCGACACAGACGGTGCGGCCGCGAAGTTCCGCGAGGTACTGAAAAAGAATCCGGATTTCGTTCCGGCGCAGATCAACCTGTCACGCGTCGCGGCGATGCAGGGCAAGCCGCTGGAGGCGGAGCAGTTGCTGTCCGCGCTGCTGGACAAGAATCCAGGCTCCGAGCCGGCACTGTCGATGCTGGCGTCGCAATACGCACAGACCAACCGCGTGCCGCAGGCAATCGCGCTGCTGGAGAAGGCGCGCGCCGCGCAGCCGGCCAACACGCGACTGACGGCGAGCCTGGGCGATCTGTACATCCGCTCGGGCAAGCCGGCGGAGGCGCTGGCGCTGGCCGGCAAGGACCAGGCCGCCGCGAACAGCATCGACCTGCTCAGTATGAAGGCCGCAGCCCAGATCGCGCTCGACCAGAAGGGCGATGCGCGCGACACCTATGGCCAGATCCTGAAGGTCGATCCAACGGCGCTGGGAGCACGGCGGGCCCTGGGGAATCTGCTGCTGCAGGCCGGCGACTACGAACGTGCGCGAAACCTCATCAAGGAAGGCATGGTCGGCAGCCCGCGCAACTACCAGCTCTACCAGGACTACGTGATGGTGGACCTGAAGGCCGCAGGGGTGGATGCTGCCGTTGCGACGGCGAAGCAGCTGCAACAGCAGGACCGTGACTTCAAGGCGGCCCTGGCGCTGACCGGCGACGTCTACATGGCGGCAAACCGGCCTGCGGACGCCGTGCGGGCCTACCAGGACGCGCTAGCAGCAGCCCCCTCCGAGATGCTGGTCGGGCGCCTGGACGGGGCGCTGCTGCGCAGTGGACAGGTCGACGCCGCGATCAAGGTGCTGTCGGATTGGATCGCACAGCATCCGGACGACGTGGTCGCCACCGAGCAGCTTGCCGACATATTCATTGCGACGCGCCGTTTCGACGAAGCTGCCAAGAGCCTGCAACGCGTTCTGGAGAAGAAGCCGCACAATCCGCTTGCGCTGAACAATCTTGCCTGGGTGTACCAGCAACAGGGTGACAAGCGAGCGGAAGACATGGCGCAAAAGGCCTATATCCTATCGCCTGGCGGCCAGACGGCGGACACGCTTGGATGGATCCTGGTGTCCGGGGGAAATGTGGCACGGGGGATGCCGTTGCTGCGTCAGGCGGTCGCCCAGGCGGGGACCGATCCGCGGATCCTATATCACTACGCTGTCGCTCTGAAGGATACCGGCAAGCGCGACGAGGCGATCAAGATGCTGAACGCGGTGGTGGCGAACAAGGCCGAGTTCACCGAAAAGACCGAGGCGCAAAAACTGCTCGATGAACTGAACAAGGGGTGATGCCCGTGCTGCAGCCCGGGCCGGCGACACCCTCACAGATTACCAGGTGAAACGTGCGATCGATCGCCCTGTTCCTTGAGATTCTTGTACTGCTGCCAATCGTGCTGCTGCGGCCGTTTGTCGGCGTCATCCTGTGGTCATGGATTTCGTTCATGAACCCGCACCGCCTGGCCTTTGGCGGCATTGCCCTCGAAATGCCGTGGGCATCGATCATTTTCTTCGCTACCATATTCGGCTGCGTGCTGGCGCGCGAGCCGAAACGGTTCCCGGTAAATGCGGTGACGGTCCAGATCGGGCTGTTCCTAGTACTGATCTGCATCACATCGCTCTTTGCACTGGCGCCGTGGGAAAACGTGGAGGCGAAATGGGAATTAACCTTCAAGGCATTCCTGTTCCTGCTGGTCACGGCCGCGTTGCTGACCAGCAGGGAACGCATCCATGCGTTGATCTGGATAATGGCCCTTTCCATGGCCTACTTCGGGATTAAGGGTGGCGGCTTCACGCTCGCGGGTGGCGGCTCCGAGTTGGTGTACGGACCGGAATCGTCGATGATCCGCGACAACAACCACCTGGCCACCGCCATGCTGGTGGGTATGCCAATGATGAACTATCTGCGGCTGGAGTCTCGCCATGCCATTATCCGCTACGGATTCCTTGCAGCCATGGTCCTGACTCTCTTCGCGGTGGTCGGCAGCTATTCGCGTGGCGCCATTCTGACGCTGGCTGCAGTGGCAGGCTTCTTCTGGCTCAAGAGTTCCAATAAACTGATCTCCGGCATGTTCGTCGTGCTTGCACTGGTTGTCTCAATCAACTTCATGCCTGAACGCTGGACCGATCGGATGAATACGATCCAGGACTACCAGTCGGACGGGTCGGCGGTGGCCAGGCTGCAGGTATGGCATGTGGCCTGGCTGATTGCGGTCGCCCGACCGCTGGTCGGCGGTGGTTTTTTTGCTACCTATTCCCGGCCTGTTGTCAATCAATTCCTGCCGGGTGCCGACTCCAGAGCGGTCCACAGCATCTGGTTCGAGGTTCTTGCGGAACATGGCTTCCCGACGTTCTTCGTCTGGGTTGGCATAAGCATTGCCGGGGCGGTCTATGCACGCAGAGTGATCAAACAGGCAACAGGAGTGCCGGGACTTGAATGGTGCGTGAACCTGGCAAAGATGGCCCAGGTCTCCATGATTGCATATACGGTCGGCGGCAGCTTTCTTTCATTGTCTTATTGGGACTATTACTTTACAATATTGATAGCAGTCACGGCGGTCTATCAACACGTGACCGCGACGTTGGGCCAAAGCGCTCCGGAGCAACACCGTGCGTTCGGTGCGGTACCGGCTCGGCTGGCGCTGTCGCGATGACACGCGGGTTCCAACGACCATAGGCACAACGGATGCAAAGCTTACTGTTTGGAGTGACGATGCTGGCGGTCGCCTGGCTGGTGCTGTGGTGCTGTGCCGACCATTCGAAACCGGGCAACAGCTGGTGGCCGTTCGACATGCGCTCACGCTATCCGGTGGCGCCGGACGGGGAAGAACTCAAGCCCCAGGGTACATTGCGCCGGACCCGTCAGAACCCGACGCGGCCATGGAAACGATCCGGCTTCTGACCTTCTCGACGCTCTACCCCAACGATATGCGGCCCAACCACGGAATATTCGTGGAGAACCGCCTGCGTCATCTCCTCGCCAGCGGAAGAGCCCACAGCACCGTCGTCGCTCCGATACCGTGGTTCCCAAGCAGATCGTCGCGCTTCGGCGATTGGGCGCGCCACGCTTGCGTGGCGCCGATCGAGTCGCGCAATGGCATCACGGTGCATCATCCCCGCTATCCCGTCATTCCAAGGATCGGCATGTCCGCGGCGCCTTACCTGCTGTACCGCGCCACCTTGCCCATGCTGCGGCGTCTGTTGGTGTCGGGTCAGCACTTTGACGCAATCGATGCACACTACGTCTATCCGGACGGTGTCGCCGCCGTTTGGCTCGGCCGGGCGCTTGGCCTTCCCACTGTCGTTACGGCGCGCGGCACTGATGTCAATCTGATTCCGCAATATGTACTGCCGCGTGCGATGATCCGCCGGACGATCGCTGGGGCCGCAGCGATCATCGCGGTGAGCGCCGCACTCAAGAGCCAGCTCGTCGCGCTCGGCGCACCTGACGATAAGGTGACAGTCCTGCGCAACGGCGTGGATCTCACACTGTTCCGACCGGTGGATCGCACCTCGGCACGCCGCGCGCTCGGGCTGACACGGCCTACGCTGCTCTCCGTCGGACACCTGATCGAACGCAAGGGACACCATCGTATCATCCAGGCCATGACCCGGCTGCCGGAGTTAGATCTGCTTATCGTCGGTGACGGACCACAGCGGGATGATCTCGCCGCGCTGATCGAGAGGCATAAGCTGGCGGAACGCGTCAAGCTCCTGGGTGCGCGGCCGCATGCCGAGCTACCGTCGCTTTACGCCGCGGCCGATATCCTTGTGTTGGCTTCCAGCCGGGAAGGCTGGGCGAACGTCCTGCTTGAGGCGATGGCATGCGGCACACCGGTCGTTGCCAGCAACATCTGGGGCAACCCGGAAGTGGTGCGCGATGCCGCGGCCGGAGTGATTGCCGATGAGAATACGTGGGAAGGAATTGCTGCGGCGGTACGCCGCCTACTTGCACAACTGCCTGATCGGGCGGCGACCAGAGCCTATGCCGAGCAGTTCAGTTGGGATGCTACCACCGATGGTCAGCTCGCCCTGTTCAGGTCACTGTGCCCGCGCAGGACGTCCAGCACCAATGGCTGACTGGGCGTCCCGTTCCGGCTTTTTCAAACGACCCCTTTTGCACGTCACGCAGGCGGTAGTGGCATATGTTCTTCTGGCGGTACTGGCGATAGGCACCCAACTCTGGGTGGGCGCGTATCATGCGGAATTCGAGGGCGATGCGGCCGGCCACTATGCGTCGGGCGTTGTGATCCACGACTATATCGTGTCCGCATTTCAGGGCCTGTCGCGCTCGCCTATGGCATTCGTTGCCTGGTTTCACAGCCACTACCCGATCGTCGGCATCGGCCACTGGCCGCCGGCATATTACCTCGCCGAGGCGCTGTGGATGCTATGCTTCTCGGACAGCCGGTCCTCTTTGCTGATACTTGTGGCAGCCACCACCGCAGCCACTGCCTTCCTGATATGGTTCAGCGTACATCGTCGGTTCGGACCAGCCTCTGCCTATATAGCGGCGGGCACTTTCGTCATCATTCCGCCAGTACTGCGAAGTACCGCCGACTTGATGCTGGATATTCCCGTGGCATTGGCCAGCTTCGCGGCCACCATCGCCTTCGCCCGCTACGTCGAAACCGGCAGGTCACGCTGGAACATCCTTTTTGCGGTACTGGCGGCAATTTCGATCCTGACCAAGGGTAACGGCGTGGCCATGGCTCTGGTGCCACCGCTCGCCATACTGTTCTGTCGCCGGTTCGATCTGCTCCGGCATTTCTCATTCTGGGTCCCAGTGCCAGTCGTGGCCATATTGACCGGACCCTGGTACATCCTGACCTATGGGCAGGTAGCCCCCGGGTTCCGCTATCACTGGGGTGCAGAATACGCGCGTATCGCACTCGCGGCCAACTCAGAAATACTGCTTACGTCGGCGGGACCGGTTCTCATAGCCGTTGCCCTGGTTGGCCTGCTTGCGGTCATATCGGACAGAGCCGGCCGGGATGCTCTTCTTTCGTGCAACGCCGCATTGTTGGCTGCAATATGGATCTTCCAGTGCGTCGTTCCCTCAGCGATCCAGGATCGGTATCTGATCCCGCTATTTCCGCCACTGATCGTTCTCGCGGTATATGGCGCCTCGCGGGCGACCACGTGGATTCGGCAGAGACTTGCACAAGCGACGCGACCAGCCATCGGACACCTGGCGACCATAGCGGTGGGATTGGTTTTCGCCACTGTCTGGCCGTTGGCGATCAACACAGAGCCGTCGCCGCGAGCATCATTCGAATCGCCCGCCCAGACTGTCTGGGCGATGCGCCTTGCGCACAATCCGGTCGTGCTATTGGCAGTCCCCGCCGATCGGGAAGGATCTGCCGTCGCCGAGCTTGCGTTGCATGATCCAAACCGGCCGTCGATGTTCGCTATTCGTGGCTCCAGACTGCTCGGTGGTGGTGGCTACAACAATCAGGATTATCTGCCGCTATACGATAACGAGGCCGAGGTCAGCAAAGCCATCGATCGCTATGCAATTCCGTTTGTCCTGCTCAGTACCAGACATTCCCCGGGCGAGTGGAAGCACGTACGACAGGTCCAAGCCCTGGCGGCTCACTCCCCCGACCGTTGGAGACTTATACGTTCATGGGTCGACGGCGATTCCGAAACATTGCTTTACCAAATTATCGGCAATGACGAAAGACAGGCGGATACCGGCGCACTCATGCGATTGAGTGGCCCGCGCGCCCTCGACAACCTACGGGAGACGCTGTGATCTGGACAATTGCTGGCCGCCCTGAATGCAACATGGTAAGGAGGGCTGTTCCAGCCGGGCTCTCGTGCCCGACCCACACGTCAACGCCGCCAGGGATGCTTGCCAGTGACCGACCCTGACCAGACGGGCGCTCTGCTGGAAAAGACCGCGGGTGGCGCCGGCTGGACCATAGGCTGGCGCGCAGCCACACGCGCCCTCGGCTTCCTCAGCACTCTCGTGTTGGCCCGCGTCCTGGTGCCAGCCGACTTCGGCCTGGTGGCGCTTGCCATGAGCTACGCACAGGCGATCGATGTTTTCGCTAATCTCGGCGTGCAGGACGCGCTGGTCCGCGCGACCAATTCGGATCGCGCGATGTACGACGCTGCGTTCACCGTCAATGCCGTGCGCGGGTTTGTCACTGCGGTAGTGATCGGCGCCACGGCAGGACCGTTCGCCTCATTCTTCGAAGATCCACGCCTGTTCTACGTCGTACTGGCGCTCGCGCTGGCGGTGCTGCTGGATGCGTTCGAGAATGTCGGCGTTGCGGACTTCCGTCGCAATTTCGCCTTCCGCCGAGAATTCCAGTTGTCAATCTTCCCGCGCCTCGCACAGGTCGCGGTGACCATCGCACTCGCGTTCACCTGGGCGAACTACTGGGCACTGATCGCAGGAATACTCACTGCACGCCTGCTGCAGAACTTTGCCAGTTATGTCATGCACCCTTATCGCCCGCGGCTGTCCTTGACGGCCTGGCGGGACATTGTCGGATTTTCAGTCTGGACCTGGATGGTCAGCATGGCCTGGATGGTCCGCGGGCGCGGCATCACGCTGATCATTGGTGGCATGCTGAATCCGACGCAACTCGGTGTCTTCACAGTCGGCTCGGAGATTGCCACGCTGCCGGAAAGCGAACTCATCGGCCCGTTGAGCCGGGTCTGTTTCCCTGGTTTCGCCGCGGCTCGACGTTCGGGACTCGGGGTCGCCGAAGTCTACATGCGCATCGCCTCTTCCATGCTCGTCATTGCCTTGCCAGCCAGCATCGGCATCTCCTCCATTGCCTCACCGTTGGTCTATATAGGGTTTGGCACGAAATGGCTGGAAGCAATGCCGGTCATCCAGATTCTTGCCATCTCGGGTGTCTTCGCCGTCGTTGAGCGCATCAGTTCGAGTCTGTTCTATGCCTTCGGCTACCTACGGCCGATATTCTGGACCATCGTCGCTCTCTCTCTGCTCCAGTTCGCCCTGCTGGCGCCGTTCGTCTGGCACTCTGGCATCGTCGGTGCGGCGGTCGCCTGCACGCTGACAGCATTTGCTCAGCAGACTGTTCTATCTATCCTCGCGTTCCACAGGTTTGCGATGCGGCCGCTGGACCTGCTGTCGCGGGTCTGGCGCTGCCTGCTCGCAGCGGCGGCGATGTCCGCGTTCCTGATCCTATCAGGCCTCGGCTGGACGACCTACGCTCCAGGGCTTGGAGCGAGCCTGTGGCAGCTTTTCGTCGTCAGTGGCCTCGGTGCCACCGTCTACACAGGCACCCTGCTCTGCCTGTGGCTCGCGAGCGGCAAGCCGAACGGTCCCGAAGCGGACCTGCTCGAGCTCATCAAACGAATCACGACACGCCTCTACGCATACGTCAGCCGCCGAGCCACGCTCATCAGGGCCGCAGGATCCCGCTGAAGCGACGGCAGGACGTCAACCGTTCCCGCCGCCGTTGCTTTGATACGTCCCGAAGTAGCCGTTGTAATCCGACGTATAAACCGGGGGATACCGATAGGCGTAATTGGGGGGATACCGATAGGCGTTATTGTACGGGTATACGCCGTAAGCATTGGGCACATAGCCGTAGGCGGGCCCGTAGCCGTAGCCATAAGTCGGATAGGTTGCACAGCCACCAACCGCTGTCGCCAGCAGCAACGCGCCCACCGTCAGCATCATGTTTCTCACCGACCATTCCTCGCCATGCCGCGACGAGAACGGATCGCCGCGAGGCGTGTTCGGCGGATCGCGCGGAATTGTATCGCGCGATTGCAGGCATGCCCCCCTTCCGGCAATGTCGCCACACATCATTGGGGAATGTTCGGCCATGTCCTTCCGTCTCGGCCCAGACGTTCACCTGGATCGGCCTGCCTACGTCGATCCGACCGCGCGCATATATGGCCGGGTGAGCGCAGGCGAAGGCAGCAGCTTCTGGCCCTATTCGGTGATCCGCGCCGAAGGTGCCGCGGTGCGCATCGGCCGCTGCTGCAACATCCAGGATGGCGCAGTGATCCATGTCGGTGGCGGGCGCGGTACGACGATCGGCAGCTATTGCTCCATCGCACATCGCGCCGTGGTGCATGGCGCCGAAATCGGCGACGACTGCCTGATCGGCATCGGCGCGGTGGTCATGGATGGCGCCAAGGTCGGCCGAGGCTGCGTGGTGGGCGCGATGGCGCTGGTGCCACCCGGAACCGAGGTGCCTGAAGGATCAGTGATCATGGGCGTGCCCGGTAAGGTCGTATCGACGCGCAACAACTTCCTCGCCACACGGCGCAACGCCTTGGTCTACCATCGCAACGCCCTCGCCTATGCCGTAGGGCGTCACGATGCATGGCGCGGCGAGGAATTCACCCGCTGGCGGGAGGACGTTGTGGGGCGACTGACGGCTGGGGAGGAAGTGGGGCTGTAGTCGACCGCCCCATTGACAGCGGCGTTCTACCGCTCACATCACCGTGCGACAGCCGCTTCGGAGACTTTGCAATCATGTCCAGATGTTTGGCGTTCTGCATCATCGGCACATTGCTGGCTGGTTGCGCGACGGCACCCGAACCGTGGGCCGAAGCGGGCGGTGGCCCGCGCGGCTACTGGTATCATGACGCCTTGCACCTCAACACGGTCGCCGCACCGTCGCCGCAGGCGATCGAAAATGCCAAACGCGGCGTATGGCTGTGGCCGCCCGCAGAGCGCGGGCGGCCCGGCTAGCCTCGTCGCGATCCTTACTGGCCGAACTGCCTGGCAATCTGCGCGGATAGCCTGCTGTAGATGCGCAGAGCATTGCCCTCGTAGAGCTTCGCCTTGTCCCCGGACGCGAGCGGAAGCTGCTCGACATAGCGCTTGGTATCGTCATAGGGATGCCCGGTCTCCGGATCGATCCCACGCACCGCGCCGATCATCTCCGAGGCGAACAGGATGTTGTCCAGCGGAATGACCCTGGTCAGCAGCTCCTGTCCTGGCAGGTGATAGACACAGGTATCGAAGAACACGTTGTTCAGCAAATGCTCCGTGAGCGGCGGCAGTTTCATGTCCTGGGCGATGCCGCGGAACCGACCCCAGTGATACGGCACGGCGCCGCCGCCATGCGGGATGATGAACTTCAGCGTCGGGAAGTTCTTGAACAGATCGGACGTCAGGCACTGCATGAACGCAGCGGTGTCGCCGTTCAGGTAGTGTGACCCTGTGGTGTGGAAGGCGGGATTGCACGCCGCGCTGACATGGATCATCGCCGGCACGTCGAGCTCGACCATCTTCTCGTACAGCGGATACCAGTAGCGATCGCCAAGCGGCGGGTCCTTCCAGAATCCGCCGGACGGATCGGGATTGAGGTTGCAACCGACGAAGCCGTATTCCTGTACGCAGCGTTCCAGTTCGGCGACGCAGTTGCGCGGCGACACGCCGGCCGTCTGCGGCAGCATGCAGACGCCGATGAAGTTGCGCGGGAACAGCGTGCAGACGCGGTGGATCAGCTCGTTGCACGCAGCGGCCCAGGCCTCGGATGTGGCAGCGTTGCCCAAATGGTGTCCCATGCCGGCGGCACGCGGCGAGAAGATGGTGAGATCGGTGCCGCGCTCCTGTTGCAGCTTCAACTGTCCGTTCGCGATGCTGGCGCGGATCTCGTCGTCGCTGATCGCGGGGCGCGGCGGCGCGGCACGGCCCTCGCCATACGCAGCAATCTGCTCGCTGCGCCAAGCCTCGTGCTGGCGCGGTGACGTCGTGTAATGGCCATGACAGTCAATGATCATATGGTTGTTCTCCCGGACGTCTGTCCGCGAATTGTAGATGACCAGCGGCGCGCTGCGAAGTCGGGGCTGCCCGCACGTGCGCCCGCAAGCATCAAGCTTTTTTGCATGGCGATATCGGGAACGGGCACATTGCCGCGTCCTGTAGAACACGAGGGGACGATCCGCATGCTGTACACCATCCTCTGCTACAACGACGAAGACGTCGTCTGGTCCTGGAGCAAGCAGGAGGACGCCGCCGTAATGGCGCGGATCGGCGTGGTCCAGGACCGGCTGACCAAGGCTGGCAAGCTTGGGCCGTCTCTGCGCCTGTTGCCCACCACCTCGGCCACGACACTGCGGAAGGCGCAGGAACCGCTGGTGATCGACGGCCCGTTCGCCGAAACGAAGGAGCAGTTGCTGGGCTTCTATGTCATCGACGTCGCCGATCTGAACGAGGCGCTGGACGTGGCGCGTGAACTTGCCGCGGCAAACCCCGGCGGCGCCTACGAGATCCGCCCGGTCGCGCTGTATTGCCCGGACGCGCGGCGCGCATGACCGACGCCACCTGGATCGGCGCCGTAGTAGCCGCCGCGCGACCCAAGGCGATCGGCGCGCTGCTGCGGTATTTCCGCGACCTCGACATAGCCGAGGAGGCGTTCCAGGAAGCCTGCCTGCGTGCGCTGCAGAACTGGCCGCGCAACGGGCCGCCGCGCGATCCGACCGCCTGGCTGATCCTTGTCGGCCGCAACGCCGCGCTCGATGGAGCACGACGGCGGGCGCGCCTGGACCCGCTGCCGCCGGATGATGCGATCTCCAACCTCGATGACATGGAGACGCCGCTGGCGGAGCGGCTCGACGGGTCACAGTATCGCGACGATGTGCTGCGGCTGCTGTTCATTTGCTGCCAACCGGAGCTGCCGGCCACGCAGCAGATCGCCCTGGCGCTGCGGATTGTCTCCGGCCTAAGCGTCCCTCAGATCGCCCGCGCCTTTCTGGTGAGCGAGGCGGCGATGGAGCAGCGCATCACACGCGCCAAGACGCGGCTTGCCAAGGCCGATGTCCCGTTCGAGACACCCGGCGCCGTGGAGCGCGCCGAACGACTGACGGCCGTGGCGGCGATGATCTACCTGGTGTTCAACGAGGGCTATTCGGC
>JANWJK010000129.1 GCA_025452005.1 Acetobacteraceae bacterium | reverse complement strand
AGCTGGTTGGCGACTTCAAGAATAACGGCCGCGAGTTGCGCCGTCAGAGGGATCCCGAACCGGTCCGGGTGCATGATTTCAAGATCCCAGAACTCGGCAAGGTGGCGCCGTATGGCGTCTACGACATTGCCGCCAATCATGGCTGGGTCAGCGTCGGCATCGACGCCGATACCGGGGCCTTCGCCGTCGAGAGCATTCGGCGGTGGTGGTACAGGCTCGGCAAGCCGCGCTACCCGAATGCCAAGTGTCTTACCATCACGGCGGACTGCGGCGGCAGCAACGGGCCCCAGGTGAGGTTATGGAAGCGCGAACTGCAGCGCTTCGCCAATGAGACCGGCCTGAAGATCACGCTGACCCATCTGCCGCCGGGCACCAGCAAGTGGAACAAGATCGAGCACCGCCTGTTCGCCTTCATCACTATGAACTGGCGCGGCAAGCCGCTGGTAAGCCATCAGGTGATCCTGCAACTGATCGGCTCCACCACAACCGATACAGGCCTTGAGGTCTGCTGCGAGATCGACGGAAATCTCTACCCGAAAGGCATCAAGGTTACCGACGCCGAGATGCTGGCAATAAACATCACGCGTGACGACTTCCACGGCGAGTGGAACTATACCATTTCACCGAACCAACAACCACCTTGAAGCTATTATTTCCGAGCAAGTCCTAAGCTGCTCAGCCGGCCCGCAAAGCGAGGCCGATGTAGAACCATCCGCTGCCCTGAATGAACAACTCAACGGCGATCAGCACGCCGATAACCCACAGGCCGGGCCAGGGGAGGCTGATGTACATCAGCGCGCCGATGACAATACTGGCAATGCCGCCAAGCAGCAGCAGTGGCCATGCCCGGACGCGCCCGTAACTCAGGCGCAGTATGGCCGCAATCCGCAGAATGCCGCCGGTCACGATTGTTATCACCAGCAGCAGCGTCAGCACTGCCGCGCCGTGGACTGGCTCCCGCATCGTGAGCAGGCCGCCTATCGTATACAGAATGCCACTGCACAGGCTTAACGCCGCGCCGTACCGATTCCCGGCAACCAGGGAATGCCATATATGAAACACGCCGCCCGCGGCCAGGCTGCCGCCAATGACAATGGCGCTTACAACCGTGACCGCCACGGAATCGACCCACGCGACAACGCTGAGAGCGAGCAGCCCGATACCCAGGGCGACGAACCAAGGCCACCTCGCATTGAGGTCGGTGGCGGTGCTTCGGTCTACTGTTCCTCGCGCGTCAGACATTGTCGGATCGGTTCCTTGCCCCGGCGGCAGTGCATCTGATCATTGGGACAAGGCTTCCAGCAAGCGCGCCCAGGAACGGATGCCAAGTCGGTAGCTCGCCAGCCCAGGTATCTCGCGCGGACTGCCACAGAAGCCATTCTCATTCGGGAATGACGTCACGATCACCTCCATCCCGAGTGCTTCCCTGAGCGCGTGAATGGCGGGAGTCGCGTCGCCGCATGTATAGACTGCCTGGCGCCCCCACTCGGTGGTAAGGGCATCCCGAACCTTGCCGAAAGCAGGATTGCTTATGGCGAATCGCACCGGATGGATCGAGATTCCCGGGGAGAACTCGATCTGACAATCCGCGGGGACACGGGCGCGCGCGAAGTCACGAAAAGCCTGGCGAACAACATCGGGATCCTGGTCGCAGACCAGGTGGAAGGACAACCTGGCGAATGCGCGGGGGGAGAACGCGCGCCGCCGTCCGCCGTCGTTGCGACTGCCGCTAACGGCGTCGATCGCACAGGTCGGCCATGTCGATAGCGCCTGGACATCGTCCCGTGGGTCACGCGGCGGCCGGAGTGATGCGTCCACGCCGTCATAGAAAGCGGGAATTGCCACGCAGCCGAATTGGTCCTGCAGATCGTCGATGATACGGGCCAGGATCCGGGTGGGATCGGCTGAGGCCCCGCTGCGAGGCCTGGCAAGCTGATCGCGGTCGGCTGCGACGATTGTGAATTCTTCGCGGCACAGCCCACGCAGCATGCTGTTGATTGTCGGCACGGCAGGGCACGAGATCCGTGCGGCTGGAGCGATGCCGATGTCAGCATTCAGTTCGTCGGCATACATGCGCAGAATCGACGTCAGCCTGACTGATCCCGATCGACGCTCGCCGACGACCAACACCGAGACAGGAGTCGGCAGCCGTCCGGTCACCGCTTTCCATGCGCGACAGGCTTCAACGAAGGCCATGAGCTGGGTTGACTGATCGGCATTGCACGGATCTGCCGCAACGGCCGAAGCAGTTAAGGTGACTTTGCCCTTGCGTCTCTCCCCCGACGCGCCGGCAGGCCACGCATCGTAACGTCCACAGAACAGCACCGAGGGTCCTCGCGAGCCGCGATCATGGCCCACCACGATCGGCGGGCCTGGCGTATCGCGGACGCCGGCACTGAATCCGATGCCGCGCAGCTCCTCGACGAATATCTCGGCCCGCGCACGCTGTTCCGCGGCCTCCGCCCCTTCGGTCGCGACCGAGCAGAGACGGCAGAGCGTGATCATCCGCTCAACTGCCGCATCGAGCCGGTCATCGACATACTGCATGACCGAATCGATATACGATCCGATGGCAGCCGGCCCCCGCGAGCTACGTCGCCGTCGCGCTCGTCCCGATGTCAGCCCGTGATCTCCCCATTCCCGCTCACATGATCGATGTGAACGCCGCCGTTGTCCGCTCCCGTGGCGGCGACCGTATGGGTCATGCGGCAAGCGCGACAGCGTGGTGCGTCCCGCCGGTCTACGCCCGGTTCCGAAATAAGCCGGAGGGGCCCGGCAAGGCCGGCATCCGCGCCGGTGAGCGAAAACACGGTGATGGCCCGTCGCGGTTCTCCTGCTGCCGGAGCTGACGCGTTGCTGGGACGTCGTGCATCGGATTGGGACGCCACGCGCACGCGCGCAGGTATACTGATCGACCCTCCGGACGTATCGTCCGTCGCGATGTCGAGGTGACTTATCCAGACAATATATGGGGTGGGTCGACATGAAGGCGGAAAGCTTCGCGACGAGCGACGTGCCTGCACCTCAGCAGTTCGACGCTTGGATGGCTTGGTTCGACGGTGTCTTCGACGTCTTGCCGCATGATTCACCTCGCAATGGCTTCCCCGCACAGAGCCAGAGCTGGCAGTTGGGTGGGTGCATGGTGAGCCGCGTCCAGGCACCGGCCATTCGTGTCGAGCGGAACGTCATGCACAGCCGCCGGAACCCGCTGGATCACTGGGTGATTACGCTAAGCTGCCAAGCGACGAGCCTCATCAGCAGCCGCGGCAGGACGTTGAGCGTTCCCCCGAGAACCCCGTTCGTCGTGTCGCTGGCGGATGACCTGAGGAGCGAACGGGCCGAGGATCGACGGCTGCAGCTATACATGTCGCGCGACAGGTTCGCCGATCTGTCGCCGGCGCTGGACCGGGCGCGTGGTACGGCCCTGGACACCCCACTTGGCTTTCTGCTTGGCGACTATCTCGCACTGCTGGAACAGATTCTGCCGGAGGTCGCTCCGGACGACCAGCCGCGGATGAGCGACGCGATAGGCGCGATGGTAGCCGCCTGCCTGGCGCCGGAGCAGGACCGGGCCGGCGCCGCTGGCCTGCAGATTGATACCGTCCGGTTAGAACGAGTGCGCCGCGTCGTCCGCAAGTATCTGCGGTCACCGGCGTTGGGCGCACGCCTGCTATGCCACAGCTTGTCGATGTCACGATCGAAGCTGTACCGGTTGATGAATGCCGAAGGCGGCGTGTCGCGCTACATCCAGCGTCAGCGCCTGCTCGAGGCATATGCCCTGTTGTCCGACCAGTCCGTCAACCGATCGATCACCGCCATTGCGGAAGAGCTTTGCTTTGCCGACACGTCAAGCTTCAGCCGCGCTTTTCGGCGAGAATTCACCGCCAGCCCCAGCGACGTCCGGGCCACCTCGCACGCCACGCCGAACCCGAGCATAACGCCCGCTCAAGCCAGCGCCGACGCTACGCGCACGAATCTGCACTCGCTGCTGCGCGCCGTCTAATTCGAGTGACTCTACTCCCAAAAGGCTTCGACGATGATCCCCTTGTCATCGATCACCAGCGTGAGACGGTTCGGATCCTGATCGGCACCCCTGATCCCATCCGTCGGCCGGATCACGCGTAGGACCTTGGGGAGATCTTCCTGCCGGACCACGCCTGCGTCTCCTGACTGTGCCTGTCCTGCTGCGGCGAACTTCTTCCCCAGGCAATCCTTGCAATCATTCACCTGTTGCACAGCTTCGCCGCTGCCGGGAATCTGCCCGACAGAGATCGCGTTCTCAGAAGCGCGGACCCGCACGCCCTTGAACGACTGACCCGGGTCAAGTGTAAAGAGCGCACTGACTGGAGCAAAGCCGCCCGCAAGCTGAGATTGCACCGGAGCAGCCCCAATCAACTGCAAATCGAGCACATCGTCGAATGGCTTCCCCGCGTAGGTCGGGACCAATTGCGGGGAGCTCCAACCTTCCGACGATGTGAGCCCGGTCACGCTCACGATGTCGATCTTTGGATTGGTCGTTGTCCGCACGATCTGTACGCCGGTGACATAGAGTACCGGCAGGTCCACCGACGAAGACGCCACATCGTTGGGCTCTTCGCCCGGTGCCCCCGGTCCGTTATCGCCAGCGGGCCTGGCTGTCGTCGCGCCGGTGGCTCCAGGGGCCGTCGGTCCTTGGCCATGTGCCAGTGTCGCCGCACCGATCTGTACCAGAGCGATGGTTGCGCATGCGGCATATCGTCCGAGCAAGCTGTACATGCTATCCTCCGACCCAAGGTTCAATGCGACTTGCCGTGCTACCCTCGCCGCGGACCAGATCCGGCAGATTGTCGGCAATGTCGTCTGGGGCACTGGCGCAGGACCCGCTCGGGGGCAGACGGTCGAGCGCACTCAGCACGAGATCGGTCACACGCTTTCGCGTCAGCCTGCAGTAAGTAGTCTCGGTGCTGACGAATGTACCATTCTCGGACAGCTTGTTGACCGGCTCGCCACCGCCGCACACGCTGAAATACTGGCATTGCTGCCGGCACAACTCCACGCCTGCGCGGATGTCCCGTTGCATGTTGCCCAGGTTCGGTCGCCCAGCGAGATCGACAAGCCGATCGGTGTTGATGTTGCCCAGCAGGTAATCACCGTATTTCTCGCTCTTCAGCCCAAGAAGCTCTGGCGAGAACGTCGAAATGTTGCCCGCAACATCCATGCTGGTCACCGCGAACGGCTCGATCAACTGGTTCGCAGTGATGGCATCCCGTGGCCGCATAACCTGTTGGATTGCGTGATCGATCTCACGAATGAAGTCGAGCTTGCCTGGGTTGGCCGAAGAAAGGCGCCAGAACTCACTCATGAATCGATAGTAGTCCGCCTCGACGTCGCCTTGCGCGAAGCTTGACGATACGTGACTGCCCTCGGACTCCTCGACGTTGAAGCAGACCTCCTTGATTCCTTCCGAAACGTAGAAATCGAACATCTCGGCAGGTGCCTTGAGATTCAGTGACGACAACACCGAGATCACATGAAATCGCACGCCGCGCCGTCGAAGCCGACGGATTCCCGCAATCGTCCGATCGAACGTACCCTGGCCTGATCGCGTTAGCCGATGCCGATCATGCAGGTGCTTCGGTCCATCAACACTGACACCGATCCCGACGTCCTGTTCGATCAGGAAATCGCACCAGGCATCATCGATCAGCATTCCATTGGTCTGGAATGAGTGACCGACCGAGACACCGGCTGGCTTGAGCGCGTCAACGATCCGAAATGCCTCTCGATAGAATTCTATCGGCAACACCATCGGTTCGCCCGCGTGCCACACAACCGAAAGGAAGCCGTCGACCCAGCCCGACGCGAAAACCTGTGAGAACAGGTTCGCCAGCGTCTCCCTGGACACGACTGCCTTCGAGTGTCGGTTGGGGAGATAACAGTAAGAGCAGTTGATGTTGCAGAACGGCGTGGGTTGGATGACCAACAATTCCATCACGGGCATCGGACGCCTCGCTCAACCCAGCTTGCCGATATGGCCTACCAATTGCGCCAGAAATTGTTCCAAGGCGGTGAGAAATTCCGCCAATTGCCCCAAGGCCGTCTCCATCGCGGAGCGCGGTTCCAGCCTCCATTGAACCAACGATTGCCCCAGACCAGTTGCACGTTCGGGTCGCCACCGCTACCGGTGAGGCCAGAACCGGCCACTATGAAAACCGCCTCGCGAATGGCGGCCAGCCGCTCGGAGACGGTCTGCTCGGCGGCGGACCGTTGCGGGTCCACGACCCGCGGGGCAGCATTGCCGGAGAGCGTCGAGCCGAGCAACAGCGACAGTCCCACCGCACCCATCGGCGCGATCCCCGAGATGATGCTCAGATAATTTCGCTGCAGCTTCATCAGTTCCCTCCATCAGGAGTGGCTCTTTAGGGGCGCACTTCGGATCGTCGGCCGCGGAGCGGCATCGACGCTGCAATTAACGAACTCGAGAACCGCCCGTCATCGATTTTCCGCCAGCTTACCTAACAGTATTGCATGGGATCGCGTCCCTTTATGGAAGCAGCGCATCTCGAACTTCTCGTTGGGACTGTGGATTTGATCGTCATCCAGCCCGAAGCCCATCATCAGCGTATCGATGTTGAGTGTGCGCTTGATTTGTTCGACCACGGGTATAGAGCCGCCGCTGCCGATCATCACAGCGGGCCGCCCGTATTCTTGCTGAAGGGCTGCGCGCGCCGCCTTCACCCATGGCGTATCGGTTGCGATCTCCATGCCGGGCGACATGCCGAACGCCTGAAACGAGACCTGAGCGCCGGGTGGCAACCGATCGGCGACAAAGCGCTGGAACGCCGCATATACCGCCTGGGCATCCTGATCGGGCACAAGGCGGAATGAAACCTTGGCCGACGCCTCGGACGGGATGATCGTCTTGCTACCCGTCCCAATGTAGCCGCCCCAAATGCCGTTGATGTCGGCTGTGGGCCGCGCCCATATGCGCTGTAGCGCTGGCAAGCCTGCTTCACCGCTTGGCGCGGACAGGCCGATGCCGCGCAGGAACGCGCCCTCATCGAAACCGAGCTCCTGCCACTCCGCCTGCTGATCCGGCGTGACCGCCCTTACCGTGTCATAGAAACCAGGAAGCTGTATCCGGCCCTGGTCGTCGTGCAGTTCGCCAAGGATCCTCGTCAGCGCATTGATCGGATTGAGCGCTGATCCACCAAACAGGCCGGAATGCAGGTCGAGCCCGGGACCCTTCAGGGTGAGCTCGCAGTTGCACATGCCGCGCAGCCGCGTGGTGACGCCCGGCGTATTGATGTCCCACATATTGGTGTCGCTGATCAGCGCGAAATCGGCGGCGAGCGTTCCCTTGTTGGCCGCGAGGAACGGTTCAAGGTTCGGGCTGCCGATCTCCTCTTCTCCCTCTAGCAGCATGGTCACGGGGGCGGGAATGCCGCCGCCGACCTCCTTCCAGGCGCGGAGTGCCTCGACGAACATCATCAACTGTCCCTTGTCGTCGACGGCGCCGCGCGCAACGACGCGGGCACCATGCGGACCTTCGACGATCTGCGGATCGAAGGGCGGACTCGTCCAAAGCTCGAGCGGATCCGGCGGCTGCACATCGTAGTGCCCGTAGAACAGAATACGTGGCGCCCGCGTGCCAGCGGGGCCGGGATGATGCCCGAGCACGACAGGATGCCCGGCAGTCGGCCTGATCGCGACCTCGAATCCAAGACCTGCAAGCTGGTCACGGAGCCACTCAGCCGCCTGTTTCACATCCGGCTCGTGCACGGGTTGCGTGCTGATGCTCGGAATACGCAGCAAGCTGAACAGACGCTGGCGGGCCTGATCCAGATCTTGGTCCACCCGATCGAGCACAGTACCGACCACATTGTCAGGATTGGCGCTCATGAGGTCACCACGCTCCAAACCACGTATTTGATAAGCTCCGTATCACATACGCGCAAGCTTCCACCAGATTTCTGGCACGATTTGGCTCGGCGATCTTCTGCCCAATGGTAGATTTGGGACGTGAGGTACGATGGTGGGACACAGAGTCCATCAGCGTTGCTGCGCACATGGCATGTACACACGCCGCTACGCTCGGAGAAGCCATCTTGACCACAGACCTCGCTATCGTTCTTCTGCTCCTCGCGGCCGCAATCGCTATGTTCATCGCCGAGCGTCCTCGCATGGACGTGGTGGCGATGATCATGATCGTCGCGATGCCGTTCACAGGCATCATCAGCATCAATGAGGCATTGGCTGGATTCAGCGACTCCAATATTGTTCTGATCGCGGCGCTTTTCGTAATCGGTGAGGGCTTGGTGCGGACGGGGGTCGCCAGGCGACTCGGCGACTGGTTGAACGCGTCGGCAGGAACCAGCGAAACACGCCTTCTGGTGTTGCTGATGGTGGCGGTCGGCGGGCTCGGCGCCCTCATGAGTTCTACCGCTGTTGTTGCGATCTTCATTCCGGTGGTCCTGCGGATCTGCGGCAACACAGGCACGCCGCCAAGCCGGCTAATGATGCCGCTGAGCGTCGCCGCGTTGGTCAGCGGCATGCTGACGCTCGTGGCGACCGCGCCCAACCTCGTGGTGAACGCGGAACTCGCCCGGCATGACCTGGAAGGATTTCGCTTCTTCAGTTTCACGCCGTTCGGTCTGCCAGTGCTGGTTCTCGCCATTATCTACATGGTATTCGCGCGAAAAATGTTGGCGCCGAGACAAGATGACTCTTCCGCCGGGCGCCGTCGCCCCAGTCTGCAGACATGGATCGATCAATACCGCTTGGCCGACCGCGAGTATCGAGTTCGTGTAACGCCCGAATCGCCGCTGGTGGGCAAGCGACTCGAGGAGCTTTCCCTGCGGGCGGCGGGCATCAACATCGTGGCAATCGTCCGTAACCTTAGACTCGGCACCGAGATGATCCGTCCTGTCTCACAGACCGAGCTACAGGTCGACGACACACTGCTCGTCGACGTTCGTGCCCCGGAGATCGAGATGGAGGCGCTCCGCCGAAAGTTCGCGCTTAATGCCCTGCCGCTCGACGACGACAGCGGATACTTCACCGACTCGCGGCACGAGATAGGCATGGTGGAGGCTATTGTCCACAATGAGTCGACGCTGATCGACCGGACCGTACTGGCGGCCAGGGTTCGGGGTGAACACGGGCTGACGGTCATCGGCCTTCGACGCGGCCGTGTGGTGCACGGTCATGGCCTGCTCCATGAGAAGCTCAGGATTGGCGATACGCTTTTGCTTGTCGGGTTCTGGACAGATATCAGGCGCCTGCACGCCGAGGGCGGGAACATGGTTGTGCTCAACATGCCGGCTGAACTGGACGACGTCCTACCGGCCGCGAGCAGAGCGCCCTATGCGTTGGCAGTGCTTCTGTTCGTCGTTGGGTTGATGGTGAGCGGTTTTGTACCGAACGTGCAAGCCGCCCTGATCGGTTGCCTCCTCATGGGCCTGTTTCGCTGTGTCGATCTGAACAGCGCCTATAGGTCCATCAATTGGAAGAGCCTGATCCTGATCGTCGGGATGATGCCGTTCTCAGTCGCGCTGCAACGAACCGGTGGCGTCGATCTGGCGGCCGACGGGTTGGTGGCCTTGATCGGTGGTGCCGGACCGCGCGTCGTGATGGCAATGCTGTTCGTGATAACGGCAGGGTTGGGCATGTTCATTTCGAATACGGCGACCGCCGTGCTGATGGCCCCGATCGCACTCGCCATCGCCGGCGATCTTCAGGCCTCGCCATATCCATTTGCGATGATCGTTGCGCTGGCAGCATCGTCCGCGTTCATGACGCCGATCTCCTCGCCGGTCAACACGCTCGTGGTTGGTCCGGGTAATTACACATTCGGAGATTTCGCGCTGGTTGGGGTGCCATTCACAATCGTCGTCCTGATAGTCAGCGTCTTGCTCGTACCCTGGTTGCTGCCGCTGTACTAGTGCGGCTTGGCGTCCCGGTTCGCTCAACTTGACAAGAGGCGACGGCAGCCTGGTCCCCTGTCATGCTGGAAGCCCTCGGTTGGGAGGTAGCGACTTGACGTCCACGGTGCCTGACACAACATCGCCGGCCTGGCGTCTCCGCCTGACGAATGGTCGCAATGTCCTTGCGCTTGGCGGCGATTGGATTGCCCAATCCGGTCACATCCCTGAATTCCCGGACAAAGGCCTGCTTGATAACAAGCAAGAAGGCGCGCTTGCCTTCGACACCGGCGATCTTGGCCGATGGGATAGCGGGCTGATTGCGTTCCTGTGGGACGTCAAGCGCGCTGCCGCAGTAGCGGGTCTCCCCCTTGACGGCAGCACATTGCCGGAATCCGCACGCAAGCTGCTAGGCCTCCTGCCAGCCGAGATCGGTGAGCCAGGGTTATCGCGCAGCCGCGGCTTCCGGCCATTCAACTGGCTTGGCGGCAAGACGCTGGGCATGTTCGCGGAGATCGGAGTAGTCAGCGAATTGCTGGCCACGACGGTGAACGGCGGGCTGCGGGCGGTCGTCGCCAAGGCGATGATCCGCGGGGTCGACCTGTTCGACAACGTACGTGCTGCCGGGCCATCCGCACTGATCATCGTCAGCGTGGTCAACTTCCTGATCGGCGCCATCCTGGCCTTTGTGGGCGCTGTGCAGTTGCGCCGGTTTGCCGCCGACATCTTCGTCGCCAATCTTGTCGGTCTCGCCTTGGTACGCGAAATGGCGGCCGTGATGACCGCGATCGTCATGGCGGGTCGCACCGGCGGCGCCTACGCAGCGCGCATCGCGACCATGCGAGGCAACGAGGAGATCGACGCTCTCGAAGTCGTTGGCATCCCGATCTCGGACTACCTTATCCTTCCATCGGTCCTCGCCCTCGTCTTCACGATGCCGCTGCTCTACCTGTACGGTTGCCTGGTGGGCATGCTGGGCGGTTTCGTGGTCTCCATCTCGATGTTGAACATCACGTCCCTTGGGTTCCTGCATCAGACACTCGACGCGATCCCCTTCGACCAGTTCGTGTTCGGCTTTACCAAGACCATCGCTTTCGCGATCATGATCGGTCTGACGAGCTGTCGCATCGGATTGCAGGCCGGCCGGAGCGCCGCCGATGTCGGGACCGCCGCCACTCGTGCGGTCGTGATCGGAATCGTCGGCGTCATCGCGATGGACGCTGTGTTCGCGGTGCTTGCGGATGTGGTTGGCATATAAGGCATGGCTGATCCCCTCCTCGCACCGGCGAACAAGACCCCGCTCTTGGCACTGCGGGACGTAACACTCGCCTTCGGGCCCAAAATTATCCAGCGAGATCTCTCCTTGGACGTGCGGCGGGGCAGCATCTTCGCGGTGATGGGTGGCAGCGGATGCGGCAAGAGCACCGTCCTGAAATCCATGATCGGCCTGCTACGTCCGCGCGAGGGCCAATTCCTGATCGAAGGTGAGGATTACTGGGGCGGCAGCGAGCAACGGCGGACCGAGATCGGACGCAGCCGCTTCGGCGTGCTGTTCCAGAATGCGGCGTTGTGGAGCGCGATGACGGTTGGCATGAATGTGGCGCTGCCAATGCAAATGTTCACCAAACTGGACGACACCACGATCCGCCGTCTGGTGATGCTCAAGCTCGGCCTCGTCGGCATGGAGCATGCCGTCGATCTGCTTCCGTCCGAACTCAGCGGCGGCATGCGTAAGCGCGCCGGACTGGCGCGGGCGCTTTCGCTGGATCCGGACATCCTGTTCTTCGACGAACCTTCCGCGGGCCTCGATCCAATCACCTCCAGCCGGCTCGACGACTTGATTCTCAACCTGCGCGATAGTCTCGACGCCACGGTTGTCATCGTCAGCCACGAGCTTCCGAGCCTGTTCGCTATCGCCGACGACGGCGTATTTCTCGACGCGCAGACCAAGACAGCGATCGCGCATGGCTCGCCATCGGCGTTGCGGGACAACTGCACCGACCCGCAGGTTCGGGCATTTATGCAGCGTGAGCACACCAGCGACTCCGCTGCCGGCAAAGGATGAGTGGAATGGCGGAAAAACAGACGGTCATCGGCGCATTCGTGTTCGGTGGCCTGGTCCTGGCAATCGGAGCCGTTGTTCTGTTCGGCAATTTTCGCCTGTTGAGCCCGACCGCACGCGCCGCGGTGGTCTTTCAGGGCTCGATCAGCGGCTTGTCCGTCGGCGCGCCGGTGACGTTCCGAGGTGTTCGGGTCGGCGCCGTGGAAAGCATCGTATTGCAGTTCGATCCGCAGAGCCGCGCCGCCTATATTCCGGTAACGATTCAGCTTGAACCGGACCGGGTTCGCGTTATGGGTGAGGATCGCGGCGCTCGCCGAGTGCTCGATCTGTCGGACCTTGCGGCGCGCGGCTTGCGGGCCGAATTGAACACGCAGAGCTTTGTCACCGGCCAGTCGCAGATCGATCTGGATTTCGATCAGTCCGCGCCCGCCGTGCTGCATCCGAACGTTACCAGCCTGCCGGAGATCCCAACACGCCTGTCGACGATACAACGCGTGCAAAAACAGCTCAGCCAGCTCCCGCTGGAGGAACTCGTCACGAATGCCGACGGCGCGCTACAGAGCCTGCGCGCATTGTCTGAGAGGCTGGACAAAGATCTGCCGCCTTTGGTGGCAAGCCTGCGAGTTACGTCCGATGGATCGGCACGCATGGTCGATGTCGCCACCAAGGCGATTGCCGATCTGCAGAGCCGGCTCGACGACACGCTGACCCGCGTCACGGCACTCGTTGCCACCGGTGACCAGCAGATGACTCAGCGCGGCGCGGACCTGCATGCGCTGCTCGCGTCCTCCACCCAAACGGTGCAGCAGGCACGCGAGACGCTGAACGATCTGAGAAGCCTGACGTCGAGCCGGGGCGAGACACGCGCGAACCTCGACGCGACGCTGCGCGATCTGGCCGCGGCCGCGGCGTCGCTGCGCGGCTTCGCCAACGACGTGGAACACAACCCGCAACTCCTGTTGACGGGACGTCGGCCATGAGCACATCAGCGTCATGGCCTCGTGAGGTCGCGGCCGCGATCCTTCTTGTTGGACTATCCTTGCTCGCCGCCTCCTGCGCGTCGCCGCCGCTGTCTATCTACACGTTGGAACCATCCAATTCGCCCTCTCAGGCAGCGCCACTCACCAGCCGGGCGTTGGTGATCGAAATCAGGAGAGTGGTCATTCCCGACTCTCTCGATACACAGGACATCCTCATTCGCGACGGGAGCACGCTACAGCGCAGTAGCCACGGGCGGTGGGCCAGCCGTCTCTCTCTTGGCATCACCCGTTACCTGACCGGACTGCTCGCTGCGCGGCGGCCTGATGCACTGGTGACCGACCAGCCGCAGCCGGAGGCACCAAACGACAGGATCTTTCTTACGATCAGCACGTTCGATGTGACCAGTGCGGGTATGGCGACGCTGGAAGCGGACTGGACGATCGTGCCTCGCAATCCAGCCCAACCCACACGGCGCCAACGCGCACGCTTCACCGCTACCGGACCCGTGGCTACCGATCAGGATGTCGTGGCGCTGATGCAGACGGTGCTGACGCAGCTTGCCGACGCGATGGATATAGCGAAGCTGCGGTAGGCGCGCGGCGAGCCCCCCGGCGCCTACGGTTGGACCACCATCGGCCCAGGGTTCGGCACTGAGTTACCGAGACTGAACATACACTGGGCGAATGCGTTGTCGTATTGCATCTGGATGGAGTTCTGCGCGTTCGAGGTTCGCATCGCACCCAGCCCGGCGCCAGCGAGCGCGCCACCGGCCGCGCCAATTCCCGCACCACTGCCACCACCGATCGCGCCGCCCAGCCCAGCGCCCAGCGCTGTCGTTAGCGCCGCCACGCCAAGTATGCGGACATTCGCGTTCTGTGCCTGGTCCCTCACAGCCTGCTCGGCGAAGCCCCTGCAGATAGACTGATCGCTTTGAAAGCTCGAAAGCGATTTGTTGGGGCCGGGCAAGACCTGAACTGTCGGCCCCATTGGGGTTTCGGCGCAGGCAGCAAGCAGAAGTATACCGGTCAAAGCCGTGAGGCATGAGATACGTTCTCGCATGGCAGTCTTCTCCGTCAAATTCCGAGTCGGCCTTCGCAGAGCCATCGGGCCAACGAATGGCGACGCCAATACAATACGCGCTAGAACATCCTGCGCTACGCATGGCAATGTTGATTGGGACATGCTGCATAGTCCTGGAAACACCAGCCAAGGAGTTGGGTCCTGCACATCGACCAGCGGCAATTTACCCTGCGTCACACCCTGCCCTGTCAGGGATCACCTGCCCGTTAGAATAGGAGCCTGAGTTGCCACAGAACGACATCGCCGCCGCGCGCCGCTGGTTCGCCGAAGAACTGCGGCACGTCGCGCGCCTGCGGTCAGCCGCGGTCGAGCACGCCTTCGCCACCGTGCCGCGTGAGCACTTCGCCGGACCGGGTCCGTGGCGGCTGCTGAGCCCATGGTACCTGCAGGACTACTGGACCACGGAAGATGCCGACCCGTGCCACCTCTACCACGATGTGCTGATCGCCATCGATGAGACGCGCCGGCTGAACAACGGACAGCCGAGCCTGTGGGCATTCCTCTATGACCAGCTCGATCTCGCGCCGCGCGAGCATGTGGTGCATGTCGGCATCGGCAACGGCTACTACAGCGCCGTCCTCGCCGATATCGTCGGCCCTGGTGGCCATGTCACCGCGGTCGAGATCGATGCGGAGCTTGCGGCGAGGGCGCGCGCCAATCTGGCACTTGCCTGGCCGCAGGCGCATGTCGTCAGCGCCGACGGATTCACCTACCGCCCCGATCGGCCGGCCGATGTCATCATCGTCAACGCCGGCGTGACGCACCTCTCCCTGGCATGGCTCGATGCGCTGGCCGAGGACAATGGCCGGCTACTCGTGCCGCTGACCGAAGCTCAGAGGGCCGGTGTCTTCCTGTTGATTACGCGCCGGCACGGGCACACGAGTTGCTATGCCGCGCGCCATGTCTGTCGCGTCGGGATCATCGACTGCATCGGCGGCCGCGACACGGACGCCGCACAGCGCCTGACCGCGGCTCTGCGAAGGTCGCGCCTCGATCCGCCGGTGCAATCGCTGCGGCGCGCGCCGGACCAACCGGACGAAACATGTTGGCTTGCCGGCGACGGATGGTGGCTGTCCACTGCCGCCCCCGAGGCATGAGGATCACCGATGCTGCAACTGCGACCCAACTGCGAGTACTGCGACAAGGACCTGCCGCCGAACGCGACAGAGGCCCGCATCTGTAGCTACGAGTGCTCGTTCTGCGCCGAGTGCGTCGAGACTGTGCTGTTCAATGTCTGCCCGAACTGCGGCGGCGGCTTCGTGCCGCGGCCGATCCGCCCGGTGACCGAACGGCGCCCGGGCGTGTGTCTCGGCAAGGCCCCAGCCTCGACGCAGCGCGTCCACCTGAAATGGGACCGCACTGAACTGGCGGCGTTCGTCGCGGCGGTGCGCGATGTCGCTCCGCAGGAGCGGTAGGTCGCTGTCCGACCGCCGCGATTTACGCTGAAGGCAGCGCTGAGATCAGCTCGCTCGTCTTGAGGATGGCATGGGCATAGGTCGGACCGTTCAGTTCGTGCGCGGCGTGCATCATCTCACGGCTGAAGGCCGCCGTTGCGTCGCGAACCAAGGTGACATGATATCCAAGCTCCTGCGCGTAACGAGCGGTCGTCTCAGCACAGGTGTTGGCCAGCAGTCCAACGACGATGACGTGGCTGATGCCGTGCTGTTTCAGTTGCAAATCGAGGTCCGTGTTGGCGAACCCGCTTGAGCCCCAGTGCTCCTTCACCACGATATCGCCGGCCTGCGGAGCGAAGTCCGGATGCCAGTCCCCGCCCCATTCGCCTCGCGCGAAACTATGGCGCTTCATCACGGAAAGCTGGCTTGGGCTGGGATGGCGCCAGGTCTCGAAGTCGCCCGGCTCCCAGCGGCGATGCGGCACGATGAAGACCTTGATGCCGACCCGGCGCACGGCGCCACTGATGGCTCTCAGATTGTCGAGTAGCCCGACCTCGTTTGCGACGTCCTTGACCCGCGGCCAGAGTTTTCCGCCTTCCGAAAGGAAGTCGTTATAGGGATCGATGAACAGGAGCGCCGTTGTCGCCTTGTCATAGGGTTGCGCGGTCATGATGCCCTCTTTCAACTTGGCTGACGTAGCGGCTTGAATGCGGCGCGAAGTTCCGCAGTGAACAGCGCAGGCTGCTCCCACGCCGCGAAGTGACCGCCTTTGTCGGCCACGTGGAAGTAGATCAGTTTGTGGTAGGCCCGCTCCGTCCAGCTCCGCGGGGCCTGGAAGCTCTCGCCCGGGAAGACGGTCACAGCCGCGGGGATGGAGACGTTGGCCGGCAGGTAAAGGTTGATCTTGTTCTCCCAATAGAGGCGCGCCGACGAAATCGCCGTATTGGTCAACCAATACAGCGTTATGTTGTCGAGCACGTCATCGCGCGTGAGATCGCCCGCGGAGTGTCCGTCGATCGTGCGCCCGAGCACGGCCGAGGTCATCGCCGCTGCCGGCTGGGCGTAGCCGTCGCCATGATCGAGCAGCCAGGCTGCAAGGCCAGCGGGCGAATCCGCCAGTCCGGACAGTGTCTGCGGGCGCGTCCCCATGATCTGCGCGTAGGCGCGTCGCCGGGCAAATTGCAGCTTGAGCTGCTCGAAGGCGTGTTGTTCGTCGACAGAAAGACCAGTTGGCGGCGGGTCGCCGGATCCGACCGCCTTCACGATGTCGGGCGGTACGACACCGGGCAGGTTGACGTGAATGCCGAGCAATTCCGGCGGCGCCAGTTTGGCCATTTCGTTCGACACGGGCGAACCCCAATCGCCGCCCTGGGCGACAAATCGCCGCGTGTAGCCAAGCCGCTTCATCAACGCGATCCAGGCGCGTGCGATATGGGGAGGATCCCAGCCGGTCGTGGTCGGCTTGCCTGAAAAGCCGTAACCCGGCATCGACGGGATCACCAGATGGAAAGCGTCAGATGCGCCGCCGCCATGTGCCGTGGGATTGCTCAGGGGATCGATAATCTTCAGTTGCTCGATGACCGAACCAGGCCATCCATGCGTGACGATCAGCGGCAAGGCATTCTCATGCTTCGAGCGAACATGAATGAAATGGATGTCCAGTCCGTCGATCTCGGTGATGAACTGCGGCAGGGCATTGAGCCGCGCCTCGACCTTCCGCCAGTCGTAGTCCGTCTGCCAATAGCGCACGAGCCCTTGCAAGGTCGCCAACGGCACGCCCTGGGATTCATCCGCGACGGTCTCCTTGTCGGGCCACCGCGTGGCCGCCAGACGACGGCGAAGGTCGACGAGGTCCTGCTCCGGAACATCGATGCGGAACGGACGGATTGCATCGGTCGCGGCTGCCGATGCGGGAGACCGAGGAAATAGGCTCGCCGCACCCGCGGCTGCAATTCCCATCGCAGCGGTGCTCAAGAGCCGGCGCCGGACCCGATCGATGACTTCGGAACACACTGTTGAGTCTCCGTGGGATGCCAGATCGTGGACAACGCTAACGGAGACCAGAACGGTTGCTCCTACACAGATTTGTGAAGGAACTACGCGAACGAACCCGCGGCAATGACCAAGGTTTCCCACAGCACGTCGCCGCCCACGGTCGTGTAGGCCGCGAGTGCGCCCAGTCCGCCGGCATATCGCAGCACTGTCTGAATGCGCGGCTCGGCGTGTACCAAGCCGGCCAGGCCAAGCTCCACAGCCATCACCAAGACCCAGAACCCGCCAGTGATCCCAAGCACCTGCGGTACCGTTCGGCCAAACCCGAAGTTCGCGGCCGAGGCCGTCACCAGGACGACGTTTGGTCCCGGGGGTGAGTGACGTGACGGCCGCGAAAACCACCAAAGGTCCCGGCAATACGTGCACGGGACAGGACAATCGGGTGAACGCGTGAAGATCTCTCGTCGCCGCGGTTCTCGCTGTCATTGCGAGCGAAGCGAAGCAATCCCCATGGAGATTGCCGCGTCGCTGCGCTCCTCGCAATGACAGGACAACCCGAACCATCGGCCATTCACCCGATTGCCGTGGTGCACGGGAGGCGTCCTCTTCAAGACATGCCACGACTCGTGCCACGCTGCCGGCGCGCTTGCTCTGCTGCAACTACCTCCGAGGTACTGTTCGTGACGGGCAACAAGACATTCGCCGCAAGCCTGCGGTGGTGGCGCCAGCAGCGCGGGTTCTCGCAACTCGCACTGGCAGGGCACACCGACATTTCCCAACGACACCTGAGCTTTCTCGAGCTTGGGCGTGCGTCTCCCAGCCGCGAGATGGTCGACCGCCTGGCCGCGGCGCTCGACATCCCACTCAGGCAGCACAACGCATTGCTGCTCGCCGCGGGCTTCGCACCCATATGGCGCCAGCGCGATCTCGCGGCACCGGATCTGGCCGAAGTCACGAGTGCGCTCGACTACATGCTGGCGCAGCAGGAGCCGTACCCGGCCGTCGTGGTCGACCGTCACTGGAACCTTCTCAAAGCCAATGCGGCTGCCGCTCATATGGTAGAGTTCCTTGTCGGACCCATCGCGCCGAAGACACAGATCAACCTGGCCGACGCGTTGGTCGCGCCGGACGTGCTGCGGCCGTACTTGATCAACTGGGCGGCGGTCGTGCGCCACTTCATCCGCAGCGTCGAGGCCGATGCCGCGGCCGATGGATTGATCGAGACGACTTCTCTGCTTGAAAGGTTGATGGGCTACAAAGATGTTCGGTCGGCGTTGAGCCTCGCCCCCGACAAGGCCGACAACGGTCCGGTGCTCGCGATGCATTTTCGCAAGCATGACGCGTCGCTGCGCTTGTTTACCACCATAGCCACCCTCGGGACACCGCAAGACATCACCTTGCAGGAGCTCCGCATCGAGTGCTTCTTTCCGATGGACGATGCCACAGCGACGCTTCTGCGAAGCTGGGCCAATGCGCCACGATGACATGGATCGTAGCGTCACACGGCGATCGGATTGCGAGGCTCGTGGCGAGGAAGCAAGCTCGCACCGCATGGCACATGCGCGCAATGACAGCGAAGCAGGCCCGATCGTGCTGCGTGACGTCACCGTCCGCTATGGACGGCGGACGGCATTGGAGGGGGTGAGCGGCGAGTTCCCACCCGGTAGCCTCACAGCCGTGGTCGGTGCCAACGGAGCCGGCAAGAGCACCCTGCTGGCAGCGATCGCAGGTCGGTTGCGGCTGGTGGGCGGCTCGGTGCAGCTCCCGGCAGGAAGCCGGCTGGGCTTCCTGCCGCAGCGCGCCGCCATCGACCCGGACTATCCGCTGACCGTCGCCGAACTTGTCACGCTTGGCGGCTGGCGGCGGTTCGGCGCCTTCCGCTCGCCGCAAGCTTCGGTGCGGACAGAGGCGATGGAGGCCGCGGCGACCGTCGGTCTGGGCGGCAGCCTGAAGCGAAGGATCGTTACGCTCTCCGCAGGCGAGCTGCAACGCGCGTTGTTCGCGCGGCTGATGCTGGAGGAACCGGCGGTGATCCTGCTCGACGAGCCGTTCGCCGCGGTCGATGCGCAGACCACCACGGTGCTGCTGGACCAGCTCGCTCGATGGCATCGCGACGGAAGGACGGTGATCGCGGTGCTGCACGACCTCGCACTGGTGCGGGCGTGGTTCCCGACCACGCTGGTGCTGGCGCGGCGCTGCGTATCCTGGGGTCCCACCGAATCCGCGCTGCCTGCTCTGGCGTCATGATGCACGCACTGCTGATCGCCCCGTTCGAAACGCTCGGGTTCATGCGTACGGCGCTGGTGGCATGTGCCGCACTCGCGTTGGCCAATGGCGCTATCGGCACGCTGCTGGTGCTGCGGCGCATGACCCTCGATGGCGATGTGCTGGGCCACGCGGTGATGCCGGGGGCGGCGATCGGCTTCCTCTACGGAGGGCCGTCCGCCGGGTGGTTATCGCTGGGCGGGCTCGCATCCGGCCTAGCGGTGGCGGCGCTGGCGGGGCTCGCCGCCGGCCGGCGGGCGCGCGACGATGCCGGGCTGGTGGCGTTCTACCTCGTGGCGCTGTCGCTCGGGGTGGTGCTGATCACCTGGCGCGGCAGCAACGCCGATGCGATGCGCGTACTGTTCGGCACCGTGCTCGCGATCGATCATCGAGCGCTGATCCAGATCGCCGCGATCAGCAGCGTGATCGTGTTGGCTGTCGCCGCGCTGTACCGCCCGTTCGCGGTCGGTGCCATCGATCCCACCTTCCTGCGTGCGATGCGCCCGCTTCTGCCCTACCAGGCGATGTTCGTGGTCCTTGTGGTACTGGCGCTGGTGGCAAGTTTCCAGGCATTCGGTACGCTGCTGGCGCTCGGGCCGATGCTGCTGCCGGCCGCGGCGGCGTGCCGCTGGCGGTTAGGCGTCGCCGCATCGATCGCCCTGGCGGTTCTGTTCGGGCTCGCGGCATCGTTGGCGGGGCTGCTGATCTCGTATCATGCCAACCTGCCGTCGGGTCCGGCGATCGTGCTGACGGCGGGATCGCTGTTCGTCGTATCCCATGCGCTGCAAGGCGCGATGCAATTTGTGTGGGGGCGCGCCTGATGCTGCGTTCGATCCTGCTGATCGCCGCGCTGCTCGCCGCCCATCCGGGGCGCGCCGCCGAACCGATCGCCGTGGTTGCCACCTTCAGTGTGGTCGGGGACATGCTGGCCAATGTCGGGGGCGATCATGTCAGGATCAACACGATCGTCGGCCCAGATGGCGACTGCGAACTCTACCAGCCCACCGTGGCCGACGTCGCGCACGTGGCGGCTGCGCGTGCGGTGTTCCTCAACGACCTGAACGAGGAGTTCGAGCCGTGGCTGGAGCCGCTGCTGAAGCAGGCCGAATTCCATGGCGCGAAAATCGTGGTGTCCCGCGGCGTGCGCACATTGACGGCGGAAGAGGAGCATCCGGTATCCGGCCGGCCGCTGCCGACCGCGATCGACCAGCATGCCTGGCTCGATCCTCGCAACGGCGCTGTCTATGTGCGCAACATCGCCGAGGCGCTGGCGCGGCTCGACGCGGCCAACGCCGCCGACTACCGGGCTCGCGCCGCCGACTACACGAAGCAGATCCAGGCGCTGGACGACTGGGCGCACAAGGAGCTCGCCGAAGTTCCGGCGGCCAAGCGACGGGCGCTCTCTTCCCACGACTCGCTCCAGTACATTGCCAATGCCTATGGGATCACGCTGCTGTCGGTGGTCGGCTGGACCAACAAGGCCGAGCCGTCCGCCGCCGAACTCGCGAAGCTGGCGCGGCAGGTCCGCAGCCAACGCGTGAAGGCGCTGTTCCTCGACAGCATCACTGATCCCCGCGCGATACAGCGCATCGCCGCCGAGACCGGTGCCAGGATCGGCGGCACGATGTATGCCGACTCTCTGTCGCCGCCGGGCGGCGCGGCCGACAGCTACCTCAAAATGCTGCAACATGACGTGGCCACGCTGAAGGCCGGCATGCTGGCGAACTGACCCATGTTGCTGGCAGCGGCCTGGCAGCGCCTGCTGGTCGCGGGCCTGGCGGTGGCGGCGCTTTGGGCCGCCGTGCTGTGGGTGGCTCCAGGCACGCCGAACGCAACACCGGAGCAGCCTTCGGTCAGGGTGGCGGCGCAGCCGGCCGCCGTGGGGTTGCCGGCCACCGGCCTGTTGCGTGCCGTGGTTCGGTCCGGCATGGCGGCGCCCGGCGGCGGCAGGTTCGACCGGTTCGACGTCACCTCGCAGCCCATCGTCGCCCCGGTGAATGCGCGTGGCCAGGTGGCGTTCTATGCCACCGTGCTGCGGGCGCCCGCGCGCGAAGGCATCTTCCTCGCCGAAGCTGGCCGCATCACCAAGGTCGCGGCGTTTGGTGACGCGGCACCTGGCGGCGGGACGCTCGCCGGGTTCGCGGCGCATCCGGTGCCGGCGCTGAATGCCGTGGGCCATGTGGCCTTCGATGCGCAGATCGTCGGCGGACGCGCCGCCGAGGGGATCTTCCTGGCCGACGAGGACGGCCTGAACGTGATCGCCGCTTCCGGCGACGATGCGCCGGGAGTGCCCGCGGGCGTGCTGGTCGGCTTCGATGCACCGGCACTGAACGACAACGACGAGCTGGCGTTCGTCGCTTCCGTCAGGCGAGGGCGCGAGATGCTGGACGTGCTGTATTTCTGGAACGGTCGCCGGCTGCAGCGCGTCGTCGCCGAAGGCGATCGGCTGCTGCGGATCGGCGGCACGATGGAGAGGATCGGCGTGCCCGCGCTGAACAACAGCGGGGTGATCGCGTTTCCCGCGGCAATCCTGAAAGGCCCGGTCCTGGGCGGTATCTTCGTGGCCGGGACGCGCGAGTTGCGGCTGCTGGTCGGCGCTGGAGACCCGGCGCCGGGTGGGGCGCCAAATGGGGCAATGATCCTGCGCTTCTCCGAGCGGCTGGCATTAGACGAGGAGGACGGAATTGCGTTCGGCGCCTATGTCGGCGGTGGCGGCATCGCACGCGAGGCAGTGCTGCGGATCGGGCCGGATGGCCTGGTCGCGCTCGCGATCGAGGGCGAGACGGCGCCCGGCGGCGGCCGCTATGCGGGGTTCGGCCCGTGGCCGACGGCAGGCCCTGCCGGCATGACGGCGTTCGTCGCGGCGCTCGACTCCGGCCCCGGGCCGCTTGCGGTATTCGCCGGCAGCGTGGGGCATATGGAGCGGGTCGCCACCATGGGTGAGACGCTGCCCTCGGGTGAGCGGCTCGGTCGCTTCCCCCTCAACGCGGTGGCGGTCGCAGGACCGGACGGCGCGCTGACCTTTGCCACGGTGGCAGAGGAAGAGGGCGAGCGGAACACGATCTATCGTCGTTAGACTCGCTCGCGCCGTCCGGCCGGGAAAGCGACCCTCAATTCATGTCGATCGGCGGATATTCGCGGAACACGTTGGCAGCGGTCACCAGCACATGCCGTGTCGTCGTGCGCGCGGGCAGCGGCTTGCCGGACAGCAGGAGCAGTGCCAATGGCAGCACCTCGTAGCCGTAGCGGTCCATGAAGTAGGCCACCGAGCCGAGCACGACGCTGCCACGGTTGCTCGGGTCGAGCTCCTTCTTCTCGCTGGCGCCGCCGTGGATGTTGCGGTCGAGGCCCTGGCTTACGATGATGCAGTCGCTCTGCCGCCGCTGCATCTCGATGGCATTCTTGGCGTAGAGCGCAGCGAGGTCGTCCAGAGCGGCAATCAGCAGCCGCCGCCCGGGCTGGGCGCGCAGGAATTTTGCCAGCAGCGCATCGGCGCGCACCGAGTGTCCGCCGGTGTCCAGCGGCGCAAAGGCCAGCGTGGGCAGCGTTTCGTGCACGCCCTCGGTGATGCCTTGCACCCTGTCGGTGACTGCCGGCCCTGCGTCGGCAAGGTCGCCGATCAGCACGCCCAGCACCGCTTCGCCCGGCCAGGTCTCCTGCGCGAAGGTACCGAGCGCGCGGCCGGCGATCCGGCCGGCACCGCGGTTGTCCGGTCCGTAGAGCGGGAAACCCGGCAGTGGGTGAACCAGCGCGACGGCTGGGATGCCCGCCGCGGTCAGCCGGTGGGCAATCTCCGCGTTGGTGTCGGGATCCGCGTTGTATTCGATCAACAGGTCCACGTGCGCACCGATCGCCGCATCGGCATTGGCGACGGCACGCGTGGGGCTGCCGACGTTGTCGAAGCAGATCAGCTCGATCGGCAGCGTGCGCGCAGCAAGTTCGAAGCTGCGGCGCACGTCTGCGCCGGTGAAGCCGAGACCCTCGAGCGTGACGCCAGCCGTCTCGTCGAGATTGGCGAAGCCGATGCGCCAGCGCCGTGCCTCGGCTCGGGCAGGGCCGAGGTTGGCGCTGGCGAGCAATCCGGCCAGCAGGGGCCGGCGCGACAGCACGGCGCTATTGGATCGCTTCGATGTTGACGAACGTGCCGGTCAGGCCGACCGCCTTTGGCACCGTCATCGAGAGGAAGAACGTCGCCCGGTTGTCGGTTGCCGCCTTCGCCGCGATGAGGTCGGTGCGGACGTTCTCGATGATGTGGATGCCGTTGTCGGTCAGCAGCGTCTTGTGTACCGGAAAGGCCTCGGTGGTGTCCTCGCCGGGAAGCACCTCGACCGCCCAGGTATCGGCGCCGACCGCGACCACCTTCTGCGACGCGAGCCATGCCGCGGCCGACTTGCTGATGCCGGGCTCGCCCTCATTGTAGAGCGCGTTCTGCGCCGGGAACTGCTGGAACAGGTCGCCCCAGCCGGTGTGGATGAACACCGCGTCGCCCTCGCGCAGCGTAACGTTGTACATCTTCAGGCCGGCCTGAAGGTCGGCCTCGGTGATCAGCGTGCCCTGGTCCAGGCAGGGGCCCTTGCACGCGGCGTTGGCCTTCAGCTTGTTGGCTGCCTGGAACACCTTCACCGCATCGATGATGACGCCGCGCGTGGCGAATGTCTTGATGTTCTCCAGGCCAAGCCGCTTCAGGTAGTTCTGCGTGACGTATTTCCCCATCGGCGTCTGGTTATAGTAACAGTCCTGGATGCCGATGTGGCCCATGCCGTCGATGTGCGTGCCGACATGGCTCTGGCTGAGATAGGTATCCTCCATATAGCTCAGCTTGTTCTTGCCGTACTCGGCCCCGGGCACGGTGGCAAAGCTGGACAGGATGGTCTTGGTGAAACGCGTGCCGAACAGCGGTACGCCGTCGACCAGGTTGAAGGCCATCGGGGTAACGACGCCGGTCTGGATTTCCGCCGCGGCGGCCTTGGTGACCGCGGGCGTGATCCGGTTGGTCGCGCCGGTCTGGTCATCCGGACCGAACGGGGATGGTGCGACCACCGACTTGCAGTCGGCCTGGGCGGATGCGGGGCCAGACGGCAGCAGCAGCGAGAGCGCGCACATGGCGACGGACGCGGCAAATCCGACGATTCTCATGATCGTTCCTCCCCTGGTGGTTGTGGTTTACGCCGGCAAACCATGGCGTACCCGCGCGCTCTTCACCATCCCGCCCAGGGTGCGTCAGAGCTCTCTCGGCAAGTTGATCCGCACCGGTTGCGACCAAGCAGCCGATATGTTTCGATAAGAGTATGACCATGCGCCGCGCCGTTGGCCGCCACGATGATCGTCTTCGAATGAGAGAAGGGGAACGTCATGCCGACACTGCCGACACTCATCACCCTGCACCGTGCTGAATTCCCCGGCGACCGCTACGCCACCGTGATGGTGCTGATCGAGAATGCCGCCGGCGCGCCACCGCACACGCATCCTGGGTTGGAAATGACCTATATCCTGGATGGCGAATTTACGCTGTCGGTGGATGGACGAGCCGATCAGAGCTTGAAGCCCGGCGACTGGTTCGAGGTTCCCGCCGGAGTGACGCACAGCGTGCACTGCGACAAGCCGGGTCGGGCTCTCGCGCATTTTGTTGTTGAGAAGGACAAGCCGATGGTCACGTGGCTGTAGGGCGCTTGCCATGGGGCGGCAAATCCCGGTCGACGGATTGTCTCGACCCTACACGCCGATTGGTACGAGGCAGTATCGAAGACGCAGGCCAAACGCGTCGGGCACTACTTTGATACACAGAACGAGCCCAGCGACGGCTGAATCACCGGCATGGGTTGCGATCTTCGCCCAAAGCGGATGAAATACCCACCAGTAGGCAATCCGACCCGTCAGTCGCGGGTCTTGGGCATCAGGAGAATTCGTTGCATGGACGTCTCAGTTGAGCTCGCTGAACGGCGCGGGGCGGCAAGCCTCGGCGACTTCGACGCCATCATCATCGGCGCCGGAATTTCCGGCATATTCATGCTCTATCGCCTGCGGGAACTGGGCATGACGGCGCGTGTCTTCGAGACGGGCACCAACGTCGGCGGCACGTGGTACTGGAACCGCTATCCTGGGGCCCGCTTCGATTCGGAAAGCTGGACCTATGGCTACTCGTTCTCGAAGGAGCTGATGCAGGAATGGGACTGGAAGGAGCATTTCTCGCCGCAGCCCGACACGCTGGAATACCTCAACCACGTGGCCGACAAGTTCGACCTGCGCCGCGACATGCAATTCCGCAGCACGGTGACGGCCGCGCATTGGGACGACGCGGCCAACCAATGGATCGTGACTCTGGAAGACGGGCAGCAGGCGCGGTCGCGCTACCTGTGTACCGCTGTCGGCATCCTCTCTGCCCATACGATGCCGGCCATCCCGGGCGTCGAGAGCTTCCGCGGCCCTGCCTATCATCCGGCACGCTGGCCGCACACGCCGGTTGATTTCACCGGCAAACGCGTCGGCATCATCGGCACCGGCGCCACCGCCATCCAGGCCATCCCGGAGATCGCCAAGCAGGCGAAGCAGCTCACCGTCTTCCAGCGCCGGCCGAACTGGGCCGCGCCGCTGCATAATTCCAAAATCAACAAAGCGGAGATGGCGGCGATCAAGTCGCGCTACGACGAGATCTACGCCCACTGCGCCAGCACGCCAATGTGGTTCATCCACCAGGCGGACCCGCGCAAGACCCTCGAGGTGCCGCCGGAGGAGCGTGAGGCGTTCTGGGAAAAACTATACGCGGAGCCAGGCTTCGGCATCTGGCTGGGCAATTTCCGCGACACCTTCGTCGACGAGAAGGCCAACGCCGCGCTCAGCACATTCATCGCCGGGAAGATACGCCAGCGCGTGAAGGACCCGCAGGTCGCCGAAAAGCTGATCCCGAAGGACCACGGTTTCGGTGCCCGTCGCGTGCCGCTGGAGAGCGGCTATTTCGAGGCCTTCAACCGAGACAACGTCCTGCTGGTCGATACGATCAACGACGAGAAGATCGAGCGGATCACGTCGCGCGGCATCCAGACCAGCAGGCAGGAGTACGAATTCGATATCCTGGTCTATGCCACCGGCTTCGACGGCGTGACGGGCGCGTTCGATCGGATCGATATCCGTGGCGCGAACGGCGTGCGGCTGAAGGACGCCTGGGCGGAGAGCCCTCGCACCTATCTCGGCATGCTGGCGGAAGGGTTTCCGAACATGCTGATGGTGCTCGGGCCACACACGGCGCGCGGCAATGTCCCGCAGGCCGTCGAACACAGCGTGGAATTTCAGGCCGGCATCCTGCGGTTCATGCAGGACCATGGCTATACGCGCGTGGAGACGCGGCCCGAACAGGTGGCGGAGTGGACCGAGACCGTGATCAAGGCGGCCGAGCCACTGCTGTCATCCAAGGTCGATTCCTGGCAGACCGGCGTGAACCGCAACGTGGAGGGCCGCAGCGTACGCCGCGTGCTGGGGTACAACGGCCACGGTGTCCACTTCCGTCGCAAGACCGATGAGGTCGCCAGCGGCGGATACCAGGAGTTCGCGTTTCGCTGACGGGGACATGCCGGCAAGGCTGCCTGGAAACAGGACCTGGTCTCACCTTGGGGCGGACACCCGCGCCATGGTTTCAGGATAAGCGAATACACCCGGCAGGCCGCCTGTATGTATCCAGACCACGACATCACTCGCCGAGAAACGGCCCTGGCGTGCCAATCCGATCAGCCCGGCCATGCCCTTGCCTGAATAGACCGGATCGAGCGCCAATGCTTCGGTGCGCGCTGCGAGTCGGATCGCCTCCACCGTGGTCTCATCGGCGACACCGTAGGCTCCTGCACTCCACTCGGCGGCGATCTCTACACGCTCGTTCTGCCAACGGTGCTCGATGCCGAGCAGTGCTGCGACCTCGCGTCCAACTCGGCAGACGTCGGCTCTGACACGTTCCGGCTGAGCGTCGACGTCCACACCGATGACGCGGGCGGAATGCCCAAGCGCCAACAACCCGGCGAGCAGCCCAGCCTGTGTTCCTGCGCTGCCGCTTGCATGGACAATCCACGCAACGTTTGGGAGATCGCGGACGATCTCTTCGGCGGCTAGAGCGTAGCCCGTGGCACCGAGTGCGTCCGAGGCACCGTAGGGCACGAGGTAAGGGCGCCGTCCTGCCGCCTTCAATTCCTCGACGATCTCGTGCAGGCGCCGGTTCCGATCCTCATCCCACGGAATGTCGTGGATGATCGCACCGAACAGCCTATTAGAGCGGTTTCCGTTGGGATTGAATCGGGATTCCCAATGTGCGGGAAAAGGTGGAGTCTTGGCGGACGATTCGGTTTCTGGGATGCGCCATGACCAAGCCTTATTCGGTGGATTTGCGGGTGCGT
>JANWJK010000128.1 GCA_025452005.1 Acetobacteraceae bacterium | reverse complement strand
CGCGCCACCGGGGAGATCCATATCGGGCGCGTGCCGTCGTATTCCGTGGTGGTGCCTGGGTCGCTGCCCGGACGGCCGCTGCCGGACGGCTCGCCGGGGCCTTCGCTGTACTGTGCGGTGATCGTCAAGACGGTGGACGAGCAGACGCGGGCGAAGACGTCGATCAACGAGTTGCTGCGCGATTGACGATGGGCCCCCTCCCCCCAACCCCCTCCCGCAAGGGGAGGGGGAGTCAATACATCGAGGGGGCCCAACCATGACCGATCTCCAGGATCCGCTTCCCCTCGCCCAGGCGCTGATCCGCTGCGCCTCGGTCACGCCGGCCGATGCGGGCGCGCAAGCCGTACTGGCGGACGCATTGCGGCAGCTCGGCTTCACCACCACGCCGCTGCGCTACGGCGAGATCGACAACCTGTTCGCCCGCATCGGCAATGGATCGCCGCACATCTGCTTCGCCGGCCACACCGATGTCGTCCCGGTGGGCGCGGCGAACTGGCAGACGGATCCGTTCGCCGGCGAGGTGCGCAACGGCATCCTGTATGGTCGCGGCGCCTGCGACATGAAAGGTGGCATCGCCGCCTTCGTCGCCGCCGCCGCAAAGCACCTCGCCGACGGCCCGCCGAACGGCTCGATCAGCCTGCTGATCACCGGCGACGAGGAGGGTCCCGCGATCGATGGCACCGTGCGCGTGCTGCAATGGATGCAGGCCAACGGCCAAATTCCCGACTTCTGCATCGTCGGTGAGCCGACCTGTCCCGTCGCGCTCGGCGACATGGTGAAGATCGGCCGCCGCGGCAGCCTGAATGCCAGGCTCACGGTGCATGGCACGCAGGGTCATGTCGCCTACCCGCAGCGCGCCGACAATCCGGTGCACCGGCTGATTCGCATCGCCGATGCGCTGACCGCGGCGCCGCTGGACGCCGGCAACGACTGGTTCCACCCGTCCAGCCTGCAATTCACCAGCATTGACGTCGGCAACCCGGTGACCAACGTGATCCCGGCGTCGGCCAGCGCGATGCTGAACATCCGCTTCAACAGCGACCACACGGGGGCGGCGCTGTCGGCCTGGTTGCGCGCGGTGATCGCGCAGCACGCCGAGCGCTTCGACCTCGACATCGCGATCAGCGGCGAAGCGTTCCTGACCGAGCCGGGCGCGCTGGTGAACACGCTGCGCCAGGCCATCGTCGACGCCAGCGGTGTCGAGCCGAAGCTCGACACTGGCGGCGGCACCTCCGATGCGCGCTTTATCGCACGCTACTGCCCGGTGGCGGAGTTCGGCCTAGTCGGCGCCACCATGCACCAAGCCGACGAACGCGTGCCGGTGGCGGAACTGCGCGACCTCGCGCGCATCTATCGCGGCATCCTCGCGGCCTTCCTGGCATGAGCGGCCGGACGGGCGGCACGCGTCCCCGGCGTGGCAATATCGTGCTGGGCATCGCGCGCCTGGCGCGGGGACGCGCCGACGGCCTTCGCCAGTTCGGCGCCACGCGCGACGCGTTCCTGGTGAGCCTCGCGCCACTGATCGCCTTCCCCCTGGTGGGTGGCGCGCTGATGGTGCTGGGCGGCGGCGGGCTTGGCGCGATCACCGGTCTGCTGGCGACCCTTTGCGCGCTCCTGGCGCCACCGGTGTTGTCGTTCGAGGTGGCGCGACTGTGGGGCAAGGATGCGGCATGGCTGCGCTTCGCCACCGCGTTCAACTGGTGCCAGTGGGTCATCCCGGTGATCGGCAGCGTGCTGCTGGTGGTACTCGGCATGCTGATCGGGTTTGGCCTGCCGCGCGAGTACGCGCGGGCCGGCGCGGTGTTCGGGATCATCGCCTACGGTCTGTGGCTGCACTGGTTCGTGGCGTTCCATGGGCTTGGTCTGTCGCGCCCGCGCGCGGCGGTGATGGTGGTGGGGGTCAACGTCGCCACGGTCATCATCGTGCTGGGACCTCGCATGATCGGCGACGCATGAGCCTTGGCACGTCGATGGTGTCCGGGATGCAGGCGGCGCTGCTGCTGGCGCGTGGCCGTTCCGATGGGCTGCGCCTGGTCGAGGACGACATGGCCGGCGCGGCGCGCAGCTTCTGGGCGGCGGCGATCTGCCTGCCGGCATTCGTCTGCCTGCGCCTGCTGGCCTGGACAGGCAGTGCGATGCCGCCGCACGCAGGGCATGTGCTGGCGCTGGATCTGGTGTCGTTCGGCGTTGGCTGGTGCGGCTTCGCCGTGCTGTCGCACCGGCTGGTCGGCGCGATGGGCCTGGGGGAGCGCTGGCCGCGGTTCATCGCGTTGTGGAACTGGTGCAACGTCGTGCAGTACCTGCTGCTGGTCGTGTTCAGCATTCCCGGCCTGCTTGGCGCACCGGCGCTGCTCGATCAGGCGGCGCAACTGTTCGGGCTGGGGTGGGCGTTGTGGCTCGAGTGGTTCGCCTTCCGGCTGACGCTGGGGATCGGCACGGTCGCCGCCGCCGGTCTGGTGGCACTGGATGTGGCGATCGGCGTACTGCTGGCGGCGGTGGCCGTGGCGTTTGTCGCGGGGTAGGGGCTGGAAAGGAACCATTAACCTCGGGCGGCCGTACTGGCGATTGGCAATTGAAGAACTACGGCTAATCCGTATATTATGCATGACAACGATTTCGAATGGGACAGGGACAAAGCCGCCGCCAACTGGAGCGATCACGGCGTAACCTTTGATCAGGCGGCATTGGCGATGCTGGATCCCTTCGCCATCGAGGCCATCGACGAACGGGAAAACTACGGCGAGGAACGGGCAAATCTGACCGGCATGTGTGGGGGTACGCTCCTCCACGTAACCTATACGGAACGCGACGAGCGTATCCGGATCATCTCGGCCCGGCGGGCGCAAAGACATGAGCAAGACAACTACTTTCGCGCGAACGCGCGCTGACGGAACCCTCGTTGAGGTGTTGGAGGATGGCACCGAGCGACCATTCCCAAAAACCACAATGCGGCCGATGACGGAGGCTGAAATATCGGCCGCCGCCGCGGCTGACCCTGACGCCAGACCGATGACCGATGCGGAGTGGGGGGCGGCCCCCAAGGTGCCGCGGGCAAGGACCGTGCGACGCGCGCTCGGGTTGACACAGGAAGAATTCGCAGCGCGGTTTCTGATTCCGATCGGGACGCTGCGCGATTGGGAACAGGGCAGGGTTGAGCCTGACCAGGCTGCGCAGGCCTATCTCAGGGCGATCGCCGGCGATGCGGTGGCGGTGCAGCGCGCGCTGGAGGCTGGACCAAAGACGCAATGAGCATAGTTCAGCCTGACGGTCGCAACCGAACAAGAGCGACGTGCCGTGCCACGTAGCGACAGATTCCTCTGATGGCGACCGTGCCGTGGCGCGGCCTGTGGTTCGACGTCGGCAACACGCCCGTCAGTCGTGACCCGCGGTCTGTGAGCCGCACCGAGACATCTGCGTATTTGGCGTGGATCTGCTTGCATCTGCGCTAAATGCTTTCTGTGCCGCGGCGCACAAGTCTCGCTTGCATCCGCACTCAACGAAGCGCTTTGAACATGAGGAGCAATCTGAGTGCGGTTCGTGTCTGCCATCCTCCGCCCCCTCCTCATCCCACAGGACCGCACCCAATGCTCTCCCATTTCCCCCGTTACCCCCTGACCTACGGTCCCACCCCGATCGAGCATCTGTCCCGCCTCACCAAACACCTCGGTGGCGCAGTGGACATCTACGCCAAACGCGAGGACTGCAACTCGGGCCTCGCCTTCGGCGGCAACAAGCTGCGCAAGCTGGAATACATCGTCCCCGACGCGATCGCCTCCAACGCCGATACGCTTGTCTCGATCGGCGGCGTGCAATCCAACCACACCCGCATGGTCGCGGCGGTAGCGGCGAAGCTCGGCATGAAGTGCCTGCTCATCCAGGAAAGCTGGGTGCCGCACGAGGACGCGGTGTACGACCGGGTCGGCAACATCATGCTGTCGCGGATCATGGGCGCCGAGACCCGGCTGGTGGATGAAGGCTTCGACATCGGCATTCGCGAAAGCTGGAAGGCGGCACTGGAGGAGGTGCGCGCCAGGGGCGGCAAGCCCTACGCCATCCCGGCCGGCGCATCGGTACACAGGTTGGGCGGCCTCGGCTATGTCGGGTTCGCCGAGGAGGTGCGGGCGCAGGAGGCCGCGATGGGCCTGCGCTTCGATTATGTCGTCGTGTGCACCGTCACCGGATCGACGCATGCCGGCATGGTGGTGGGTTTTGCCGCGGACGGCCGCGCGCGCAACATCATCGGCATCGATGCCTCGTGCACGCTGACGCAGACAAGGGCGCAGGTGCTCGGCATCGCGCGCAACACGTCCGCCCTGGTCGGTGGCAAGGACATCGCGGAGGACGACATCGTCCTGCTGGGCGACTATGCCTATCCGGTCTACGGCGTGCCATCGCAGGCAACACTGGAGGCCATTCGCCTGTGCGCGCGACTGGAGGGCATGATCACCGACCCGGTATACGAGGGGAAGTCGATGCAGGGAATGATCGACCTGGTGCGCAAGGGGTTCTTCCCGCCAGGCTCGAAGGTGCTCTACGCGCATCTCGGCGGCGCGCCCGCACTGAACGGCTACAGCTACACGTTCCGCAACGGCTGAGCCGGACGCTGCGTGGTCAGTATCTCCGTACCTCGCCGCCGGTGCCACGCCATGCGTGATCGACGCTCCACGGACCGGGACCGGCAAACGCCAGATAGAGGAAAGCAAAACAGAAAAACACGTCTGCCTCGCCGCCGGTGACCAGCGGGAAGAAGCCGCGCGGGGCACGCACCATGAAATAGGCCACTGCCATTTCACCCGACAGGATGAACGCGGCCGGCCGCGTGAACAGACCGACCAGCACCAGCAGACCGCCGACGAGTTCGATGACACCGGCCACCCAGATCAGCGAGAACGGCTGCAGATGGTCGAACGCGGCGACGTGCGGGATGGCGAAGAACTTCGCCATCGGGTGCTGGAGATAGAGCAGTGCCACGACTATGCGGAACACGCTGAGTATGGATGGTGTCCAGTGTGTTCTGACTTCCGCGAGACTCGCCATTGACTCTACCCCCGGGAATATTCGCTGTGGACTATGTGGTGGTCGCCTCATACTCCGCCGATATGTCCTGACCGGTGTAGTCCGGCATCAGGGCCGCCGACACCAGGCTCACCACCGCGCAGGCTGCGATGTAGATCGCAATCGCATAGCCGGTGCCGTAGGCGACGAACAGCGCGGTGGCGATGAGCGGCGCCGGCCCGCCGGCGATGATCGAGGCAAGCTGATAGCCCAGCGATGCCCCGCTGTAGCGCAGCCGCGGAGTGAACGCCTCGGCGATCAGCGCGGCCTGCGGGCCGTACTGGATGTCGTGCGGAATCAGCGACAGCACGATCGCGATGAACACCGCGGACGGGATCGCACTGTCCAGCATGCCGAAATAGAGGAAGCCGAACAGTCCCGTCGCCGCCGCGCCGATCAGATACATGTTGCGGCGGCCGATCCGGTCGGAGATGTGGCCCGCCAGCGGGATGGTGACGAACGATACGCACGACGCGACCAGCACGGCCGACAGGATCAGGTCGCGCGACATCTTCAGCGTGCCGACAGCGTAGGCGAACACGAAGGCGGTGAAGATGTAGAACGGCGCCTGCTCGGCCATGCGGAGCAGCGCGGACAGGATGATCTCGCGCGGCTGCCTCCTGATCACCTCGATGATGGGAGTCCGTTCGATCTGCTTCGTCTCGAGCAACTGGCGGAAGACCGGCGTTTCGAGGATGCCGAGACGGATCCAGAGGCCGATGCCGATCAGGACGATGCTGAGGAAGAACGGCACGCGCCAGCCCCAGGTGGCGAAATCGGCGCCGGTCCAGGCGCTGACCGCCAATATCACCAGGTTGGACAGGAACAGGCCCGAGGGCACGCCGAACTGCGGCCATGAGGCGACCAGCCCGCGGCTGCCGTGGCTGCGCGCCCACTCCATCGACATCAGCACGGAGCCGCCCCATTCGCCGCCGACGCCGATCCCCTGCAGCATGCGCAACACGGTCAGGATGATCGCGCCCCAGATGCCGATCGAGGCGTACGGCGGGACGAAGGCGACGAGGAAGGTGGCGATGCCCATCAGCATCAGCGTGGCGATGAGCGTCGCCTTGCGGCCGATGCGGTCGCCGTAATGCCCGAAGATCGCGGCACCGATCGGCCGGCCGACGAAGCCGATGAAGTAGGTGCCGAACGCAGCCAGCGTTCCGGTCAACGGATCTTCGTTGGGGAAGAACAGCTTCGGGAAGATCAGTCCTGCCGCGGTGCCGTAGATGAAGAAGTCGTACCACTCGATCGTCGTGCCGACGGTTGAGGCGATCACCGCCTTGCGCAGCTCCGCGCTGTGCTGGGCATCCGAAAGTGCGCCGTCAGTGGCAGTGACAGCCATGGTTGCACCCTCCCACGCAGCAGCCCTCATTTGCGTGAGGACGAACTTGCAGGTTCCACTATGCGGTGACGCGGACCATGCGGCAACGCGGGACGGGGTGTGCGCACGGAATGTTCAAACGATCGCCGAAACCCAACCGCCAGGAGTCAGGCCGTAGGCACTCTTGAAGTGCCGCGACATGTGGCTCTGATCGGCGAACCCGGCCGCGATGGAGGCCTCGACCAACGAGGCGCCGTGTTGCAGCAGTCGGCGGGCATGATCAAGTTGCCGCATGGTACGGAAGCGGCTGGGGCTGGTACCGAATGCGGCGCGAAATTGCCGCGCGAGCGTCCAGCGGTCGATGCCGGACAGACGTTCGAGCTCATCCATCGAGTGACGCTCCGCCGGGTCCGCGGCGATGCAGTCGCGAACACGCAGCAGACGGTCGGCGGCAAGCGAGCCATGCTGCTTCGCATCATCCATCGCCGCGTTCACCAGCAGATCGGCCACCGCGACCACCAGCTCGGTGCGGGCGATATCGTCCAGCTCCACATCGAGGTCCCAGATTTCTGAAGCGCTGCCTTCCGGCAGACGAGCCGCGTCCACCACAGGATTTGCGACGAAGGGCAGCGAACCACCGCGGCGCGCGGCATGTACGAGCGAAGGATCGAGATAGACGATCCGGTAGCTGAAGCCGTCATCAGTTGCCGCCGCGCCATCGTGCGTCTCGTCGGGATGCAGGATGTGGCATTGGCCGGGAAGGCAGTGCCACCGCTCACCCCTGAAGCGAAAGGTCTGTACGCCGGAAAGGGTTATACCAATCGCATAGGTGTCGTGGCGGTGCGGTGCAAAGGCCTCGCCTCGCAGATGCGCCTCGACGCGCTCGATACCCTCGGCGCCCGACGCAATCCTGATGCGATCGCACAACCGTTCAAGACGGCCTCCGGCACCGCGCTGTACCGTCGCCGTGCGATGACCGGTCAGACCGTTCTTCAGCCCGGACTTTGGCGACCGATCCTGACGCTGATCCTGGCGTCCGCCGTCATCATGGGCAGTCCGGGTCCGTCCACCATGAGCGCCACCGCCGTTGCCGCCGCCTACGGCTTCCGCCGATCGCTTATGTACGGCTGCGGCCTGATCCTCGGCACGATCGCCGTGCTGGTCTCCGTTGCGGCCGGCGTCGTGACGGTCGTGCTGTCGATACCGCATGGTGCGCCCGTGCTCGTCGCTGTCTCCGCCGTTTATATGCTTTACCTGGCCTTCCGCATCGCGACCGCTCCGCCGCTTGCCGGCCAGCGCGATCTGGTCGCAGTCCCGGCCTTCGCGGGCGGCTTCCTGTTGGCAATCGCCAATCCCAAAGCCTTCCTGGCCATCGCCGCCGTGTTCGCCGGAACCACCGTCTTCGGCGAAGACCACACGCTGGACGCGGT
>JANWJK010000127.1 GCA_025452005.1 Acetobacteraceae bacterium | reverse complement strand
TCCTCGATTCCACCACGCTGCAGATTGCCGCGCTCACCGCCGCCGTGAGCTTCATGTCCGCCTTCGTCAAGAACGTCGGTGCACTCGGCATGTTCATGCCGGTGGCGATCCAGGCGGCCGAGCGCCGCGACCGCCCGCCATCGCGCTATCTGATGCCGCTGGCGTTCGGCTCGCTGATCGGCGGCACGATCACGCAGATCGGCACGTCGCCCAATCTGCTGATCTCCACAGTGCGGCAGGAGGTCATGGGCCAGCCCTACCACCTGTTCGACTTCACCCCGGTCGGCCTGCCGCTGACCTGCATGGCCATCGCCTTCCTCAGCGTCGGCTGGCGACTGCTGCCGGCGAACCGGCACGGCCAGGCTTCGCCGGAGAAGCGCTTCGCCATCGAGGACTACACCAGCGAGGCATTGCTGCCGGAAGAATCTCCGCTGGTCGGCAAGACGGTCGCGGATCTTGAAGCGCTGGCCGAGGGCGAGGTCACCATCACCGGCGTCATCCGCGAGCACGCGCGCCATTACGTGCCGCGGCCAAACTGGACACTGTACGCCGGCGATATCCTGGTTCTCCAGGGCGACCCCACTTCACTCCAGCCGGTGGTCGATCAGGCAAGGCTGAAGCTGCTCGGTGCCGAGGAGATCGCGGCGCTGAAGCCTGAGGACAAGGACGATGTGCTGGAGACGGCCGAGGCGGTGGTCGCACCGGACTCGCTGCTGATCGGCAACACGCCGCAGGACCTGCATCTGCGGCAGAATTACGAGGTGAACCTGCTCGCGCTCAGTCGCGCCGACGAACGGGCCACCACGCGGCTGCGGGCCAGTCGTTTTGCGGCGAACGACATCCTGGTGCTGCAAGGGCGGCAGCGGCAGCTTGCCCGCGCGCTCACGGAACTTGGCTTGTTGCCGCTGGCGGAACGCAACCTGGCGATCGGCAGGCCGCGCTGGCGATGGCTGCCGCTGCTCATCCTGCTCGCCGCGATGCTGGCCATCGCTGTCGGCGCGGTCGAGGTGGAGGTCGGCTTCTTCGTCGCCGCCACGCTGATCGTGCTGCTGCGCCTGACGACGCCGCGCGAGGCGTACGACGCCGTGGAATGGCCGATCATCGTGATGCTCGGCTGTCTCATTCCGGTGGGCGAGGCACTGAAGGAAACCGGGGCCGCTGGACTGATGGCTGATGGGCTGACGGTGATCGCGGGGCAGTTGCCGGGCTATCTCGCAGTGGGGCTGATCATGGTGGTGTCGATGCTGGTCACGCCACTGCTGCATCACGCGGCGGCGGTGCTGCTGATGGGGCCGGTCGCCGCGGCGGTCGCGAAGAATCTCGGCCTCGGTCCGGACGCGTTCCTGATGGCGGTGGCGTTCGGCGCTGCGTCAGACTTCCTGACCCCGATCGGACACCAGAACAGCACGCTGGTGATGGGGCCTGGCGGCTACCGGTTCAGCGACTACTGGCGGCTGGGCCTGCCGCTGACGATCATCGTGGCGGTATGCGGCACGGCGCTCATTCTGTTCTGGTGGCCGTTGCGATGAAGCGGGAGCGCCATAGCGCGATCACGTCGGGATTGCAGATGTGCAGAGGCAGATCGCCTGCCAGGATCCGGCGCATGTTCTCCACCGCCGTGACGGGCACGGCTGCGATCGACTCCTGCGTATGCCCGACCATGTGCGGCGTCAGGATTGCATTGGGGAGAGAGCGCAACGGGCTGTCCGGCGGCAGCGGCTCGACCGTGAAGGTATCGAGGGCAAGCCGCAGGTCAGGCCGTTCAGCGGCGACCTCGTAGAGTGCGGCCTCGTCGATGATCGCGCCGCGCGCGGTGTTGACGAGCACGGCGCCCGGCTTGAGCAGACGAAGCCTCGCGGCGTCGAGCATTCCTCTGGTTTCAGCATTGAGGCTTGCCAGGACGCAGACGACGTCGCTGGTTCGCAGCAGCTCATCGATTCCCAGCCACGTCACGTCGCCGGGCGCATCGGCGTGGACCCGTCGCGAAGATGCCACGATGCGCACGCCCCAATTGCTCAGGCGCAGCGTCATGGCACGAGCGATCTGGCCAAACCCGATCATGCCGATCGTCTTCCCGCGGAGCATCCTGGCAGTCGGTTGTGCGGGACGCGGAAGGTTGCGGCGCAAGACAGTCTCGGAGCCGTGCAGATCGTACAGCGCGGCGAGAATCAGCAGGATGGTTGCCTCTGCCAGGCTCTCCGAATTCTCCGGCGTCTGGCCGTTCGCCACGATCACGCCGAGATCGGTCGCGGCCGATACGTCGATCCCTTCGACGCCGGTAACCGGCGAAACAACACCGCGAAGCCGTGGCGCCGATGCCATGATCTCGCGCGAGCAGCGGAATCGCGGCGCCGCGACCAGCGCGTCGATTGCGCGCAAGGACGCAGGGCTGTGATGCAGCGCATCGGCGTCCGGATAGGAAAGCACCTGATGGCCGAGAGCACCGAGCGCGTGTGCTATCTCGTCCAACAGACCGCTCGGGCCGCCCATCCTGCCGGCGATCGCGATCTGTAATCCGACGTCGCCGGACAATTTCAGATGACCTTCGTGAAGCAGGTCACGCCCGATGCCGGCCAGCGAAGGATGGGTCGAGCATGGCGCGGCCCATCCGGCCGGTACTGGTCTGTCAGAACGATCCCAGGAAGTCGCGCTTGCCCAGTTCCACGCCACGGTGACGCAGGATGTTGTACGCGGTCGTCGCGTGGAAGTAGAAGTTCGGCAGGCCGAAGTGCAGCAGGTACGCGCGGCCCTTGAACGACATCTGCCGCTGGCCCGCCGTCCAGGTGATGTCCTTGTCCTCGGTGCCGTCGATCTGCGCCGGCGTGAAGCCCTTGACGTAGTCGAGCGACTTCTCCACCCGCGCCTTGCATGCGGCGAACGACGTATCGTCGGTCGCCGCGAAATTCGGCAGCTCGCCGCCTGCGAGACGACCAGGAATGTTGCGGCCGAAGTCGCTGCATTGACGGATCTGCCGGGCGAGCGTGAACATGTCGGGGAACAGCCGATCGCCGAGCATCGACGCCTCGTCGTACTTCTTCTCCGCGCAATGCGCCGCCGCCTTGTCGATGATCACCGACATGGCACCGAGGATCTGGGTGCAAACCGGCACGCTGGCCTGGTACATCGAGAACGCCATTTCCTGTCTCTCTCCTGGATTGCGGTGGAATATGCCGCCGCAGCGTAGGCGATCCACGTGCCCAACGCCATCCGGTTGATCTGAATCAATGCCCGTGGCGTCCGGTCGGAGGATGTTGCCGGCCATCCGAGGCAACGGACGTTCGTCGGCATGAACTACGTCTTCCAGTTCGGCGACGTCTGGGCCGCACGATGGGATCTGCTCTGGGGCAGTTGGCTCACCATCCAGCTCTCCGCAGCGGCGATGGCACTCGGCCTGTTGGTCGCCGTGCTGTGCGCCCTGGGCAAGACGATGGGCCCCAAGCCGATCCGCTGGGCGGTCGAATGCTACATCGAGGCCATCCGCAACACGCCGTTCCTGGTGCAGATCTTCCTCATCTTCTTCGGCTTGCCGCGCGCCGGCATCTATCTGAGCTCGAACGAGGCCGCGCTGCTGGCAATGGTGGTGAACGTCGGCGCCTACGCCACGGAGATCGTCCGCGCCGGCATCGAAAGCATCAGCCGCGGCCAGATCGAGGCCGGCCTCGCGCTCGGCCTGCGCCCCTTGCAGGTGTTCCGCTATGTCGTGCTGTTCCCGGCGCTGTCCACCGTCTACCCCGCACTGACGAGCCAGTTCATCCTGCTGATGCTGAGCTCCAGCGTCGTCTCGACGATCTCGGCACAGGAACTCACCGCCACGGCCAACGATCTTCAGGCGCGCACCTTCCGCAGCTTCGAGATCTACATCGTGGTCACGGCAATCTATCTGTTGCTGTCCGTGCTGTTCTCCGGCGCATTCGATGCCATCCGTCGCGTGGTGTTCGCACGTCCGGGCGCACGCGCATGATCCGCCAGTTCGGCCCCACCGAAGCCTGGTTCATCATCGCCGCGGTGCGCTGGACGCTGCTGCTGTCGGCGATCGCATTCATCGGCGGCGGCATCGCCGGCCTTGGCGTGGCGCTCGCACGCACTGCGCCTGTTGCGTGGCTGCGCCTTGCCGCCACCGGCTACATCCAGTTGTTCCAGGGCACCCCGCTGCTGATGCAGCTCTTCCTGGTGTTCTTCGGCTCCACCATGCTGGGCAGCGGCGTCGATCCGCTGGTCGCCGCGGCGATCGCATTGACGCTCAACGCGGCGGCGTTTCTCGGCGAGATCTGGCGCGGCTGCATCCAGGCGATCCCCACCGGGCAATGGGAGGCCGCGACCGCGCTCGGCCTGCGCCACCTCGCCCGCATGCGCTACGTGATCCTGCCGCAGGCCGGCAAGATCGCCATAGCGCCGACCGTGGGCTTTCTGGTGCTGCTGGTGAAGAGCACGTCGCTCGCCTCGATCATCGGCTTCGTGGAACTTACCCGTGCTGGGCAGATCATCAACAACGTGACGTTCCGGCCGTTCCTGGTGTTCGGCCTCGTCGCCATCATCTACTTCGTGCTGTGCTGGCCGCTGTCTCGCCTCAGCCAGATGCTGGAGCAAAGGTTCGGCACGGTGCGCCGTTGACCCCCCTAACAAGGAGACGTCCTATGTCCACACCGAGCTTTTCTCGCCGACCGCTGGCCGCCCTTGGGCTCACCGGCCTGGCCGCCGCGGCGTTCGCGCGCCCTGCCGAAGCACAGACCGTCGATGATGTGCTGAGCAAGAAGAAGGTGCAGGTCGGCATCCTGGTCGATCTGCCGCCGTTCGGCGTGGTCAATGCAAAGAACGAGTACGAGGGCTACGACGTCGATGTGGCGAAGCTGATGGCGAAGTATCTCGGCGTCGAGTGCGAGCTGGTCCCGGTCACCGGCCCCAACCGCATCCCATATCTGCTGACCGGCAAGGTGGACGTGCTGGTGGCGACCTTCGGGATTACGCCGGAACGTGCCCGCCAGGTGCAGTTCTGCATCCCGTACAGCAGCATCGACATCGTGCTGATGGCACCCGCGGAGCGCAAGATCGTCGCCGCGGCGGACCTGGCGTCGCTGCGCGTGGGCGTGGCTCGCGCCAGCACGCAGGATACCGCGATCAGCGCGGTGGCGCCGCAGGGCACGCGCATCATGCGCTTCGACGATGACGCCACCACGGCGCAGGCACTGCTGTCCAACCAGATCGATGCGATCGGCGTCAACATGATCACGGCACGCCAGATCCAGGGGATGAACCCGTCGGCAAACTACGAACCGAAGATCGTGCTGCGGCACCAGCCGAACGGCATCACGGTGCGCCGCGGCCAGAGCGATCTGCACCAGTGGATCAACACGTTCGTCTACTTCGTCAAGAACAACGGCGAGCTCGACGCGATCCACCGCAAGTGGTTCAACGCGCCGTTGCCGGAACTGCCGGTCTTCTGATCGCACCATGGACGCAGATCGCATCATCAGTATGGAGGCTGTCGACAAGTATTTCGGCAACTTCCGCGCCCTGCACGACATCAACCTGGAGGTGTCCCGGCGGGAACGCATCGTGCTGTGCGGGCCGTCGGGTTCGGGCAAGTCCACGCTGATCCGCTGCATCAACCAGATCGAGCACCACGACAAGGGGCGCATCATCTTCGACGGGATGGAGGTTGGGGCGCACACCAAAGGGCTGGACAAGGTGCGTCGCGAGATCGGCATGGTGTTCCAGTCGTTCAACCTGTTTCCGCACCTGACCGTGCTGGAGAACTGCATGCTGGCGCCGATGAAGGTGCGCGGGATCGCGAAGCCGGCGGCCGCGGCGCTGGCGCGCGAACACCTGGAGCAGGTGAGGATTCCCGAGCAGGCGGACAAGTATCCGGGGCAGTTGTCGGGCGGACAGCAGCAACGCGTGGCGATCGCTCGCGCCCTGTGCATGCAACCCAAGGTCATGCTGTTCGATGAGCCGACCTCGGCGCTGGATCCGGAGATGGTGAAGGAGGTGCTCGAGACGATGATCGGACTGGCGGAGAACGACATGACCATGCTGTGCGTGACGCACGAGATGGGCTTCGCGCGCAGCGTCGCGCATCGCGTGATCTTCATGGACCAGGGCGAGATCGTCGAAGAGGCGCCGCCCGAGGAGTTCTTCGCCCATCCGGCGTCGGAGCGGGGGCGTGTGTTCCTCGGGCAGATCCTGCGGCAGTAGCTGCCGCGTTACGCTCGCGGCGGCTCAGGCGAGCACGGGTCGTTTGTCCGCCCAGGGCTGCGCCTGTTCGTACGCCGCCGAAGCCTGTAGCACGCCCAGATCGTCGAAACGGCGACCAACGATCTGCAAGCCGACAGGCAACCCCTCGGCGGTGAAGCCGCATGGCACGTTGGCGGCGGGATTCCATGACATGTTGAACGGGTAGGAGAACTCCGCCCACGACAGCCAGTCCCAGTCATGCTGCGGCCAGTGCTTCGGCATCAGCAGTTCGGCAGGGAACGCGGCAACCGAGACCGACGGCGTCAGCAGGAAGTCCCAGTCCTCGAACCAGCGGTGGATCGCGGCAACATAGGCCATCTTGCGATCGCGCATCAGTTGGTAGTCGGTGACCGAATAGTCGTGCGCAGCATTGATACAGGCGACCAGGCCGGGATCCATCTGCGCTTCCCACCTGGCGAGATGCGGCGCGAGGCGGGTCATGTGCGCAGCCCAGAAGAAGCGGATCATCTCGGGGCCTTGCGCGGCCCACGGAGTCTTCACCTCGTCCACCGTGGCGCCGAGTTCGGCGAAGCGTGCGACGGCGGATCTCACCAGCGCCGCCACGTCGGGGTCGACGCGCGCAACGCCGAGATCGGCGCTGTAGGCGATACGCTTGCCGCGAACGCCGTCATGCAGCCGGCCGAGATAGTCCGCGGGTCCCGCCTCGCATGTCGTGTGGTCGAGCGGATGCGGTCCCGCCATTACCTCCAGCATCAACGCGCTGTCCGCCACGGTGCGCGTCATCGGGCCCATGTGCGAGGTGTAGTCGCCGCTGCACACCGGATAGTACGGCACACGGC
>JANWJK010000126.1 GCA_025452005.1 Acetobacteraceae bacterium | reverse complement strand
TGCTGAGTGCGACGATCTTCGTATTCGCCGAGATGCTCGGCTCGTTCGCCGCCGCGTTCGTGCTGGGCATCCCGGGCCGCTTCTATGTCGTCACCACGGCGATCTGGCAGGCGACGCTGTCGTTTCCGCCCGATTACGGCCGCGCCGCCGCTATGGGGCTGTCGCTGTTCGGCGTGATGCTGATCACGCTGACATTGGCGCGCCTGGTGCTGCGCAAAGGCACCTACACGACGATCACCGGCAAGGCGTTCCGCCCGCGCGAGATGGATGTCGGCCGCATGCGCTGGCCGCTGCTGGGCATCGCCTGGGGCTACATCATCGTCGCCGTGGTCCTGCCGCTGGCCGCGCTGCTGCTCACCTCGTTCGAGCGCTTCGCCACGGTGATCGTGCCGCAGATGCAGTTCACCACCGCCAACTATACGACTGCGTTGCAGATGGGCTCGGTCGGACCGGCCTTCATCAACAGCCTGATCCTCGGGCTTTCGGTGTCGACGATCGGTGTCGTGGTGATCGGCGTGCTGGCCTGGATCATCTACCGCTCGCGCATGCCCGGCAGCGCCGCCGCGGAATACGTCATCATGTTCCCGCAGGCCGTGCCGCGGCTGGTGTTCGGGCTCGGCCTGTTGTGGGCCTGGATCAACCTGCCGATCCCGATCTACGGCACGCTTTGGCTGCTGGCGCTGGCATATTTCACCGTGTTCCTGCCGCTTGGATTGCGCACCATCGCCAGCGTCGTGCTGCAGGTCGATCCGAGCCTCGAAGAATGCGCGCGCGTCTGCGGCGCGAAATGGGCCTATCAGATGCGCACCGTCACCATGCCGCTGCTGCGCCCTGGCCTGGTCGCAGCGTGGCTGCTGATCTTCATCGCCTCGGTGCGTGAGCTGGGAGTCTCGATCTTCCTGATGGGACCGAACTCCAAGGTGATCGCGCCGGCGATCGTCAATTCATGGCTGACCTCCAGTTCCGAGCTGTCGGCCGCCATGGCGCTGATCCAGACGGCCATGGTGTTCATCGCTGTCGCCATCATGTTCAGCGTGGCGCGCCGCGTCACCGGAGTGACCCAATGAATCGCCCGCGCATCGAGGTCGCCGATCTTGTCGTGCGCTACGGCGACGTCGTCGCGGTGAACAGCATCGGCTTCGACATCGCGCCCGGCGAACTGGTGACGCTGCTCGGCCCGTCAGGCTGCGGCAAGACCACCACGCTGCGCGCCGTCGCCGGACTGGAGGCGCCGAGTGGCGGGGCGATCCGATTGAACGGCGATACCGTGTATTCCGCACGCGAACGTCGCAACGTGCCGGCCGAGAAGCGCGGCGTGTCGATGGTGTTCCAGTCCTACGCGATCTGGCCGCACATGTCGGTGTACGACAACGTCGCCTACGGGCTGCGCGTACGGAGGCTGCCGCAGGCCGAGGTGCGGCAGAACGTGCAGCGCGTGCTGGATCTGGTGCAGATGCAGGACTACGCCGATCGGCCGGCGTCGAAACTGTCGGGCGGCCAGCAGCAGCGCGTGGCAGTGGCCCGCGCGATCGCGTTCTCGCCGAACGTGGTGCTGTTCGACGAGCCGCTGTCGAACCTGGACGCCAAGCTGCGCGCCGAGATGCGTGTGGAGCTGCGCGAACTTCAGCGGCGGCTCGACATCACGTCGCTCTATGTCACGCACGATCAGGAAGAGGCGCTGGCGATCTCCGACCGGGTGATCGTGATGAACGGCGGCCGCATCGAGCAGATCGGCACGCCGGAGGAGATCTACAATCGTCCGTGCAGCCGCTTCGTCGCGGACGTCGTCGGATCGGCCAATCTTATCGAAGGCACGGTGCGCGGCAGCGGCCCGAATGGGACGCTGGTGTTCGAAACGCAGGGCGGCGTGCGGATCGAGGTGACGGGCACCGATACCGCCGGACGGACGGTGGCGCTGCGGTCGTCCTATGTGCACCTGACGCCGATGCCGGACACGCACAACGCGGTGCCCGGCAGCATCCATCGCCGTATGTTCCACGGCGACTTCATCCAATACGTGGTGGACTGGCCGGCAGGGCAACTGATCGTGCGACGGCCGCCGACCGAACTGTTCGACGAAGGCAGCGCGGTCACCGTGTCATTCGCGCCGGAGCACTGCATCCTGCTGTAGTGCCCGTCATTTGTGTCGCCACGGTCAGCCATTGGAGAGAGGAGGAACCCGCCAATGCAGACGCAGAACATGGGTCACGGCCGCCGCCGTCTCTTCACTGCCGCTGCCGGCGCGATCGCGGCAGCGTGGCTCGGCGCGTCCCGCCAGGCGAACGCGCAATCCCCGCCGCGGTCGGACAGGCACACCTCCTTCGCCGCGCTGAAGCAGGTCGATGCCGGCGTGCTCCGCGTGGGATATGCCGAGGACGGCCCCGCGGATGGTCCGGTTGCAATTCTGCTGCACGGTTGGCCGTACGACATCCACAGCTACGTCGATGTCGCGCCGTTGCTCGCCTCGGCCGGTTACCGGGTGATCGTTCCGTATATCCGTGGCTACGGCACGACGCAGTTCCTTTCGAAGGAAACGATCCGCAACGGCCAGCAGGCCGCCCCCGCGGTCGACCTTGTCGCGCTGATGGACTCACTCGGCATTCAGCGGGCGATCCTCGCCGGTTATGATTGGGGAGCACGCACCGCCGATATCGTGGCAGCGATCTGGCCGGAACGGTGCAAGGCCCTGGTCTCTGTCAGCGGCTACCTGATCGGCAGTCAGGAAGCCAACAAGGCGCCGCTGCCGCCCAAGGCCGAACTCGCATGGTGGTATCAGTTCTATTTCGCCACGAGCCGGGGTCGCGCAGGCTATGACATGTACCGGAAGGACTTCGCCAGGCTCATCTGGCAGATCGCCTCGCCGAAATGGGATTTCGACGACGCGACCTTCGACCGCAGCGCGCAGGCCTTCGACAACCCGGACCATGTCGACATCGTGATCCACAACTACCGCTGGCGACTCGGCCTGGCGCAAGGCGAGCAGCAGTATGACGCGATCGAAAAGCGGCTGGCCGAAGCGCCGGTCATCAATGTGCCGACGATCACCATGGAGGGCGACGCGAACGGTGCGCCGCATCCGGAGCCGGCAGCTTACGCCAAACGGTTTGCCGGCAAGTACGCGCATCGGCTCATTAACGGCGGCATCGGCCACAACCTGCCGCAGGAAGCGCCGCGCGAGTTCGCCCAGGCGGTCATCGACGTCGACGCTTTCTGACCGCGATTGCGTCCCTCGGCGCCTGCGGCGGCCAGTTGACAACATGGGGTAAAGACCCCAGCGTAAATCTTCTATTGCGCGAACTACCCGAAATGGGCAGTCGGCCGGCACATGGAACCGGTCATTGGATTCCGCATCGTCATCCTTCCTGTCGCCGTGATCTACTCGGTCGATATGTTGCTTCGATCGGGTGATGGCTTATCGCCAGCAAAGACCAACAAACGTAAGGGTGGAATCAAAAATATTGGTCGAGAAAATCGGTACGTTTCAAGGCAAGGTCACCGGCTGAACCGGCTGCGTGTTCCGGTTGCACAATGGGTTAATCGGGAAGGCTAAAATCCGGCGCCAAGGAGGAGAGAATGTTAGAGATCGGCGTATTCCACAATGGCGCATCTAGTCTTCCGGTGGTCGTGACCAAAGACGGGGTCGCAGTGAGCGACGGCTCCCTGGCGGAGGTCCATGCCGCCGCTCAGGAAGTCCTGGTGAACCAGGTCCGCCAGGGCATCCTTGCCGAGAAGCTGGGGTTCCAGTCGTTTTGGCTCACCGAGCACCATTTTCAGCCGGAAGGCGCGGAGATGAGCCCGAACCCGCTCTTCACCCAAATGGCGATTGCCGCACAGACCAAGAGAATTCGGCTGGGTCAGTGCGCCAATATCGTCGTCTGGCATCACCCGGTGCGCATCGCCGAGCAGATTGCACAGCTCGACGTGATCAGCGGCGGACGCGTCGAATGCGGCATGGGTCGCGGCTACCAACCGCGTGAGAATGAGACTCTGGGCCGGCCGTACGGCGCGACGATCCAAGACCAGGAGCGTAACCGCAAGTCCTTCGAGGAGGCGGTGGCGATCATCCTCAAATGCTGGACGGAGCCGTCCTTCTCGCATCGCGGCGAGAACTTCTCGATCCCGCCGACCTACACGAAATGGAACCACAAGCAGACCATCGCCTATTTCCAGATGGACAAGGCCGGGCGCCGGCTGGAGGACGTAATCGCCGTCGGCGCGCCCGACATGTATTCCGCCGGCAACCCCGTGCAGGCGACGACGACGACATTGAAGGAGCTGCAGGTTTTTCCGCAGCCGGTACAGAAGCCGCATCCGCAGATCTGGGAGCCGCTGACCAGCCCTCGCTCGATCAAGTGGGCGGCGGAGCATGGCATAAACGGCGTGTTCATTGCCGAACCGAACGACCGGATGAAACGGAATATCGATATGTACTACGAGGCGGCAGAGAAGGCGAACTGGCCCGACATGCTCAATCGCGGCAGGTTCAAGTACGGCTGGGACGCGCAGAAGCGCCGCGGTATCATGACCAGCCGCTACATCCACATTACCACGCCCGGCAGGGAACAGCCGGCGTTGGATCGCGCCGCGCGTGCGTTGGAGCTGCAGTTCGATTACTATGGGCCGTTCGGTTTCGCTGCGATCCTGGCGCGTCTGGACGAGCCGATGTTCGACCTCAATAAGAAGGTCACGGCGGAGATGCTGCGCGAGCGCGAGATCGCGATCCACGGATCGAAGCAGTTCGTGATCGACAGGATCATGAAGATGAAGAACACGGTCGGCTACGATGATTTCTGCTTCCTCGGCTGGTTCGAACTCGGTGGCTTCGAAGGCCGTGAGATCGAGGACCAGATGCAGCTGTTCGCCGAGGAGGTAATGCCGGTGATCGCACGCGAGTGCGGCGGCAAGGTGGAGCTGCCGGAACGCGGTATTGACTACGTGGCCTGATCGCCGCGGGCGGCCACCGCCCGATTCCGCATATGCATCAAGAGACGAAGGAAGCCAGGATGGCCAGCAAGCAGTCCGAGCAACTCGCCACGCTCTATAAGGGTTGGATCGCGGCAGTCGGCGCCAACCCGGAAATGCCGCTCGACGAGCTGCGGGCGATGTTCGAGCATTGGGGCGACGTAACCGCCGAGCCCGGTGGCGTGGACTACATCGAGACCGATGCCGCGGGCGTGCCGGCGCTCTGGGCGGTGCCGAAGGGCTGCGCCGAAGACCGCGTGCTGCTGTGTTCGCATGGCGGCGGTTACGTCTGCGGTTCCATGTATACGCATCGCAAGGTCTATAGCCACTTCGCCAAGGCGATCGGCTGCCGGGCGCTGATCGTGCATTACGGGCGTGCGCCGGAGAACCTTCATCCGGGGCCGGTGGATGACATGGTGAACGCTTATCGCTGGCTGCTGAACCAGGGTATCGCGCCGAGCCACGTCGCGCTGACAGGGGATTCGGCGGGCGGCGGACTGGCCATCACCACGATCCTGCGGGCGCGCGAGCGAGACCTTGAGCTGCCGGCCGCCACAATGCCGCTGTCCCCCTGGCTCGACATGGACGGGGCCGGCGCGACGTTCGAGAGCAACCGCGAGCGGGACGTGCTTGTCGCGCGCGAGATCGTTCAGGGAATGGCGGCGACGTTCCTGGGAGAGAACGGCGACCGGCATGACCCGCTCGCCAATCCGCTCCATGGCGATCTGCGAGGGCTGCCACCAGTCTACATCCAGGTGGGTGGCTATGAAACGCTGCTGGATGACAGCTACGCCCTCGCCGAGGCGCTGCGGCGGGCGGGCGGGCAGGTGAAGCTCGACGTGTATCCCGAGATGCAGCATGTATTCCATTTCCTCGCCGGCGTCGCGCCTGAGGCGGACGAGGCGATCGGACAACTCGCTGCCTGGGTGCGCCCGAAGCTCGGACTAGGGAACCTCTGAACAAGGCTTCGCTGCGCCGAGCGTACTCGGTATGGGCGTCGGGGGATGAGTCCGGCTCGCAATGCGGGACCTACCTCGCGAGCGGGCACGTCGAGCATGTGAACAGCGTGGAATCGTACTGTGTTCTCCGGGTCGTAATCCCGCCGATCGTAAAAATTGGTGTCAGTGTTCCAGACAGCAATACTAGGGCGACTGTACATTATGGCCGGCCGAACCACCGGGCTGCGGCACCACTCCCACCCCAGAACTCACAACGCTATCCATCGGACCCGTGGAATTCGGTCACAAGCATGTGCGGTAGACCAACTTCGGAGTGGCCCGCCCGACAACCCGTCAAGACCTCTGTCCATATGTGCTACGCCGACTTCGCCCGCTTCGGCCAGCGCGAAGCGACCAGCGGCAGCACCTGCTCGATCAACCGCCGCGTCTGGTCCAGCATGCCTTCGTCGCCGCGCGCCGCCGGACGCAGGATGAACTTCGACGCCCCGGCCTCCACATACTCGGCGATCCGCGCCAGCATCGTGCCCGCATCGCCGATCGCGAAATGCCGCTCAGGATCGCGCCCGGTGCGCTTGCGATATGCCTCCATGACCTGCGCCACACCGGGATCGTCGATCCGCCCGAAGTGGTAGGCGAACGCCGCGCCGTAGTGATCATCGTCTATACTGCGCCCGGTCTCCACCAGAGCCGTCTTGATCTCCGCGATCACCCGTCCGACATCCGCGGCCGTCTCGGCGCCCGCCTGCCATCCGGTGCCATAGCGCGCGGTTCGCCGCACCGCCGCGGCCGATGAACCGCCGATCCAGATCGGCAGGTCCGGCTGCACCGGCTTGGGCGAGATCGATGCACCGGTCAGGTGATTATGCCGCCCCTCGAAATCGACGCTGTCCTCCGACCACAGCCGGTGGATGATCTCCAGCGCCTCGTCGGTCCGCCGCCCTCGTGTGGTCGTGTCGATGTGCAGCGTCTGCCACTCCGGACCCTGCGGACTGCCGATGCCGAACCCCGGCAGCAACCGCCCCTGCGACAGCACGTCGATCGTCGCGCATTGCTTGGCCAGCAGCACCGGATCGCGCAGCGCGAGCGACACCACGTTCACGCCGAACTTGATCCGCCGCGTGCGTCCGGCGATCGCCGCGAGCGCGGTCATACACTCCAGGATCGGCTGACGGCTGACGATGCGGTCGGTCTGCCAGATCGAATCGATGCCGCCCGCCTCGCACAGATCCACCCAGCGCCAGAACCCGTCGGTGGTGGAGAACGGGAACTCCATCAGGCCAACGCCGACCGCGATGTTGCGTGTCACAGTCATCTCCCGTCAGTTGTTGCCGACCGCTTCGCCCAATGTCGCGCCAATCTCCTTGTGCAGCACCAGGTCGGCGTAGGGATCGAGCCCAGTCGGCTCGCGGTTCAGGATGATCAGCCGCGTGCCGTTGCGCGCGGCGATCTCGGGAAAGCCTGCCGCCGGATACACCACCAGCGACGAACCAACCGCGATGAACAGATCCGACGCCAGCGTCTCCTCCTCGGCGCGGATCATCGCCGCCGGCGGCATCGCCTGGCCGAACGAAATCGTCGCGGTCTTGACGAAC
>JANWJK010000125.1 GCA_025452005.1 Acetobacteraceae bacterium | reverse complement strand
GGGCGCGATGCTTATGCCCATGCGTTCGGGATCGCGCAGGCGGCGACCAGCACGGCGCTGCTGATCGCAATGCTGCTGTCGATACCGAGGCGGCCGCGGCCAGGCCGCTCGTCACGATGAATCAGCCCTGCCAGCCTGCCTTGCGCAAGCCTTCGAGCATGTGCTCGTAGTCCTCCGGCCTGTGCCATGGCGGCCGGCGACGGGTGTAGAATTCGAACGCTCGCGGCAAGAGTTCGACCGCCTTGTGCAATGCCGCCCGCGCCTCCTCCGTTCGGCCTAACTGACCCAACGCCGCCGCAAGCCACCGGTAAGTCCCGGAAGCTTCAGGGCGCCGCGCCAGTGCGCGCCGCCCTGTCTCGACCGACCTGTCGTAGTCGCGCTCGAAATAATACGAAATCGTAAGTTGGTGCATCACCCAAAAACTGTCGGGACCTCGCGGGTCAACGCGGAGGTACGCCGTCAGGCCATGTCGCGCCTGCACGGGCTGGCCGGTGAAGAGAAGAACATGCGCTTCTATCAAAATGACCAGGGGCGAGTTTGGGTTGCTGGCTCGCGCCAGTGCCATTTGCTGGTGCGCCTCTTCGGCGTCGCCAGCAGCCAGTGCCGTAAAGGCAAGCACGGCACGTGCGTCCGCATCCTCGGCATCGATGGCGATTGCCTTGCGCGCCCAGCCTGCGGACAAGTCCGCCGCCTCTTCCAGCGATCGTGTGCCGAATGCCGCCGCATCGTCGAGATACGCTCGAGCCAAGGCCACGCACGGCGGAGAGAAATTGGCATCAATAGCGGCGGCACGCTGGAAGAATTGCTTCGCGCGCTCGTGATCGGCCGGGGTCTTTTGTCCGTAGTGCCACTGGCCCCGCAAATACGCTTCCAATGCGCCGAGGCTCTCTGGCGGCTTGCGGAGCGCGCGTTGAAATTCGGCGTCGGCAACCGCCGGCCGGATTGCCGTGACGATTGCGTTGGTGATCTCATCCTGGACAGCGAACACGTCTTCCAGCGCGCGGTCGTAGCGCTCGGCCCAGATGTGATTGCCGGTCTCCGCATCGATGAGCTGCGCAGTCACCCGCACCCGGCCGCCGCTGCGTCGCACGCTGCCTTCCAGCAAATAGCGGACGCCCAACTCGCGGGCCACTTGCTTGATATCGACCGCGCGCCCCTTGTAGGTGAAGCTGGAGTTGCGGGCGATGACGAACAGCGAGCGGCTGCGCGACAGCTCAGTGATGATGTCGTCGGCAATGCCGTCCGAGAAATACTCCTGCTCCGGATCGCCGCTCATGTTGGTGAAGGCCAGCACTGCGATCGACGGCTTGTCGGGCAGCGGCAGCGCTTCGCCGGCGCCGTGCTCTTCGGACTTCGGCACCGCTGGTGCCTGCGAGCTCAGCACAAAGGCTTCAACCGGTTCGGCGATGTTCCTCAGCGTCAGCGCGCCCAGCGGTTCGAACAGGACATCGAGCCGCCCGCGTATGTGATCGCGCACCGCGCGCGAGACGCAGATGCCGCCGGGCGGGCACTCGGCTTGCAGCCTCGCTGCCACGTTCACCACATCGCCGTGCACATCCATGCCATCCGGAATGACGTCGCCCACGTTGATCCCGATGCGGAATCGGATTGCCCCATCCGGAGGGGCGCCGTCGCGGACAGGGACCTGCTGCTGCACACCCACAGCAAATCGCACCGCGCCATCCGCACTCTCGAACACCATGAGCAGCGAATCACCGGCGGTGTTGACGATCCGGCCGCCATGCTCGGCAATAGCCGGATCGATCAGGTCGCGACGGAGCGTTCGCAGCCGCTCCAGCGTGCCGATGTCGTTTTGGCCGATCAGGCGGCTGTAACCCACGATGTCGGCGTGCACCACAGCAGCGAGCCTGCGCCCGCTTGGCCTCCCACTCCGCTCCGCACCGGCGTTCGATGACATGATTGCGCGTCGCAATGGCGGGTGAACGCTACCACCATAGGCTGTGAGGCGTCACCGGCCGGTCGTCACGCGGCGATGACGCTGAGCGGCACCGATCCGAACCCCCGTTCCAGCACGTGCTCGGCCCACGGCGCCATGCCGAGTGAGCGATAGACAGCCTGCGCCTCCGCCCGCGCATCGCCACGATCGAGGATAGCAGCGAGCGTGGTCAGGCAATGCGCGACATCCGGCCGCATTCCCAGCTTCCGCGCGAGTGCCAGCGACTGACGGACGGCACGGACACCCTCTGCGCGGCTAGCTTCCTGCGTGGCCAGCAAGGCGCCGCGGCAGCGCAGCGCGGCCACCAGTAACCCGCGCAGCGTATGTCTGGCGCCAAGCCGGACCGCTTCGTCGGCGTGGCGCAGCGCAGACGCCGTGCCGCCGGTGCTGCCGTAGGCGGCGGCAAGCCCAATCGAGGCCCACATCCGGCTCAGCACGCGGTTGCTGTCCCTGGCGAGTTCGCGCGCGTCGACCAGCGCCGCGATGGCAGCGTTGGTCGAGCCGCCGAGCAACAGCGTGGATCCCAGTCCGACGTTCAGCAACGGCACCAAGGCCTTCAGGCCGTGGTGCTCCGCGCTCCCGAGGCCTGTGCGGAACGCCACTTCGGCGGGTTCGAGATGCCGCTGCTGAAGCTGGACCATTCCCGCAACAAAATGCGCGAACGACAGGTCGTAGGCCGCATTCCGCGATCGTGCCGCGGCGAGCGCCTGCGCGACATCGCTCTCTGCTTCGGCGAAGCGGCCAAGAAAGCTCCGGATGCCGGCTCTTGTTGCCGGTATCAGGACAAGCGGATGCCCGACCGAGAATTCCGACCGGTCGAGAGAAGCCGCCGACAGGCCCGGATCCTCCGCGAGGACGGCGTCACCCGCAACGAACCGGCCGACATAGAAATAGCTCTGCCCAAGAAAATGCGTTGCCGCGAGTTGCGCGGCAACGATGCCTGCGTCCCGCGCCTGACGCCGTGTCTCGCCTGCAAGCGCGATCGCCTCCCGCAGGCGTCCGGATGTGTTCAGCGCCCGAACACGCTTGACCTGCACGGCGAGGCGCATGGCAGGGTCGAGATCGGCGCCCAGTGCCTGGGCGCGATCGAGCAGTTCGTCGGCCTCGGCATGGCGCAGATCCAGCGCGAGCAAAGCCCGCATTCCGACCATGATTTCGACCATGGTGCGCCGCATCGGGCGATCCTGCGGCTGCTGTTCGGCGATCTTCACCGCCCGCCTGAGGTGCTGCTCCGCCGATGCATAGGCGGCCCGCTCAGCCGCAGCGACGGCTGCCTGCTGGAGGTACCGCAGCGACTCCGGCCAAAGTGCGGCGTTCACGGCGTGATGGCAAAGGTCCTCAAGGCCGACCGCCGATTGGCCGTGCAGCAGGCGGAAGACCTTCTCGTGCAGGCTGCGTCGCTTCGAAGGCAACAGGGTGGCGTAGGCCACGTCGCGGATGAGCGGATGGCTGAACTCGAGCCGTGGCTCAGGGGCAGCCGGAACCTCGTACAGCAGTCGTTGCGCCTTGAGCTTCGCGAGGTGTTCCTCGATACGACCGGCGCGCTGATCCGTCACCGCGGGCAGCAAGCCCGGCGAGAACGCATTCCCAAGTACCGAGCAGACCAGCAGCAGCGCCTGTGCCGGACGCGGTATACCGGCCAGCCGATCCGCGATCAGCGCTTCGATCCTGTCCGGAATGGCGCCCGCGATGCCGTCATCGCCATCGCGCGACATCCGCGCGCTCAGAAACAAGGCGGCGACTTCCTCCAGAAAGAGCGGGTTGCCTCCGGCCTTCGACAAGACAGGGTCGATCAACTCCGGCCGACGCCGCAACTCGGGGTGCAACCGCACCAGCAGTTGTCGCGCCGCATCCGGTGCCAGCGCGGGCAGCCGCAGCGTCTTGCGGGCAGTGAAACCACCTGCCGGCAATTTGACTGCCCGGCGGCTGCTGATCACCAACGTGAGCGGCAGGCCGTGCCGCGCAACCGCTGAACTCAACGCCGCAATCTGCTCGAGCCTGTCATTGCCGAACGCCTCGGCATCCTCGCAGGAAATGATCACCGGCCGACCGCATGCCGCACTGGCGACAATGGCCGCTACCGGGCCGTTCACCCGCAATGGGGCAATGGCGTCGAGTTCCGCCACGCGCCCGTCGGTGGCCCTGCCCCCATCGAGATAGCGCGCAAGTCGGCCGCGCTCTCCCGCCGTTAGCAAACCTGCTCCCGGCAGACGTTCGACCAGGCCGGCCGGCGTGCCTGCATCGTCGGGATCGACCATGTCCCGCAGCCACAAGGCGATCGGATCGTGACCGGCATAGCCGCGATGGACTGGCCCGGCGAATGTGATCACGTAGCTGGCGCGGGCGGGCTCGGCACGCAGCAACTCATGCACCAGTCGTGACTTGCCGATCCCGGCCGGGCCCAACACCTGCACCAGCCTGACGCCAGGCCCGGCCGTGTCGCGCAGGAACCCGGTGAGGGCGGCCAGTTCCGCCTGTCGCCCGACCATGACGGCAAGCCCTTGCGCGAGGCGGGCGCGCCAGCGGCTGGTCGCCAACATGCGAAGCAGCCGCACGCGCTGTAGCGGCCGGCTGATGCCCTTCATATCCACAGGCGGCAGTGGCGACGAAATCCTGGACCAGGGCATAGGCATCGGCGCTGAGCGACGCGGTACCCGGCTCGCCGGCCTGCTCGAGGCGAGCAGCGATGTGGATCGCCGGCCCGAACAGGTTCTCGCGGGACCGGCGGCGCCTGCCTGACAGCACGGCGATCTCGCCCTGGTGGATGCCGATCCGCACCCGACCGGTCGAGCTCTCCAGGCGTTGCAGGATCTCCATGGCCGCGAAACACGCCCGCGCCGTGCTGTCCTCGGCTGTGCCGCCGATCCCGAACACCGCGAGGATGCCGTCGCCGCGCGGGCTGGTCGTGCCCGCATAGCGCTCCACGGTTTCCGTCATCACGCCGATCATCGGATCGAGCAGATTGGCGGCTTCCTCGGGATCGAGCCGCTCGACGAGCTCGGTGGAACCGGAAATGTCGGCGAACATCAGCGTGACGCGATGTTGCTCGCCATCGATGTCGGTCGTGTGCGAAGCCGGTGGCGAAGCTGTCTCCAAGGCGCCCTGCCCCTTCGCGGCGCGGATTGGGCTCAGCCGGGTGCGGCTCGTTTGGGCGCCGCGCGCTTCCGCGGCGCGGGCGCCGGATCCTCGCGCGTGACAACGACCGAGATTTCCGTCGCCGTGCTGGTCACGGTGAGAATATCGCGGGTGCCGGATGCGATCAGGATCTGCAGCGGGATCGGATACGGCTTGGCGGTCAGCGCCTGGCGGAAGGCCGCGGTCAGCAGGCCCTGGTTGGACTGCGGGATGCTGAGGCCTCGCCGGTATCGTGCGAAATTGCCGCCGTGCATCGCGTTGAGAAAGCCCAACGCCTCGCAGATCTCCAGGAAGTCGCCGGTTGAAGCAAGATTGCCAAGCGTCCTCGCGGTGGCCCTGATGTTCAGCCGGTTGAACGCCTCGTTGATGTCGAGGATGAGCTTGACCCTGCTGCTGGGTCCCCCCTTGATGACGGCTTCGCCTCCCATCTTCGTACTCCCAGATCTGCCTCGGCGATTAAGGCCGCTTCAACTGACTCAGTAAAGTACTCGGTGGGAGTGCTGGACCGCCGCGCCGCGCCACGCTAAGTGCTGCGCCATGAGCCGCACGGCGAGCCTGACGCGGACAACCTCGGAAACCGATATCAGCCTGACCCTGTCGCTCGACGGGTCGGGGCGGGCCGACATCGCCACCGGTATCGGCTTCCTCGACCACATGCTGACCGCGCTCGCCCGCCACGGGTTGTTCGACCTGACGGTACAGGCGAAGGGCGACCTGCACATCGACTTCCACCACACCACCGAGGATGTCGGCATCGTGCTCGGCCAGGCATTCGCCAAGGCGCTGGGCGACAAGCGCGGCATCCGCCGCTTCGGCCACGCCTTGGTGCCGATGGACGAGACACTGGCCGAGGCGGCGGTGGACATCTCGGGCAGGCCGTTCCTCGCCTGGAGCGTGGCGTTCGAACGGCCCAAGATCGGCGAGATGGACACCGAGTTGTTCGAGGAATTCTTCCGTGCCTTCGCCATGAATGCGCTGGTGACGCTGCACATTACCCGCCGCGCCGGCCATAACGCCCACCATGTGGCGGAGGCGTGCTTCAAGGCGACCGCGCGGGCCTTGCGCATGGCAGCGGAGCCGGACCCGCGTGCCGGCGATGCGGTCCCTTCGACCAAGGGCATGCTGTGAAGTTCTGGACGGTGCATATCCGTGGGGGCGCCGCTCCCGTGCTGGTGCGCGAGGGGTTCAGTTGGGGCGCGCTGATCTTCGGCCCGCTGTGGCTCGCGGCGCATCGCGCCTGGATCGCCACGGTACTGACGCTGGTCGCCTGGGTGCTCATCATCGTCCTGACGCGGGACGGCGTCTCGGCCGCGTTGCTGGCGGCGCTGATCGTGCTGCTCGGCCTATCCGGCCACGATCTGCGCCGCTGGTCGCTCGAGCATCGCGGCTATCTGCTCGCCCAGGTCGTGGTGGCTCGCAACGAACTGGAGGCGCTTGGGCGTCTCCTGGAACGCCGGCCTGACCTGAGGGGCGGTTTTCTGCCGCCGGAGGCGGCGCGGTGAAGGTTGCGGTCGTGGATTATGGCAGCGGCAACCTGACATCTGCCTCACGAGCGCTCGTGCTGGCAGCCGAGCGTGCCGGGCTCGATGCCGAGGTGCGGGTGACTGCGGACCCCGACTACGTCTCTCGGGCGGACCGGATCGTGCTGCCGGGACAGGGCGCCTTCGCCGACTGCGCGCGCGGGCTGGAAGCTGTCGCCGGCATGCGCCAGGCAATCGAGCGCGCGACCAATGCCGGCGCACCGTTTCTCGGCATTTGCGTCGGCATGCAGCTCATGGCCGAGCGCGGACTGGAGCACGAGATCACGCCGGGCTTCGGGTGGATCGACGGCGAGATCGCCGAGATGGAGGCCACCGGGCTGCGGCTGCCGCAGATGGGGTGGAATTCCCTGGATTTCGTTCCGGCGAGTCACAAACTGCTTGATGGACTGGCGCCGGGCGACCACGTGTACTTTGTGCATAGCTATGCGCTGGTCCGCGGCGATCCACGCCAAGCGATCGCCATCACCGACTATGGTGGGCCGGTGGTGGCGGTCGTCGCGTCCGGCAACCGCGCCGGCACGCAGTTCCACGTCGAGAAGAGCCAGGAGGTCGGCATCCGCATTCTCAGCAACTTCCTGCGCTGGACACCCTGAGCGATGGCCGACGAAGCACCCCCGCTCGCCGCGCAGCGCCTGGTCGAGCGCGTCACCGAGTTCACCGAGGAGGACCTGCACTCGCTGTGCGAGGCGACCTCGGCGGCGATCATTGACGGCGGAGGGTTCGGCTGGGTGAACCCGCCGGGCATCATGGCGCTGGAGACCTATTTCCGCGGCGTGCTGCTGGTGCCGGAGCGGGAACTGTTCATCGCGCGGCTGGACGGCCTCGTAGTGGGTTCTGCGCATCTCGTGCGCCCGCCTCGCAACAACGAGGCGCAGGGACACGCCGCTCAGCTCATGCACGCTTACATCGCGCCCTACGCGCGCGGCCATGGCCTGGCGCGCATGCTCACCATCGCCGTGGAGGACCGCGCGCGGGAACTCGGGTATCACGTGCTGAACCTGGACGTGCGCGAGACGCAGGAGGCTGCGATTCGTCTCTACGAGACTCTCGGCTTCGAGCGCTGGGGCGTGCACCCGGATTACGCCTTCGTGCGCGGCCAGGCGGTGCGGGGCTTCTTCTATAGCAAGCGGTTGCGCCGGCCCGGCACCAGGCGTGCGCAGAACGGGGCGTGACCGGGACGTCCTGGTAGTGGCCCTTACCCTCTACCCCGCGATCGACCTGAAGGACGGCCAGTGCGTGCGCCTGCGTCGCGGCGCGATGGATGATGCCACGGTCTATTCGTCGGATCCGGCGGGTCAGGCGCGTGCCTGGCAGGACGCCGGTTTCACCTGGCTGCACGTCGTCGATCTCGACGGGGCGTTCGCCGGAAAGTCGGTGAACGGCGGGGCGGTTGCCGCGATCCTGGACACCGTCACGATCCCGGTGCAACTCGGCGGTGGCATCCGCGACATGGCGGGTATCGATTCCTGGCTCGCCGCCGGCATCCGCCGCGTGATCCTCGGCAGTGCCGCCGTGAAAAACCCCACCCTCGTGCGCGAGGCCTGCCGCGCCTTTCCGGGCCGCATCGTGGTCGGCATCGACGCGCGCGACGGCAAGGTCGCAACCGAAGGCTGGGCTGAGACCTCATCGGCCGACGCGCGGGACCTTGCATTGTCGTTCGCGGACGCCGGAGTGGCCGCGATCGTCTATACCGACATCGGCCGGGACGGCATGCTGAGCGGGCTCAACCTGGGGCAGACAACGGCGCTGGCAGCATCGATCGCGACGCCGGTGATCGCCTCCGGCGGTGTCGGCGGGGCTCAGGACCTGATCGATCTTCGCCAGGCTGCCGTGGGAACACGGATCGAGGGAGTCATCGTCGGCCGGGCGTTGTACGATGGGCGAGTCGACCCCAGGCTGGCACTGGAATTGCTGGCAGCGGAATGACTCATCTGATCCGGACGAGGCCCTTCACACATCCGTGATCCACCGACGGCGTCGGGCAGCCGGCATGCACAAGAAGCTTGCCATGCCTGCGCTCCGCTATTCTAAGAAGCAGCAGAATGTTGAAGTTACGTGTCATTCCCTGCCTGGACGTGAAGGACGGCCGCGTGGTCAAGGGAGTCAACTTCGTGTCGCTCCGTGACGCCGGCGATCCGGTTGAGCAGGCCGCGCTGTACGACGCGGCCGGCGCGGATGAACTCTGCTTCCTCGACATCACCGCCAGCCACGAGAATCGCGACACGATCCTGGACGTTGTGTCGCGCACCGCCGCGCGGGTCTTTCTGCCGCTGACCGTCGGCGGCGGCATCCGCTCCACCGAGGACATGCGCCGGCTGCTATTGGCGGGCACCGACAAGTGCAGCGTCAACTCGGCAGCCGTGGCGCGGCCCGATCTGGTGCGCGAGGCGGCGCAGAAATTCGGCAGCCAATGCGTGGTGGTTGCGGTGGACGCGAAGCAGTCCGCGCCTGGTCGATGGGAGGTGTTCACCCATGGCGGGCGCCGCCCCACCGGCATCGATGCCGTGGGCTGGTGCCGTCGGGTAGCCGAGCTTGGTGCCGGTGAGATCCTGTTGACCAGCATGGACCGCGACGGCACCGGCCACGGCTTCGACCTCGACCTGCTGCACGCCGTGTGTGGCGCGGTGCGGCTACCGGTGATCGCCTCTGGCGGCGTCGGCACGCTGCAGCATTTCGTCGAGGGGGCACAGGCGGGTGCCACCGGCCTGCTGGCCGCCACCGTATTCCACTTCGGCACATTCACAATTGCCCGGGTGAAGGCGGCATTGCATGCGGCCGGCTTGCCGGTCCGCCTGCCGCGCCAGGCGGCCTGAGAAGACGGCGGCGTGGCCAAGTCAGGCAAAAGAAGGCCCGAGCCGAAGCCGAAGAAGCTGCTCGTTGCAAAAAAGCTGCGCAAGCCGGGCAAGCGCGCTGGCGTCGCCACCGAGACCGCCGAGGTGCCGCGACCGCCGCCGCCACTGGCGATCGGCCCGGCGGCGTCTGTGCTGGACCGGCTGTGGTCGGTGGTCTCGAGCCGCCGCACCGCCGATCCCGCGGTGAGCCATTCGGCGCGTCTCCTGTCGCGCGGCACCGCCAAGGTGGCGCAGAAATTCGGCGAAGAATCGGTCGAATGCCTGATCGAGGCGGTCGCCGGCAATCGCGACGCCGTGGTCGCCGAGAGTGCCGATGTACTCTACCATCTGATCGTGCTGTGGGTCGCCCGTGGTATCCGGCCACAGGAGGTATGGGACGAACTGAAGCGTCGCGAGGGCATCAGCGGCATCGCCGAGAAGGCGGCGCGCGCCAAAAACCTGCCGGTTGCGTTCGGGCTGGAGACGACGAAAATCCCCTGACCCGAAGCGGAGACCAGCCATGGCTGTCAGCGGCCTGCCGCCTTACGACGACACCAACATCTTCGCCCGCATCCTGCGCGGAGAGATTCCCAACCGGACGGTATACGAGGACCAATGGGCGCTGGCGTTCCACGACATCAGCCCGCAGGCGCCGGTGCACGTACTGGTGATCCCGAAGGGCAAATATGTGTCGTTCGCCGACTTCAGCGTCAGCGCGAGCGCCGACGAAATCGCCGGATTCATGCGTGCCATCGGCAAGGTGGCGAAGGACCTCGGGCTCGAGGCGCAGGGCTATCGACTGCTCGCCAATATGGGCGAGCACAGCGGCCAGGAAGTGCCGCATTTCCACGTGCATCTGTTCGCCGGGAGACCACTGGGAAGGATGCTGCCGCCCGGCTGACGCCAATGGGCCTCAGTTCATGACCTGGATCATCTCGCGCACGCGCGGATAGACCTCCGCCGCCCAGCGCCGGCCACTGAACACGCCGTAGTGCCCCACGCCGGTCTGCAGGTGCTCCTGCTTCAGGTTGACCGGGATGCGGCTGCACAGGTCGAGCGCCGCCATGGTCTGGCCGATCGCGCAGATGTCGTCGCGCTCGCCTTCCACCGTCAACAGACCCATCCGGCGTATCGCCGCGGGCCGCACCGTCTCGCCGTGCCAGGTCAGTACACCGCGCGGCAGGTTGTGCTCCTGGAATACCCGCTGCACGGTCTCGAGGTAGAACTCCGCCGGCAGATCCATCACCGCGCCGTACTCGTCGTAGAACTTGCGATGCGCTTCCGCACTGATGTGATCGCCGCCGACCAGGCTGCGGAACTGGCCAACATGCGCATCGATATGCCGATGCAGGTTCATGCTCATGAAGGCGGAAAGCTGCACGAATCCCGGATAGACATGGCGGAACGCGCCAGGGAAGCGCCAGGGCACCGCACTGATCAGATGCCGCTCGAACCATTCGATCGGCCGCGACATGGCGAGCTCGTTGACCTTGGTCGGATTCACCCGTGCGTCGATCGGTCCCGCCATCAGCGTCATGCTGCGCGGGAGCGCCGGGTCGCCGGCCTCCGCCATCACCGCGGCGGCGGCCAGCGCGGGCACCGCGGGTTGGCACACGGCGACGACGTGACTGCCAGGTCCCATGATCCGCAGGAAACGGATGATGTGGTCGACGAACTCGTCCAGACCGAAGCGCCCCTCGGCCAACGGCACATCGCGCGCGTTCTTCCAGTCGGTGACGTAGAGGTCATGTTCCGGCAGCATCACCCGGACTGTGCCACGCAGCAGGGTGGCGAAGTGGCCGGACATGGGCGCGACCAGAAGGACGCGCGGCTGCACGACCGAATGGTCCTTGCGGAAATGCAGCAGCGTGCCGAACGGCGTGTCGTCGGCCGATTCCTCGGCCACCGCTGTTGCCTGTCCGTCCACCGGCACGACATCGATGCCGAAGGATGGCCGGTGATGCGTGAGACGCGCCTCGGCGAACAAGGTCAGTCCGGCCGCGATCTGCCGCATCAGCGGCGGCGTGCAGGCGCCGCAATCGGCCAGTCGCGTCACGAATGCGCCGAACCGGGCGAATTGACGCAGCGGCAACAGCAGGTCCGCCTGCGCCTGATAGAGCTGATACATCATCGACCGGCGGTTGCAGCGTTCATACGGTTGTCGAGCGGGCACGTTCGGGGGTTATATTGCGGCGCAGCATGGGCCGGTCGATAAGGATAAGCAACATGGCGACGCTCCTGATCAGCAGCAAGAACTACTCGTCATGGTCGTTGCGCGGCTTCCTGCTCGCCCGGCTGGCCCGCATCGACTTCGAGGAGCGGGTGGTCGCGTCCGACGATCCCAACACCCGAGCCGAACTGCTGCTGCGCGCCTCGTCGATCCGCGTGCCGTGCCTGGTGCATGACGGGGTGACAGTGTGGGACACGCTGGCGATCGCCGAATACCTGCACGAAGTGTCCCCGAAGGCCGGGATGTATCCGGGCGATCGCATGGCGCGCGCGATGCCGCTCGATCTCGGGCGAGATGCATTCGGGCTTTTCCGCGTTGCGGTCGTCGCTGCCGATGAACCTGCGCACCGAGGGCCGGCGCACCGCCATCTGGTCTGCGGCACAGGCAGACATCGACCGCATCACCGAGATCTGGCGCGAATGCCTGGGCACATGGAAGGGCCCGTGGCTGTTCGGCCGGACGCCGACGGTGGCGGATGCCATGTATGCCCCGGTGGTCGCGCGGTTTCACAGCTACGCCGTGCAGCCTGATCCTGTCTGCGCGGCGTATTGCGCGCATGTCTGGGTCTGGCCGGACCTGGCCGAGTGGGTCGCCGCGGCACGGCTCGAACCGGAGCAGATCGACGAACTGGAGGTCGAGTTCTGATGCTCAGGCGATCTTCGCCCATGGGGTCGGCGCCGGCACCGGGCATGGCCCTTCGACATCCAGCGTCTTGAAGTCAGCCGGCCCGACCACCTCGAGGTATTCCATGTCCGGCGAGTAGTCGAACAGGTAATGGGTGATGCCCGGCCGCTGGTGCACGCAATCGCCGGCCGCGACAAGGTGTTCCTTGCCTTCGTACATGAACCGCGCCCAGCCCTTCAGCATGATCACGATATGGAAGTCGGCGACATGCTGATGCCAGCCGGTGCCTTCCTCCGGTGGGCTGTTGGCCTTCACCAGTTGCGCCAGCACGCGTCCGCCGGTGGCGGCGGCAACCCCCAGGTCGCGATACAGGAAGAAGTCGCGCAGCCCTTCGCCCACCCAGGGCGTGTCGCCGGGCTTGACGTGCGAGAATGCATTGGCGGTGGGCTTGTCCAGCATCGGGCACACTCCCCTGTTGCGTTCGAGAGCTGCTTCCGGCTGTCTCCTCCCGCGGCGAATCCCGGTCTCCCCGCGGGATGCTGCGGTGCAGCGTGACACGGCACGGGCCTGCGGGGCAACTGGTTTCTGGCGATACTTTGGAGGCACCATGTCGCTGCCACTCGGCAACCTGCCCGACACGCGCTACCCCGATCCGAGGATCGAGCGGCTGGATCCGCGCTTTATGTACAAGCAAGGCAATGCGGCGATCGAGCGCATCGCCACCGGTTTCCGCTGGGCGGAAGGACCGGTGTATTTCCGCGATGGCGGCTACCTGATCTTCAGCGACATACCCAACAATCGGATGATGCGCTGGCTGGAGGAGGACGGGCACCTGTCGGTGTTCCGCGCACCATCGCACTACGCCAACGGCAACACACGGGATCGCGAAGGTCGGCTCATCACCTGCGAACACGATACGCGGCGGGTGACGCGGACGGAGCACGACGGTCGGATCACCGTGCTGATCGACCGGTTCGAGGGCAAGCCGCTCAATGCGCCGAACGATGTGGTCGTGGCATCGGATGGGACGGTGTGGTTCACCGATCCAGGCTACGGCATCGACGGTCCGTATGAAGGCCACAAGGCAGCAGCTGAACTGCCGCGCAACGTGTACCGCCTGGATCCGTCGAGCGGCGCCGCCGGCGTGGTGGCGGATGATTTCGTCCGCCCGAACGGGCTTTGCTTCTCGCCCGATGAGCAGCGGCTCTATGTGGTGGATTCCGGCATCTCGCATGGCGGGCCGGCACATATCCGCGTGTTTGAGGTCGACGGCGCGCGGCTGCGCAACGGGCGGGTGTTCGCCGCAGACTTTGCGCCAGGCATGACCGACGGGCTGCGCACCGACATCGACGGGAATGTCTGGTGTTCGATGGGCTGGGCCGATCCGTCCGAGGACGGGGTGCGCTGCTATGCGCCCAACGGCGACCTGATCGGCAGGATCCACCTGCCGGAAGGTTGCGCCAATCTCTGCTTCGGCGGCAGGAAGAAGGACCGGCTGTTCATGTGCGCCAGCACGTCGGTCTATGCGCTGTACGTGAATGCGCAGGGAGCGATGGTGCCGTAGCGTCACGCTACGCCCATTAACCTTTTCGCTGCCCCGATCTGCCAGAGTAGCCACGCCGGATTGTGCCCATGGCGCCGCCAGCCAGCCAGTCAGGTGGGTGGAGGTTGGATGTTCGTCGCGTTGAGCCGATTCACTGTTGCCAACGATAAATCGGATGCAGTGCGGACAGCCTTCCGGAATCGGCCGCGCCTCGTCGACGACGCGCCGGGGTTTTTGAGTATGCAGGTGATGTGTCCGATCGACGGTCCCAATGAGGTCTGGCTGGTGACGCACTGGCGCGACGAGCAGAGCTATCGGACCTGGCACCGAAGCCACGACTACCACGAATCGCACAAGGGCATCCCCAAGGGACTCAAGTTGGTGCCGGGCAGCGCCAACGTGCGGCTCTTCGAGGTGTTTGCCGATTAGATGGACGCCGGAATGAAATTGCTGGGGTCGGAGGGATTGCAGAGGTTTCGGCTGCTGCAAATCGAGGCGGTCAACGCGGTGACCGAGCGCCTCTACGCGACCCACGGCTCGATCTATGAGCAATTCGGCAGCCGAGGGCGCACTGCATGCAGCGAGGACCTCGCATTTCACCTCCAATTTCTGCAGCCGGTCCTGGAGTTCGGTTTGCTGCAACCGATGGTGGATTACCTATGCTGGTTGAGCGGCGTGCTCGCGGCGCGGGCAATACCGGTTGACCACATAGCGCAGTCACTTGACCTGTTCGGTGAGTTCTTCGCCGAGCATATGGATGCCGCGGATGGCGGTTCGGTGATCGGCGCGCTGCACGCGGCGCGGACGCAATTTCTGAATGCGGAAATCGAGGGAAACACGGCTCCGCCGCTGGCACCGGTCGATCCGTGGCCGGAGGCAACGCCATTCGAGGTGGCGCTGCTTGCCGGCTGTCAACGCGAGGCATTGGCCGTCGTGCATCGCTGTATCGACAGTGGCCACAGCCTCGTCGACATCGAGCTGCACGTTATCCAGCCTTCGCTGTACCATATCGGCGAGGAATGGCAGACCAACCGCGTGTCGGTCGCAAAGGAGCACATGGCGACCGCCCTTGCGCTGTCGATAATGACCGTGGGTCTGCTGCGCTCACCTCCGCCGGCGGCGATCGACAGGCGGGTGCTGCTGGCCTGCGTCGCAGGCAACCATCACGCCGTGGGTCTTCGCATGGTGGCGGATGCATTTCAACTCACCGGTTGGGATGTGCAGTATCTCGGTGCGGATGTGCCTACCGTGGCGATCATTCGGCAGGCCGCCGAGTGGACACCGCACCTGATAGGACTATCGGTGGCGTTCGCACACCAGTTGCCAGTTGCCAAGGCGGTGATCGCGCAACTGGCTGAGCGTTTCGGCAGTGCGCGACCAGCCGTTATCATCGGCGGACTTGCCATCAACCGCTTCAGCCGTCTGGCAGACATGGTAGGTGCGGATGACTTCAGCGCTGATGCGGTGGCTGCGGTCGACACGGCCGCCCGTCTTGTTGGCGTCTGACAGCTTGTGGCGTGGTATTCGTCCGAACTGGAGCCGATGCTCGCGATCGCCGCGGCGGCCTTGGACGAAGACGGCACGCTGCTCGAGGCGAATGCCGGTTTCCTGCGGCTTATCGCCACGGACGGATTGCGGCATATCGGCGCCCGCATTCCGCAGTTCTTCATTCAGCCGGATTTTGCGACCCTGAAGCGTGTGCAGGCGGACCCCGCTGGGCAGGCTCATCGAGGACTGATGACGATAGGCGATCGTCTGGGACGGTTACGCTCTCTGCACGGCCGCGTGTGGCGGGTGGACCATCGGCTGCACGTGCTTGCCGAACACGATATCGCGGAACTGGAACAACTCTACGATACGGTACTCGCGCTCAACCACGACTACGCCAACGCGCAACTCGAACTTGCCCAGATCAATCTCAAGCTGCAGCAGCGCGAGGCGCAAATCGTCGCCGCTTCGCTGACCGATCCGTTGACCGGCGTCGGCAATCGTCGCCGGCTCGAACAGGCGCTGGCAATGGAGGTCAGCCGCGCCGATCGTTCGGGCGGGAGCCTCTGTGCATTCATGGCCGACCTCGACCACTTCAAGCGGGTCAACGACACGCACGGGCACGAGGCCGGCGACAAGGTTCTCGCCTCGTTCGGTGACGTGCTGCGCCGACGCACGCGGGCAACCGATATCGTGGCGCGCTTCGGCGGGGAGGAGTTTGTCGTGCTGATGCCGACAACCTCTCTTGAAGTCGCCACCGCCATCGCCGAACGCATCCGAGAGGTTGTCGCCGCCTTGCGCATCGAGCCTCTGCCTGAACCGATCACGGCGAGTTTCGGCGTGGCCGAGCGGGCGGCAGGCGAGCCGGGCGATGGACTGCTGCGCCGTGCCGACGTCGCGCTCTATGAGGCGAAGCGGCTAGGACGCAACCGCGTCATCGCGGTCAACGGCGAGGCTGCGTCGCTCAGTGGAACTTCGGCATGACCTCTTGGCACAACAGCCGCAGCGCGGTCATGACATTCTCGTGCGGGATCCTGCCGCCACAGTTCAGCTCCATCAGCACGCCATCCAGTCCCAGTTCCTGCCGCAACTCCTCCAGACGCCGGGCGACGGAGCCTGGCGAGCCGATCAGCACCGTGCCCTTCAGAGCCTCCTCGTAGGTGATCGTCTCCAGACGCCGCGCGGTCGCGGCACGGCGATCGGCGCCATCGACGCCGGCGCGCTTCGCCGAATCCGCCAGCAGTGCCGCCTGCTGGCGATAGAAGTGGATCAGGCTGGGCTCGGCTTCTGTGC